>JAGBSH010000009.1 GCA_017631885.1 Fibrobacteraceae bacterium
TGTCGATTCTCTCCATCGCGAGTGACAAGAACCACGAGGCAAGTGTAGGATTGTCATCGCGAACGCAGTGTGGCGATCTCTAGCAAGGAGATTACCACGCCGTGCAGTCAGCACGGCTCGTAATGACAAGAACCGAGCGACATGGGTTTCTACCAAACCCCACAAGCGAGTGCAGCGGAAAAACAAAAATCCTTCACAAACAATATTTTCAAAAATCAAAGTTCGCATAAAATTAAGTTGCAATAGCGTCGGCCAAGGAAGGGGAGGCTTGGAGGGGACCGTGCGGCCTTCGCAACTCCGAGCCGGGTCCCCTCCAAAGAAAAAAAATAAGTCATCGCGAACGTAGTGTGAATTGTCATGGCGAAAGGCCTTGTACCTCGCGGCCAGCTTGGTTTTTGTTACGAGCTAGACTTGCTTTGAGGATAGTATGGTGGCAGTAATCTTCTCACAACTCTTCAAGACAATTGAAATTTCAAAAAAATTAAAAACAAAACAATCTTCTTTTGAGTAAATGAAAATTTTACTTGACAATGTTTTTTTTTTGTTTACATTTGAAGTGGTCGAATATTCTAACTAGAGGATTTTATGAAATTAAGATTTCTTTTTCTCGTGATTCTAACTGCTATTCTTTTAGAGGGATGTGCTGCTGGATGGCATAAGCAAGGGGTAAGCGAGTATGAAACAGAAAACACCCTTGCACAATGTGAATACGAAGCCGCCGGCGGAAATAATCAAAACAATCGAGGAGACTTCGTAAACAATTGTATGAAACGCCAAGGATTCCGCTGGTATTAAAATTTCCCGAAAAAAAAATTGCCTGCTATCGCAGGCATTTTTTTATTCCTTATGCTTGTCTGAATGACAAGAACCGAGCGATATGGGTTTCTACCAAACCCCACAAGCGAGAGTCACGAAAACTTGCAAAAGATTGCTCGCAACTAGCAAACAGATTACTTTACTCTTTCAGAGTTCGCAAGTGACAACTTATTATTAGATAACCACTAGCTAGACTTGCTTTGAGGGATGCATAGTAGCAGCAATCTTCTCACAACTCTTCACAACAATTGAAAATTTCCAGGATTTAAAGCAAAATCGCCTTATTTTAAGTAAATAAAAGTTTACTTGCTTTTGTTTTTTTTTTTTTACATTCCGAAAGATGGATTATTCTAGGGTGCCGTATGAAACAACTTTTTGTTTTGCTAATAATCTCGTATTTTCTTTCAGGCTGTTCTGTTCAACGACCAAAAATTTTCTTTAATCTTTCTGAAAAACCCACTCAACACTCCTCATTAGCTATAGCTATGAACGAAGACCCAGCCAATGTGCGAATGGACTTGCAAACAAATCTTTTACAAGCCGGTTATTCAATAGCATCTACTGCAGGGAACGAAAATGCTGAAAATATCATGACATTTTCATACAATTATTATTTCGATGACAAAGGAAATGTCTGGCTCAATAGTTTTTGGGCAGAAATTACTCGCCGCGAATCAGGAACTGTTTTAATGTCTATTTCTTATCCACCAGGAAATTTCAAGAAAAATCTTGTTCTAAAAAATTTTTTGACTCGAATGGATTTATGCATTAAAGAAAATATTTGCGATGAAAAATCACAATCAAAAAAAATCAAACCATTAGATCGCATTGTCGGCGCCAATTAAAAGGAAAAGAAAAATGAAACAACTTTTTGCCATTATTTTTTTTATTGCTGTTTCAAATGCTATCGCAAATCCGATGTGCGTTTCTTTTTGCACGGAATGTAAAGAAAAACAAGAAGATGCTGCCTGCGCAAAAATTGATTCTACTTGCTCTTGCACAGCACTACTTGATAGCATTCGTTTAGAAGAAGAACGTAAAGCAGCAGAACAAGAAAGATTACGCATTGAAGCAGAACAGAAATTAGCTTTGAAAAAAGTTCAAATACAAAAAATTGCTGATGTATTAATAGATAGCTGTCAAAAAAGTTTTTGTGCTTTTGAATTTTTTATGGAAGCCGATACTTTAAAAAAAATGAATTCCACCAAATTGCCTATGGCAAAAGACAGTCTCAAAAATTATTTAGAAAAACACAAAAAACCTGAACCCACCATAGATTCATCAATAACTAAACCTGAAGAAGAAATTGTTTTACCACCGATGAATGCAGAATGTAAAGAATTCTGTGCCATGTGCCCCACAGATTCTAATTCAACAATACAAGACACCTCATTCATTGCAATGTGCAATAAAATTGAAGAACAATGCCAATGTATTTTACAAGCAGAACTTGCCAAAAAAGCAGAAGAAAAATTAGCAGCCGAAAAAAAAGCAGAAATGGAAAAGAAATTACTTTATTTAGAAACAGCAAAAAAAACAGCGGAAGTTATTTATGAGTATTTTAATAATGTACCTCAATGTTCAACGCTAATAACACTTCGTAAAGAAACTTTAGACATTGTGGAATTCAGAGCCATTCCTAAAAAAGAAACCCCAGTTGTAAAACAAGTTCCCAAACCCCAAACCACCCCTAACAAAGTAACACCTAAAAAGCCACAAAAACCCAAAAACTTAAAAGAAAATAAAAAAGAAAAAACTTTTTATTCAGGAATTTCTTTAAATATCGGTGATGTTGACAGACAAAGCTATTTTGAAAATTTTGATGAAGAGGAAGATGGTATAATAGGAGGGATAGGGTATTTGGCTCGTTGGTATTTCTATTCAGCGGGAAGTTTTCAATTAGGCATAAATGCATTGGTAGAATCTGTAACGATGACTGATGGTGGATATTCTTATTTAAATTTTAATGTTGACCAAATAAGTCTGGTTGCAGAAATTCCTGTTGAAGTGCGTTTTGGTATTCCTCTATCCGAATATTTTGCTCCATTTGTAAGTTTCTCTTTAAACGTAAGAAAATACATTTATGGATGGTTCAAATATGAAATGGATGCCTCTGGGAGCGTAGGGGACAACTATTATAATACTGGCTATGAATATATCGACGAAATAAGGGAATTGCAGAGCCCCGTGGACAACTTTTATAATGCTGTCTATGAATATAACGACGCTACAGAAGATGGATTTTATGAAAGTGGCGATATTGACTTTTTAAACTTTTTAGGTATAGGCATTGAAATCACAAAACATTTTGCAATCCAATACCAATGGTTAATAGGTGGCATTGGTTGGCGCTCTGGTTATGACTTTAACTATGATGAAGATTGCACGAATCGTTTTAGTCTAGACTTTGCATTTTAGGAGGCTATATGAAAAAGAATAAAATTATTTCTTGGGTGGTATCCGCATTAACGTTCACATTTTTAATGGCTTGTGCTGATGAAAGCCCAGTAAGTCCTTTAGAAGAAGATTTAGAAGAAGAATACATTACACATTACAGTAGCAGTTCATCTTGTACCTCCATTATTGATTGTGCAGATGCAGCATCACGCCCCCACGGCTATAGTAGTTCATCGGAAAAATATTCAAGCAGTTCGTATTATTATGGCAACTCTTATTCCAGTTCATCAGTTTCTGAATCTGAAAAATGCCGTCTAGGTACAAGTTCTAAACCTGATTCTTATTGTTGTAGTTATTATGGGTATCAGTGTGTTGCATTACAAGAAGCCAAAACTTTACATTTTACAGTAACGGACTATTACCAAGGTTCTTATGAATGGGATGGTTTAGATGACCCAGGCGATCCAGAAATATATTTTAACATTTATACCTACAAAAATGGAGCTAAAGCTCAATCTTTAAGCACTGGATATCTTTTAGACCTCAAAAACCAAACTGCTTGGTCTGGAACAAAATCCGTCGCCTTGACTATTAATTCTGGAGTTGATTCTCTCAAAGTTTGTCCTCATGTTATTGACGAAGATGTTTTAAGCAATGATGATTATTCTTCTGACTATTGTTTCTCAAAAGGGAAACTTGGAAAATTAGACGATTACGAAGATGTTTACCAATATGATGCAGAAACAAATAAATATTCTTTATATTGGCAGTGGTATTTGTATTAATCTTTTATTTCACGATATTCTAAAAAGCGCATGCTGTAAATAGCGGTTCCTCGAGAAATCGAGCGAACAGCTGTTGCGTAACCAAAAAGATTTTTCAAAGGCACTTCAGCATAAAAAGAGTGAATGTTACCATCACCTGAAATGGATAAAACTTTCCCTTGCCTAAAATGAATATCTCCCGTAAGAGCCCCAGCATAATTCGCGGGGATTTCTGCAAAAACTTCCATTATAGGTTCATAAACAGAAATATTCTTGGGTAAAATCGCTAATTTAAACGCATCAGTACAAACTTTTTGTAAAACAGAAAGAGGAGCATTTTCAGAGACATTTAAAAATTCCAATTTAAAACGACTCCCACAAAGTTTACCTTTCCCGACAATTCCTTCTCTAGCCAATTCTTGCAACGCATCAGAAACAATCGGCAAGTCTCTTTCTGGACAACCTAAAATCAAAATTTCATTGTTTGAAAAGTCACCTTTATCTTCTGCAGAAAATTCTACTGATGCTTCAAATGGACCAAGACAACATTTATTAAAGAAATTTTTTATAGGCTCTTTTAATCGCTCTTGATAAGTGACTTCTGGCATTCCAGCAGAAACTTTACATTTAAATTCCCGTTCTAGTCTAGAAAGCAAAACTTCTAATTGTACTTCACCTACAGTATAAACAATCCAGTTTCCTGTTTCTTCTTTGTAGTCTATTTTAAAAGAAGGGTCTGTCCGTAAAAGTGTGGCAATAGCATTTTTCGTTTTTGTAAAATCTTCTTCTGCTAAACATTCTAATCGTGTTTGCAAAAGTGGTTGGTAATGCCCACTCAAATCTAAAGCGCAACGCAATTTTTCACCTTGCAAAGAAATAACTTCACCTAATTCTAAAACGCGTTTTGCTTTTAATGCGTAAATATCACCTTGTCTTATTTCCATTACAGGCAAAAGCAAATTCCCACGCATTCTAAAAAATTCAAACCCTTCTGGAAAGTTTTCTTTTTTCAATCCAGTATGCGCACGAAACAAAGCTACTTCACCTTCATGATGAAAATACCGCAATCGAAAAACTAATCCAAGTTCTGAGCTATTTAACGCAGGGCAAGGGGCTGCAAAAAACGTTAATGAAGTCATTAAACTACGTACAGAAAAATTCTTTTTTGCAGAACCAGCATAACAAAGAATATACTTACCAGAAACAACTAATTTTTCTAATGCCTGTATAAGCAATTGCGGAGAAACTTCTTCATTCGAAAGAGCTTTTTCTAGAACCACATCATCAATATTAGACGCAAAGTCAACAGCCTCTGCATAAAATTTTTTTAAAATTTCAGGTTCTTCACCAGGTAAAAATTTCTCTGGAATTTCGCGCCCGTCTTCATTATGAATCAAACGAGTTTTACTTAAAACATCTAAAACAGAAACAAGTTCTCCATTTTTATATTCTGGAATAGAAAGCAGAATAGGTCGCACATTAAAGGACTCTTCAATACTTAATAATGTTTCGTCTAACGAATAATCTGGATTGTCTAATTTATTGATAAAAACAAAGGTTCGTAAAGAATGTGCTTGTAGTTTTCTCCAAGCCGTTAATGTCTGCGTTTCAACACCACTAGAAGCCGAAACAACAAGAACTGCCGATTCAGCAGCAGACAAGGCCGAATCAACTTCTGCTCCAAAATCTATATGCCCTGGCGTATCAATAAAATTAAACCAAATTTTCCGCCAGACAAAATGTGCAATACCCGCTTCAATTGTAATGCCACGATTTTTTTCTTCAACTAAATAATCCATCGTAGCAAGGCCATCTTCAACTTCTCCAGGCCTTCTAATTTCAGAAGCTGTAAAAAGAATTCTCTCCGACAAAGTGGTTTTGCCAGCATCTACATGAGCAAGAATCGCTATGTTACGGAGAGTTTCCAAAAGTTACCAATCCTTTTCTGGATAAGCTTGTCCACGAACAGGTCGCCAGGGTTTACGTTCACCTTTCTGTTCATCAAAATCTTTCAATAATTGCGAAGCTTCTTCTGGCGTCATTTGCCCTGGATAGGCTTCTGGCTGTTCTTGATTTTCTCCACTTGCAGAAGACGAACTCAAACCAGATGGTTCATTATTGCTTTGCCCTTCTGAACTTTCAGAAGAAGAACTTTCCCCCATTCCTGCACTTGAACTATTCTGGTTTTCATTTTTATTTTCGCCTTGATTTTCTCCATTTGAAGACGAACTTTCAGAAGAATTTTCATTTTCTTTATTTTCATTACCAGATTGATTATCCTGATTTTCCTGATTCTGTTCGTCTTGGTTTTTATCTTTTTCAGAATCATCTTTTTGATTTTCTGAATTATTTTTTTGATTCTGATTTTTCTGTTCTTCTTTTGCTTCACGAATCCTGTCTAAAAGCATTTGCAGTTTTTGATCCTGCGGGTATTTTGCTAAAGCTTCTTCACAGAGAATTTCTGCCGAAGGCAAACGATTTTCAATATAAAGGAACGATGCTTCTTTATAATATTCAGAAGCCGTTTTTGCAAAAGCCATAGAAACAACAATCATTAAAAGCAATGCAAATCGTTTCATTAGATAACCTCCAAATCATTGTCAACGTTAGAAGCATCTATTTTCGCTTTAGGTTTTCTGCCAGCTTGAATTTCTATAACATCATCAATGCGTTGTACATAACTTTGTAATTTAGAAGCGGTCGCATCTTCAGCAACCACTTTTTCTAAAAGTTCTTTAGCTGGAGCATATTTTCCTTCTTTACAAAATTGCAAAGCTCTAGCCAAAGCCGCTTTAGCAGCTTCACTCATTTCTGGTTCATCTTGCTTATTTTGGTCATTTTCTTGTTGCTCGTTTTTTTGTTCATCAAGAGCTTCTTTTAAACGCCTTTGAACAATCTCTATATTCTTTTTTGCTTTTTCATAATTTGGGACAAGTTCTATTGCTTTTTTCAAATAAGCAATTGATTGTCTCCACGCTTCAATCTTAGTTGCACTTTCCGCTTTTTCACCAGAACGGAAATAAGCATTTGCCAAATTATAGGCTGCCTTAGCTGCTAAAGAAGAATCCGGGAAACGCACAGCTGGTTCAAGTTCCTTAATAGCTTCTTCGTAATTCCCAAGCATATACTGGCAAGTTCCAATATTATAAAACAGCGCTGGTTCAGCGGGGTTTTCTTTTCTCGCCGACAAATAACTTTCAAGAGCCTTGCCGTAATCTCCATTTGCAAAAAGTTTATTTCCTTCAGAAACAGGAGAAGCATTTAACAAAGCAAAACTCAACAACACAAAAACAGCTATTTTCACGAGAACCTCCCGTTCAAAGCTTTCCGTTTTCTCCCTCGTTCAGAAAGTAAGGCTTCTATTAAAAACAACAATGCAGCCATTGCCAAAAAGATTTGATACCTATCATGATACCCTTCAGCCTGATCACTTGCATGTTCTTTCTTTTCAAAATTTGCAATTTCTGTTAAAACTTTCTGTAATTGAAACTCTCCTGGTGAAGCATGGAAATAAGCGCCACCAGAAACTGCTGCTATTTCTTGCAAAGTCCTTTCTTCTAGCCGAGTTGTTACAATATTTCCTTGTCTATCTTTTTTATAACGTTCGCCATCTTTTGCAGATTGGAGAGGAATCGGAACACCTTCTAAAGAACCAATCCCAATCGTATAAATTTTAATCCCAGCTTCACTAGCTTCTTTTGCCGCAACAACTGCAGAATTTTCTAATTCTTCTCCATCAGACATCAGAACCATTACAGAAAATTTACCTGCCGTTTTGGCGCTTTTAAAAAGTTTCATACCTTCACGAATAGCACTTTCTAAATTTGTCCCTGGCAACAAATACCCTGGTTCAAGTTCCGAAAGCATCATTTGCACAGTTCCATAATCAAGTGTAAGAGGAACAAGAACACGACTTTCTCCAGCAAAGGCAACAAGCCCCACACGGTCTCCAGTCAAAGAACTCAAAAAAGCAGAAATTTCATGTCTTGAACGCACCAAACGACTTGGTTTCACATCTTCAGCAAGCATAGAAAGAGAAACATCTTGCAAAAGCACCAAATCAAGACCTTTACGTTCTACATGTTCTACTTTCATTCCCCACTGTGGCCGAGCAAGAGCCACAAACAAAAATGCAACAGCAAATAAAATCAAAGTCGTTTTAATCAAGCGGCGCCACGGCGAAAGAGATGTTGCAACCTTAGGCAACATGGAAAGCGAAACAAAACGTGCAGCCAGTTTTTGCCTTCTACGATAAGCAAGCCAAAACAAGCAAGCCAAAAACGGAATCGAAAAAAGACCCCATAAAAAAACAGGTTCAGCAAATCTCATTCAAATCTCCAAGATTTGAGAACGAATATACAATTTTAGATTCACTAAATTCAATGGCTTTTCTTAAAAAATATAAAAAAGGGGAAAGCCTTCCCCTCGTTCGCACGTTGTTGCTCTCTACCCCTTCTATAGAGCATTCCGACAACGCTTTTAAAAACTTATTCCAAAAGAGTATGCACATATATTTTCAGCATTAACTCTGTAAAACAATCTTCATCACCTTCAAATTCTAAATCATAATCGTCAAACTCAAAATATTCATCACTCAAATCATCCACCAGATACTCTTCATAAGCCTCTTTACAATCTTCTTCATAAACGGCATAACGTTTTTTAAGTGAAAAATCGCAAGCTATTTTATCATAAGACAAAGCCAACTGAAGAACTTCCGAAGAAAAATCTCGTATTTTCAACAAACCTTTACCATTCAAGAAAGTCAATTCCGAACAATTTTTGTATTTCAAATCATCTATTCCAAATCCATTATCCATTTCATCTTCAAGTTCTTCCAACAAATCCTTCGCTAAACAATCCCCTCGATAAATTTCCACATCTTTAAAGCCTTCTTTTTCATCAAACCAAAAAGCATCTATTACCACCTCTGAAACATCGCTTTCATCTTTCCAAAGGCCATACGGAAAATTATTCCCTTCATAACGATAAACATCTGAATCATCTTCACCTAACTCCACCAAACGAGCCGTCTTTTTTAACGGATTATAATTCTTTATAACCAACACTTTTTTAGAAGAAACTGATTCACCTTGTTTTTGCCACACCAAATTTCCAGCCGCATTTTCTCTACAAACTGGAAAAATAAGAGTCAAAACAGAATCACTCGAATCATAAACTAATTCACCCTTATCAGCAATTAAATTAGTTTCATTTGCAAGTCCAGATGTTCCAGAAGAACTCTCTTCAGAACAACCTAAAACTAAAGCAAAAAACAAAAGTAAACATATTTTTCTTTTCATAAAATCCTCTCTTTTTAACGAACATAACCAAAGAAAAAAACTCAGACAAGAGGGATTTTACAAAAAGAGCCGCGAGGATTCGCGGCTCCTAAAAACATTAACAAAAAATCATCGAGAAACTTTAGTTAAAGACTTGGCAAATTTTACAACCTTTCCTTGTAAAACACCTTCTGACAAAGGAACACCTAAATCTTTATGTAAAGCAAGCATTAATTCTGCAATACAATATTCATCTTGATCTAAAACAACAGAATATTCATCGAAATCAAATTCTTCCGCTTCTTTATCTAACAAAAATTCATCATAGGCGGCTTTACAATCGCTTTCGCTTTTTGCATAACGAAGAGAATAAGCAATCGGACATCTTTTAGATTTGTAAATCAAACTCAAATTTCCAGAAGATTCTTTCAAACTTTCTATTTTCAATGTCACTAAACCATCATACATTGTAGCTTCCGAGCAACTTTTGATTTCTAATTCAGGCATAGGACTCATTGATTCTATTTCTTCATCACCTTCAAGTTCTGTATCTTCAAGCTCAGATTCTTCTTCAAGACCTTTATAATAATCTTCTAAAAAGCAAGAGCCACTATAAGAAAGCACCATTTGCAATTCTTTTTTATTTGTTAATTTCATAGCACCTTGCATTACGGCATCTTCACCTTCTTTCCAAAGGCCTAAAGGAAATACAGAACCTTCATAATCAAATTTGCTCCATTCTTCATCAGAAGCATTTTTTGTAGAAACTATTTTTTTCTTAGAATTAAAACTTACCTGAAGTGTATCACCTTTCTCCTCTTTTTCTTTCCAAACTAAATTCCCTAAAGTCCCTTCTTTACAAACTGCATTATAAACAACCATCGCAGTATCTTTTTTACCAGCGATATATTCATAAGTTGCTTTATCAAGAACTATTTCAAATGAATCATCCATAGCGAAACCCGATGGAGAAGAATCACTATCAGAACATGCTACAAAACACGCCACACCCAAAAAAGAAAGCAAAATCTTTTTCATAAAGCCTCCAATTAAATATCCAAAATAAATCTAACAATTATTTAAGGAATACGCACAAATCGAGTATTAGCTAAAAGCAATTCTAGAAAAATCAACAAAGCTCCAGCCAAAAGCCAAGGGTAAAACAACTCAGCATAACGCGCATACACAACTGTTTCTATTTCTGTTTTTTCTAGCTGGTTAATTTCTTCATAAATTTTTTCAAGTTCTTTTTTGTTTTCGGCTCGATAAAATTTTCCACCAGTTTTCTCAGCAATTCCTTTCAACACATCTTCATCTACACTTTCTTCTGGCGTAATTTCACGTTCCCCCCAAGAAATATCTCCTGTCCAAGGATTCTGCTGAAAAGCCAAAATACTACCACTCTTTTTACCCACTCCAATCGTATAAACTTTCACACCAAGTGCCTTAGCAACCTCCGCCGCATGAAGCGGCGGCACAAGGCTAGCATTATCACGACCATCAGTTAAAAGCACAACCACTCTAGACTTTGCATCTGACTTTTCTAACCTCGCTATAGACGTCATCAATCCATCGCCAATTGCAGTCCCACTCCCCGAAGCCGAAGAATCATTAACTGAAAGTAAAATTTCTTGCAAAGAACCATAATCAAGAGTCAAAGGACACATCGTAAAAGAACGCGAAGCAAAAACAGAAAGACCTATTCTATCACTTGTTCTTTTTCCAATAAAATCAGAAATCACTTTTTTCGCATACCCCAAGCGACTAAAATCCCAAAACTCTCCAGACTTCAAAACCTTTTCTGCATTCATCACGCCAAGTTTCATTCTATCAGCAGGCATCAACATATCAAGCGTCATCATAGACCCAGAAACATCAAGTGCAAGCATAATATCCACACCATCAGAAGAAGAATACTCAACTTCTGTCGCATTCTGAGGTCTTGCAAGAGCAACAATAAAACAGCAAATAGCAAGCAAACGAAGCAAAGGCACTATATGACGAAATTTCACTCTTGCCCCAGACCGCACTTTCTTTGCAATCCCTAATGCCGGAAACTTCATTGTACTCTTACGTTTACGCATACGGTAAATGTATTCGGCAACAAGCACAGGCACCAAAGCAAATAAAAACAACGCTTCAGGATTATGCAAATGATAACCAAAAATATCCATAAACCGCTTACCTCTTTTCTCCTGACTTCTTTTCTTCTTCAGGAACAGGCTTTGTTTTTTCTAACAATTCAAAAGCAAAATTTTCCCAATGCAAAACTCTATCTTTCTCAAGATTCACCTTTGCAAACTTCACAGGTTCTGTCTCTACCGCAAGAGAAACCACTCCCATTTTAAACGCTTCCGGAAGCCCCGCCACGCAAGACATTCTTTGCTTCAATTCAGCAACAGTAGCATCTAAAATATCAACTTTAAATCGTTTTTCAACATACCGGCGAACAATAAAACCTAACTCCATAAAATACTGACCCTGATCAGAATCAGCAATTTTCTTTTCTCGCAAAATAGAAAGAGCAAGCATCGCTTCTTCATAAGGCGGTAACACTTTTTCAGTCACATTTCTTTTCAAATACTTCCAAAGGAACACAAACAAAAGAGCCAAAAGAAGCACGCCAAAAGCAATCAACGCAAACACATACCACGGCGTACCAGGCACAGACACAGGGCCTTCTGCCTCTAAAATATCCACATCAGCTTCAGTCGTTCTTGGCAAAACACGTATAGCCACGGGGTCAGTCAAAGTCACAACCGTATCAGCTTCAAAAACAACTTGAACTTCTTGTGGCGCTAAAGCAAAATCCCCACTCACAAAAGTATTCAAAACAGCGCTATGAATAGTTTTAACCAAACCATCCTTCAATTTCTCTTCAGAAGTTTTCAAATCACGAATTTCAAAACTACCCAGATTCCCGACAAAAGACGGAAGAGTAACACCAGCTCCTTCCTTTGTCACCACTTCCACTTTATAATCAAAAACATCTCCAATAAAAACCTGCGATGCACTCACAGAAGCTTTCACACTCACATCTTGAGAAAAAGCAAAACCTAAAAAAACAAACAGCAAAAACAAAATTCTCATCTAGCTTCCCTCGCTCTTCTCCTGAAATGTTCAATCAAAGGAGCCGCCGTATCCTGAAAATTCTCTTTCACCAAAATACGCACAAAATCAACAGACATTCGAGCAAACCGTTCAGCCACTTCTCTAGCATTTCTTTTCGCTTCACGCATAAAACTCTCACGAAAATAAGGGTCGCCAGTATCCACCAAAAGTGTCTCTCCCGTTTCAGGGTCTTCTAATTCAACAAGCCCAACAGGAGGCAATTCCGTTTCTCTCACATCATTCACTGCAACAGCAAGCACATCATGTCTTTTACGCAAAACCTTAAACGCATTATCAAAACCAGAATCCAAAAAATCAGACATCACCACAACCACAGAACGCCTAGAAAGAATTTTCCCAGCATACTCAAGAGCCGCTTGCAAATTTGTCCCATGATGTTCTGGTTTAAAATAAAGAATCTCTCTCACAAGTCGCAAAACATGCTTTCTGCCTTTAGCAGGCGGAATAAAAAGTTCCACTTGATCAGTAAAAATCAAAAGCCCCACTTTATCATTATTCTTAATCGCTGCAAAAGCAAGCAAAGCCGTAAGTGCAGCCATAGCCTCGCCTTTCATTTGCGAGCCACTCCCAAATTCCGAAGAAGAACTAGCATCCACCATCAAAAGCATTGAAAGTTCGCGTTCCTCCACAAACTTCTTCACATACGGAGTCCCGGTTCTAGCCGTCACATTCCAATCAATTGAGCGCACATCATCGCCCGGGACATACTCGCGGACTTCACTAAACTCCATCCCGTTCCCTTTAAAAGAACTATGATACGCTCCGGTCATAACCGCATCGAGCTTTCCTTTCACAGAAAGTTCAATCCGACTCACCGTTTTAAAGACTTCTTTTGAAAGCATCTTCTTCTCTTTTCATTGGGCGTTGCCGAGTATCTCGGCCGTTCCCCTCTAAGGCTACCCTCTGGTCGGTGCCTTTGGCACCGGCGCTTACGCGCCGCCTTCCGGGCAACTAACGCAAAACATTACCTTATGGCACCTCCACAGAATCAAGAATCTTCTGCACAATAGATTCTGCAGAAATCTCTTCTGCTTCTGCTTCATAGCTAAGCACCAAACGATGTCTCATCACTTCCATCGCAACCGCTTTCACATCTTCTGGCGTTACATAAGCTCTACCTTGAATAAACGCATGCGCTTTTGCCGCTTGTGAAAGGCCAATAGAAGCGCGTGGAGAAGCACCGACTTCAATAAAACCAATCAATTCCGCTTTCTTAATACTTGCCGGGTCGCGTGTAGCTAACACAAGATTCACAATATATTCTCTAACACGTTCATCAATATAAACATCACGCACAAGAGAACGGGCAGTTAAAATTTCTTCTTTCGAAACCACTTGAGCAGGAGTCCTCAAACCACTTCCACTAACCGCTTCAAGAATACGCATTTCATCTAATTTACCGGGGTAACCCACTTTCACCTTCAGCAAAAATCTATCCACTTGTGCTTCTGGCAAAGGATATGTTCCTTCTTGTTCAATCGGGTTTTGAGTAGCAAGCACCAAAAACGGTTCATCTAACTTAAAAGACTCATCGCCAATAGTAATTGTTCTTTCTTGCATCGCTTCAAGCAAAGCACTCTGCACTTTTGAAGGAGCGCGGTTAATTTCATCAGCTAAAATCAAATTCGCAAAAAGAGGACCTTTTCGCGTTTCAAAACGCGCTTCCTTTGCATTATAAATAGTTGTCCCCAAAAGGTCAGCCGGGAGTAAATCTGGAGTAAACTGAATCCTTTTAAAATCCAGTTTACAAGCATCCGCAAAAGCTTTCACCGCTGTCGTTTTTGCAAGTCCAGGCAAACCTTCTAGCAACACATGGCCACCAGCAAGAATACCAGTTAAAATACTTTCCACCATTGGTTTTTGACCAATAACAGTCCCTTCAACTTCTCGAAGCAAATTAGCGCAAAAAACGCTTTTATCTTTAATCTTTTCAGAAAGTTCTTGAATATCCATAGAATCTCCCTTTAATTATCCTCTACTTGTTTTAAATCTTCTTCTAAATTCATCAAAGCAACAGCAGTTTTCCATATTTCTCTGAGCTCAAAAACATCTCTTTTAGTGCCACCATAACGTGCTTCGTCAAAAAGCTTTACCCAAAAATCTCCATCAGAAATCTTTTTCAAACGAACCGCTTTCACAAAACTCGTTTCACCCACACGCAACTTAGAAAAATTATCAAACACTAGTTCAAGATTTTGCAGCCATTCTCGGCTATCAGCAACAGAAACTCTTGCTTTCAAAACAAGCATATCATTTATAATAACATCTTTTAATTCATTATGCTTTTGTAGCAAAACCCGCTTTTTAACTTGTTTCTTCTTTTTCAAAAAAGCAACTAATACAATAGCAACCGCACAAAACAAGCCGCCCAAAAAAGGCAACGGATTCAAAGGCGATTCTACATAAAATGAATAAGGTTCTGATTGAATAACCAAAGGCAAAGAATCACCTTGTGGAATAGCAAAAGAAAGTTTAGGAAGAGATAAATTTCCAGTATCATTCACAGAAAGTGTATAAACAAACTCTACTTTTGAAATAGTTTTCCCTTGTGAAATTTCTCTTGAAGACACCTGTTTAACACCCTCTTGAGAAATCCCTTTCGCATTTACAGAACTCTGAGCAATAACAGGCAAAACAACAGGAGCATCAACAGAAAGAGCAACTGTATAAGTCAAAGTATCCCCTACAGAAACATTTTCGCTAGACAAAAATGCATTCACAGAAATTTCTGGAACATTAGAAAGCTCTTGCAAATCTGCTTTCAAAGAATCGCTATATGTAGAATCAGAATACATCAGTTGGAATATATAAAAAAAGAAATTTCCAAGACAAACCCAAAATACACTTTCACAATAAAAAAACGCCTTGTAAAACAAGGCGTTTTTTTATCAATTTAAAGAAACTTAGAACGGCTTAGTATAATAACCATTCATAAGCTGACTAAACATCATCTGCAAAATGTTAGAGAAGTAGCTTCCATTAGTCACTTGCATAGGTTCTTGGTTGAAAATAGCTAAGCAAGCATCAAGCCAACCCTGAGAGCCATTCATGCCAGTCAAGCACCAAGCACCGCGCCATTGAATTGGCAAAGCATTACCTGATTTATCAGCTCCAATAGTTGGATTCCAAGAATAGTTCACAGAAGGAATTTGAGCTGGGTCACCATTACTCTTAGCAGAAATAAAAGATTGAAGTGTATTCAAAACTGCAAGAGCGCGTTCATCTTTAAACCAATAGTAATCCCAAGCAATACGCCATGGAATACGTACAGATTCCTTATCAAACAACCAATAAGTCTTATCTGCAGAACCATTATCTGGGTTTACAGCTACACCAGCGCCATTACTCCAGTCAGGGAAAACACCAGTACCAGCAGCTTGAACTTTCTGCATATAAGCATACATTGCATCAAGCACACCAGTCCAATTGTGGTTTGGATCAACCATAGCAAACAAACGCAAAGCTACAGGTGAGAAATAACTCAAGTTGTAAGCAGGGTCTGCGGTATGCCACATTGGTGTATCACCAGAATAAATAAGCAAATTAGCTGGGTTAATTTCATGTTCCCAAATAGCATTAATCAAAGACAATGCATCATTAAGGTATTCCTGATTACCAGTCTTGTAATAAGCAATAACAAGAGAAGCAGCAATATCCAAATCAGCATCGGTAGCACTTGATCCATCAATAACATCCCAATGGAATGTATTAGTGAGCCATGGCATTAAACCAGTTCCACCCGAATAAATAGAATTACGATACCCTTGGCTATATGTCCAAATAGCATTGTAAGCATCCATATCGCCTTGGAACAAAGTAATAAGCATACCATACCCGATACCTTCGGAAACAGTACAACCGCGCTTATACATTGGAGTTCCTTGGGCTTCGTCAATCAAACATTTAGAATTGCTAGATGTACTCCAAATAACGCGAGCAGGAACTCGGCCTTGAGCCATATAAGGGCCAAAAATTTCACTAAATTCTGCACCAAGAGATGGGTATTTAGCCGCTTCATCTGCAGCAGACACATAAGAACCTGCTTTCCAGGCAGCATAAAGATTCTGTGTAATAGCCGGGTCAGAAACAGAACTTGGTATAACAGGAGCAGGAGCAGCGCTCCCACCGCCTTGACCAGGATCTACAGGTGTTTCAGCAGATGGTGGTTGCGGATTTGTAGGTGTAGAATCTTCAGAAGAATCACTAGAAGTACACGCCGTAGCAAGCAACAAAAACGAACTCGCTAGTAATGGCATCAAAAACTTTGTTTTCATAAAAGGCCTCAATAAAATTTTACTTCTGCTTAATATATATAGAGTTCAAAAAAAATCACTCTTTATAAGCGTAAAAAAATCTTTTTTAACAAGATTTTTAATTAAATCACTTAAATTTGCACACTATTACCCTATTTTACTTTTTTTCTTTAAAAACCTTTCGGCCAATAAAAAAAGAGACGACTTAAAAGTCGTCTCTTTTTTAAGAATGTTCAAAAATTACTTAAGAACAATCTTTTGGCTATGATTCACTGCTTTACCAGCAACGCGAACCATATAAACGCCTGCATCAAGAGAAGCAAGGTTCAAGGAAGAAGAAGCGCTTACAGCACCTTTCAAAACAACTTGACCTTGGAGGTTGATGACTTCAGCAGCAGCAACGGAGTTGATGCCGGAGATGGAAAGTGTACGGCCAGAAAGCATAGCTTTAACAGAGGAAGCTGCAACTGGAGCAGAAATAGCGTCAGGAACGTCACCGCAAGCACCTTTTTCACCAACTTGAATAATGTTGAAATCGCCTGATGTACCAGCCTTACCGGAGAATTTAACCTTAACAGCTGCAATCATTGTCAAGTAAGAAGCTTGAGGAACAGTTACACCCCAACCACTTTCTTGTTTGAAATCAGACCAAGCAAGGTCCAAAGTGCTTGCAGAAGCAGCAACTTTCAATTTGCTCATGTAGTTGTTGTATTCAGTAACGGTAGCTTCATCTTCTGGAGCAATTTCCAAGATTGGAGCAACACCTGCTGTATAAGTGATGCAGAGACCACCCCAAGCAGTTACGTCAGCACCAGTCTGATCTGGACCAGTCAAGTTAAAGCCAAGGCCGGCAAACGGATAGTCATAACCAGCGCCCAAAGTTACAGTACCACAAAGACCACCGCAATGGTCGATGATTGGGTCAAGAGCGTTGTCATCATATTCGTTACCAGTAGCTACAGGCCATGTAATTGCAGATGTACCGCTGTTAGCGTCATCAGCATAAGTGTACCAGTAACCAGATTCATCAGAACCATCATCAAGGCCAGTGTCTACGCGGTAGTCGCCATTAGCACCAGACCAAGTGGTCAAAGCAGAAACCATTGTTGCAGCAGCGAGGAAAGCTGAAGCAATAAGAATTTTCTTGTTCATGTTCTCTCTCTTTGTTTATTGTGAATTGCCCAAAAGGGCTGTTTGGCGTTAATATATCTTTTTTTGACGAAATTGTGACAATTATTTTTCATATTTTCACTTTTTTTTTATAAAGCGTTGATTTTTATAAATTAAGGGTATTTAGTATTATTTTTTTTACCTTTGTATACACTCCAAATTTCGCCAAATTACTCAAATCTTCCAAAAAAACATTAACCTATAGAATCTAACTCTTCAAAACGTTCATAAAACTCTGTTAATTCCTTTTCTTTTTCAGCAATTTCTCTTTGAATTTTAGTCAGTTTTACATGGTCTGTATAAATTTCTTCTTTTGTCAATTCTTGCTCTAATAAAGCTATTTCTTGTTCCAAATTTTCAATTTTTCCTGGCAAAGCTTCGTATTCGCGTTCTTCTTTATAACTTCTCTTTGTTTTTACTTTTTCCTTTTTTTGTTCTAATTCTTTTTCTTTTACAAAACTATCTGATTTCCCTTCTTGTTTTTCTCTTATTTTCCGGATTTCAGCATATTCTGTATAACCACCAACATTTTCATGAATATTTCCAAGGCCTTCAAATCCAAGAATTGTTGTTGCAAAAGAATCCAAAAACGCTCTGTCATGACTAACCGTAATAACTGTGCCCTTATATTCAGCCAGTAAATTGGCTAAAAGGTCTAGCGTTTCCATATCCAAATCATTTGTCGGTTCATCTAAAACAAGAACATTTGATGGATGTGAAAAAAGGCAAGCCAAAAGCAATCTGTTTTTTTCTCCGCCAGAAAGAGCACTAATAGGGCCCCTAGCACGTTCTGCAGTGAACAAAAAATCTTGTAAATAACTCAACACATGACGCTTTTCTCCATTCAACACAACATATTCTTGGCCGTCCCCAATATTTTCTATCAAAGATTTATCTTCTCGTAAACGCGTTCGCATCTGGTCAAAATAAGCTATTTGCAAATTTGTCCCTAAACGAACCGAACCTTTATCGGGAGAAAGTTCACCAAGCAAAATTTTTAAAAGCGTTGTTTTTCCGCAGCCATTTTCACCAACAATACCAACTCTATCACCTCTTGAAATTTCTACAGAGAAATCTTTAATAATTTCAGAGCCTTCATAACAAAAACTCACATTTTCTGCACGAACAACCAATTTCCCTGAACGTTCCGCTTCAGTAATTTGCATATTAACAGAGCCAGTTCTGTTTCTACGATTAGCTCTTTCTTCACGCATTTTTAAAAGAGCTCTAACTCGGCCTTCGTTACGTGTTCTTCTTGCTTGAATCCCTTTACGAATCCAAATTTCTTCTTCGGCTAAACGTTTGTCAAATAGTTTATTACTTGTTTCTTCTTCTGCTAAAGCGGCATCTCTATATTCCACGAATTTATCATAAGGAAAATTCCACGATTTAATTTTTCCTCTATCTAATTCAAGAATTCGCTTACTTAATTTTTTCACAAATGCTCTATCATGACTAATAAATAAAACCGCACAAGAAAGTCTTGAAAGTATGCCTTCTAGCCACTGAATCGAAGCAATATCTAAATGGTTTGTTGGTTCATCTAAAAGCAAAAGATCCGGTTCGCTTGCTAATGCTTTTGCAAATAGAACTCTCCTTTTTTGCCCACCAGAAAGGTCATCATAAAACGCTTCTGAATCTATTCCTGTTTTTCCTAAAATACTTTCGCCAAAAGAATTTCTCTCTTTATTTTTTCCTAAAACAATTTCTCTTACAGTCCCTTTTATGTGAGCTGGAATTTCTTGAATAAGCCTTGCTACGTGCAATCCATTTTTTCGAATAATTTCTCCAGAATCTGCTTGCATTTCTCCTGAAAGGATTTTTAATAGTGTGCTTTTGCCTTCACCATTTCTGCCAACAAGACAAACACATTCCCCTTCTTCTATATCAAAAGAAACTGAATCTAGAAGCGGTGGCCCTCCAAATCGCAAACAAATATTTTGAACAGAAATTAATGCCATAAAAATTATTTTAATCGTCTATTTCAATAACTTTCTTGGAATTCGTTCCGCCTAAAATAACTCGTACTGCACTTTTAGGCTTATGAAAATATTCGGCAAGCAATTTACAAATCGCAGCATTAGCTTCGCCATCTGAAGGTGGGGCTTTTACATCTACTTTAAAAGAGCCATCCGCTTGTTTGACCACAGACTCCCGACGACTGCGAGCATGAGCTTTTACTTGTATTCTCATAATTAAAGAGAGTCGAAATCTTTTTCCATTGCTTGTAATAGTTCTTCTTGCGATTGAACCAAAGCACGACAACGAATTAAATAATTCGTTCTTAATTTTTTCAATTCTTCAATTTCTTTTCGCAATGCTTCTGCTTGTTGTTTAATAGATTCTACTTCTCCTAAAGCTTTAGCTCTAGCTTCTGCAACAATAAGCGCTGCTTCTTTTTCTGCCGCCATTTTGGCATCATCAGAAGTTTTTTGCATAGTCATTACAGCATCTTGAATCGTTTTTTCAATTTGACGATAATAATTAACGCGTTCTTCTGCAATTTTTAATCTTTCACTTAAATCATTGCGGTTTCTAGACATTTGTTCAAAAGCCTGAGCAGCCGTTTCAAGAAAAGCTTTGACTTCTTCTGGGTCATAGCCACCAAAACGTTTAGAATGAAACGTTTGATTTCGAATATCTAATGGAGTCAATTCCATAATTACCAGCCCTAAACTTCAAAAACTGAAAACTTGCTTTAAAAATAAAAAACTTCTACTCAGAAATCTTCTTTTATTTCTAGAAGACTTCATTTTTTTAAATGCGCCAGACAAAAAGCACAACAAAAGAGGCGTCATAAATAGAATCCACATGCAATTCTAAAAACCAATCCACACAAAAAAAGCAAAAAGAAAATATCTACAACGAATCATAAAATTTAACAGAAGAAAGCCCGCCAATTTGGCGGGCTTTCCCTAGGAGGAGAAATGAAGATTCTTATTTCTTAGTTGCATCAAGCATAATTTCAGAAGTTTCTTCGCCCTTGATAGTAACAAGCATTTCTGCTGAGCGACGACCACATTCGGCACGAACCATATGGTCACCGGCATCTAAGTTACGAACAGTAAGAGCTGCACCATCTGTCATATCAGCTTGATCACCATCAACATAAATGATGCACTTTGCAGGCTTTGTAGAAACCTTTAAGTGACCTTTTGGAATCGTTGTTTTGCCACCAAATTCATTTACTTTGTTTGGCCAAACATTGAAACGCTGGTTAACAAGTTCATAGCCCTGATCAATAATAACCAAAGTATGGCGACCAGATGGGAAATCCTTTTCAACAATAGGGGTCTTACCTATTTCTTCACCACCAAGAAAAACCTGACTTCCTGGAGGATCAGTCATAATTGTAACCTTACCCATTTGCCCACGAGGTGGTGGTTCTTCTGCAAAAGTGGCAATTGAAGCACACAGAACCAACAAAACAAAGAGCAAAAAGTTTCTTTTCATAAAATCTCCTTAAATTTATGTGCTTTTAAGATATAAAGTTTTTAAGCTTAAAGTTCATTTTTTTTATTTTTTTTTTGATACTATTCAAAATAAGCCTTAAAAAAGCCAATTTTGTTTGAAATTTCACTTTTTTTCAAGAGAACGCAATGAAAGAACTCTACCAAAGATTAAAAGCCCTTTCTGGGAAAAATTACGGCAATTACAGACAACTTGCCAATAAAAAACTGGATTTTGGCGATTTTTCTTTGGAATTTCTACACATTCAAGGCGATCCTTATGCCCCACCTTCTAAAATACTCATTTCGGCTCCTTTAAAAATCCTGGGCTGGACTTCTAATTTTACCAATTCTTTTACAAAACAGATAGCTTTTTCTGATTTTTTACACCGAGAATTAGCACAAAATATCCAAGAACGTTTTTCTGAAAAAAACTCTCCTATTATCTTAAATATGCCTGGCGAAGAAATTTTAATTCGAAATTCTTTGTGGTGCGATAATGGGAACATTTCTTTAGTTTTACAAATTGCTTTGCCTGGAGAAAAACGCCTTATTGATGGCGAAGCTGTTCAAGAAATTTTTATTTCTGCATTACCTGATATTTTAACCAATTCCCTTTATGCTTCTGCAGAAAAAATTCAAAAAGCTCTTTTGGCTATTGAAAATCTTGAAATCAGAGAAGGCCTTTTACAAGAAATTGCCAAAAAAGATTTAATCGCTTTTGTCCCTAATGGCGCTATCTTGCCAAGGGAAAGCGGTATTTCTGAAAAACCTTTACCAGAAGCCATTCCTTTTGAATCACCAGAAAGCCTTTGTGTTGAATTAGAAAGTTGCGGCAAAAAGATAAAAGGCATGGGTATTCCAAAAGGCATAACTGTTATAACAGGTGGGGCTTTTCATGGTAAATCTACTTTACTTGCGGCATTAGAAAAAGCTGTTTACCCTCACATAAAAGGCGATGGCCGCGAATGGATTGTTGTTTCTGAAGAAGCTGTTAGAATTAAAACCGAAGAAGGTAGAAGCATTCGCCATTCTGACATTTCGCTATTAGTTCATAATTTACCAGGCAATAAAACCACGTCTGATTTTTCAACAGCTTATGCTTCTGGTTCTACAAGCGAAGCCGCTAACCTTTTAGAAATGTTTGAATTCGGAGCAAGAACATTTCTTATTGATGAAGATTCTAGCGCCGTTAATTTTCTTGTTCGAGATTCTAGAGTTCGCGCTCTCATTGGAAATGAAAAAGAACCTCTTGTCCCACTAATTGATCAAATCAAAAATTTTTCTACACTCGGTTGTAATTTTATTTTAGTCGCCGGTGCTTGTGGCGATTACCTTGAAGTGGCAAATACTGTTTTACTTTTAACAGAATATCGCGTAGAAAATGCGACTGAAAAAGCAAAAAGAATTTGTTCAAATAACTCTGAAATAAAATCAGAACTCCCTTTAGAATTTGTCCAACTGCAATCTAAATCGTCGCGCGATTTTAAAAATTTTTCCGATGAATTGCGCCCAGCCATTAAACCTCTTTCTGTTGTAGAAAAACAAGTAAAAGTTAAATTGCAAGGGAGCCGCTTGCATATCGGTTTTTTACAAGCTGAATTAGCTCACATTACCCAAATGCCAAATAGCGCATGCCAATTAGGGGCTGGTGTTTTTTTATTAAACCTTTTACAAAATCCAGAAAACAAACCTTCACAAGAATTGATTCAAGAGAAATTGGAAAAAGTTTTTCATATAGGTTTTAGAAATTTACCCCAAGGTATGATTCGCGAAATGGCTCTCCCAAGATATTTTGAAATCGTTGCCGTTTTTTTGCGTTTAAGAGATTATGGACGTTAAATATTACCTAGTGCTATAAACGAAAGTCCAAGCAACACGACAAATAAAGCAAGCCATTTGCGTTTACTTTTCGATTCTTTAAAAAGAAAAAGGCCTGCCATAAAAGCAATAAGTACACTTGAGCGTCTAATAATAGTAACAATTGAAACTAATGCATTTTCTTCGTGTAAAGAAAGGAAATAAAGTCTATCTGCAATAAGCAAGAATACTCCGACAAAAAGCATAATCGGTCTAAACCGGAAAGGCATTTTTTGTCTACGCGGAAACCAGTAAAATAAAAGGATCAAAGCTTGAACGCAAGACATATAAACATTGAACCAAAATTGAAGTACTAATGGGTCGTAGTCTAAATTCTGCAAAAGAAACTTGTCATAAACACCGCTGCAAGAACCTAAAAAAGTTCCAACAAACATACATATCACAAATGGATTTTTCCAATAAGACCCTGATTCTTTTTTACTTGCTGAACTAAATAAAAAATACCCAACAAGGCAAACTGCTATTCCTATCCATTGTAATATTTGTGGACGTTCTCCCATAAAAGCTGTTGCCATAAAAATGGTAAAAATAGGTGCTGAAGCTCGAATTGGAGACGTTATAGAAATCGGAAGTTTAGCTATTGCATTGTAAGTGAATCCCCAACTAGTTGTCACAATTGCTGCTTTAACTAATAAAGTCAAATGATCTTTTAAAGAACTTATTTCTGGTATTCCAAATAAAGAAAGTAAAAAAACATTGGTAAGACTACATATTAAAAGTACTGGCCAAACAGCATTTCCGCTGACGGCATTCTTTTTACAAATATCATAGACTCCAAGAAAAAGAGCCGAACCAAAAGCTAAAGTGAGCCAAATCACACCACAAAGATAGTTTTAGAAATCAAAAACAAAAAAGCATTTAAAAATATTCTCTTTCAAAAAGAATTATTTAATTTTCTTTTTCAAAGAACTATTGTAGTTCATTTTAACAACATCTGGAGAAAACATGTCCTTAAAAAATAAAGCGTCTTCCTTAATGGATGAATTTAAAGCGTTTGCCTTTAAAGGCAATATCGTTGATATGGCCATTGGTGTTATCATCGGTGGTGCATTCGGTAAAATTGTAACATCTTTCGTAAACGACATTGTAATGCCTAGCGTCAATGCTTTAGTTGCAATGATTACAGGTTCTCAAGCTGCTGGCGAAGGTTTAAAAGCCCTTACTTATATTACGGCTGCTGGCGCAGAAATTCCTTACGGAAAGTTCCTTGGCCAAGTTCTTGATTTCTTCATTGTCGCTATCGTGGTTTTCATCGTTATGAAGAAATTCCTCGGTTTTATGCAAAACATGCGCAAGAAAGAAGAAGAACCAGCTCCAGCACCAGCAGAACCGCCACCTCCTCCACCAGAACAAGTTTTACTTACTGAAATTCGTGATTTATTAAAAAATCAACAAAAGTAAAATGATATAGAAACCGCCGGCTTTGTTCAAAGCCGGCGGTTTCTATTTTAACTGAAAAAAATCTAAACGATTGGTTTAAAGCAGAAAAAAGTTACTTCCAATAAGTTATTTCTACAGAAGAACCACCTTCGCCATCCACTCGTTTTCCGACAAGCAACAAATACATATCTTTATCCGACTTCAAAATCACCCAAGCATTCTGATGAACTTCTATTTCTTGCCCAAGAGTTCCTGGGTAAATTTCAAGACTTTCTTTACAAACTTCATCTGGAATAATTCCTGCTCTAAAATTCCCATATTCTTCACCAAGAGAAAATTCATCTGAAACTGTTTCTAATGCAAGCATCCCGTCAAAAATGGTAAGTGCTATCTGCATTTTAGTAGCTTCGCCTGAAACCTCGCCTTCATCTAAATTAGCGTAACGACTTTCATCACTAGCAACCGTAGAAAGAGTTATTGTTCCCATTTCCATTTCAGAACATTCTTCAGGTTCACTAGAAGATGATTCAGGGGTTTCAGGTTCTTCTATTTCTTCGCAGTAACCTGTTTCTTTTTCAAAATCCAAAGAATCCATCGAAACATAAACAGTTTTTGACGAACCACTTGCAAATGCCCAGAAATAAACTCTGAAATTTCCGCAACCTTCTAATTCATCATAAAGAACTTCTTCTGTATTCAATGGTAAAGCATGTACTGGATATTCTGCATCAATATTTCTTGATAAAAGAATTTTAGAAACACCTTTTTTAGTAACTTCTCTAACTTCAAAAAGAGCACTATCTAATTTTGTTTCAATTGCATCTTCAACTTGAGAATATTCTTCATCAATACTTATTGTACCCGAAAAACCTATTTTGAAAGATTCTCCTGCAAGCAACTTATTTTTCCCTAATTTTGTAAAGACAATTGGAGAAAATTCAGAAACAGATGAAGAAGATATGTCTTCATTAGCACTACTTGAAGAACTATCATCAGAGCACGCTATCAAAAGACAACTTAATGTTAAAAAACAAATTTGCTTAAATCGCATTTAAAGCCTCCATTACTTTTTTCGACGCAAACCAAATGAATCCATTCTTGTTGAACGATTTGCATAATTTCCTATCTGGATATACCAACTAAACGAAGAAATATAAACTCCTGATCCAACTAGACGTCCTTCATTTGAAATACCATTCCAACCAATATAAAAATTACCAGGATTCGAAATACAGTTTTCACCTTTTCCAAAAATCTTTTCATCATCACAAGCAACTCGTTCACTCACAGAAGCTACGAAATTTCCCATATTTGAAAAATAAGAAACGGAATAAAAGACATTCAAATCTTCAATCCC
Organism: Fibrobacteraceae bacterium; assembly: GCA_017631885.1. Taxonomy (GTDB): domain Bacteria; phylum Fibrobacterota; class Fibrobacteria; order Fibrobacterales; family Fibrobacteraceae; genus UBA1765. The sequence goes on from JAGBSH010000009.1 coordinate 25,882, forward strand.
TAAACTTTCATCTAGCTTTTTATAACGTTCATAAACTTCTGGTAAATCAACTTGAATCCAATGACCTATTGTGTGTGATAAAGAATCTATAGATTCTACCATTTTTAAACTATCGTTTAAATCAAAACGAACTAAAGTCACCACTTCTTTGTCTTTGATTCTATTTTGCAAAACATCTGATTCTGTAGAAAGTTCTGCAAAATTACGCTTGTTTATTTTCACCTTAATTTGCAAATCTCCCGTTACAGGAACCCAAGGAGAAGGCACTTCAGCATCATAATCTTTTGGTTTGTTGCCTAATGTATCAGTCAATACATCTGGAGCAAAGCGTGCGTAATCTCCAACTAGAGGTGTTTTAAATACTTTTCTTCCATCTGTATGCCGATAAAGTGTTAATGCAGAATCAGCATTTAATTCTGTTTCTTTTTCTGATTCAACAATAGCATACCTATCTATAGGTTCATAATCATCTGCAGACAACATGTAATAAGCAAAAGCTTTATTTAAATCAGAACTATCTTTCGCCATAACAGGTTCTGAGAAAAGCATTTCTATTGTATTTTTTTCTCGGCTTTCTTTATTAACATAATATTTCGCTTTTAAAAGAATCGGTGGAATTTTTTCACTTAATTTTTTATCAAATGATTGCACCACTTTTTCTCCATAATGCTTGAAAGCCATAAAAGTTCTGGCAAAGCCAACGCCTGCTGTTTTTATACTTTCTGAAAAAGTTCTTTCGCCAAAAGACAAAATACTATCTGACTTTCTGTTTTTCCACGCAATTTCAATTGCTTTTTTACCAATCGTATCAGAACATACCACTGCAGAATCTTTATCTTGCAATGAGCCAAAACTTGAAAGTTTCTTTTTAACATTCGTTTTGTATTTTAAAGAATCTCCCCATTCAACACAAATTAATTTAGGCAAAGAATCACTTTTAAGTTTTCTGTCAAAATAAACTCTCAAAGAATCAGCGACTCCATCTAAATAAGCTCTAGTCGGTTCATGGTATGGTGCAGGGATATCTAACTCTTTAGGTGAAACTACTCCTTTTGCGTCATAAATTTCAACTAATGTCGGGAACGGAACTGGTGGTTTTAAAAAGCGCATATTTTCATATTTTGCAAAAATCAAAGAAGCATTTTCTGAACTTGCTATTGCAATAGCAGCTGTTGAGTCATCGTAAATCGTAGAAGAATTCAAGATAACCTTTACTTCACCATTTCCTATATCAGATAAAAGCACTGTAAGGCCCGTTGATTTTTCTGATGCAAAAAGATCTATAGAACATGTTTTACAAATTGTAGAATCTGATGCATTGAGAACTAATAATGTTAAAGAAATATCTGAACCAATCCAATTTGCATACGGATTACCATCTAAAGAATCAGGATCTCCAGAAACATTTTCCCAAGAAATAATTTGTCCAAGAGAATCTCTTTTTATGTTAGAAGCAAAAGTAAGAACCGGAGCATAAAATTCTATTTCTGCAATAAGTGTATTCACTCGTAAAGAAACTTTTTCCGAGGCTTTTTGCATTGCATTAATTGGCAAAGTTACCCAAAGGGTATCAACTCCTGTTGAATCAATCGTCAAAACCGTTTTACTGCTAACCATTTCATCGCCAGTTTCAGAAGTATAAATAGCACCACTAAAGCCAGCATCATAATAAATACGATAAGTTTGTCCCGCGGCTGATGCTAAATCCAAAACATTCCCATTTATTTTTGATACATAAACAGGCACTCTTGTTCCGGCAGAAGCCTTTCCAACAAATTCCCACTTTGTTTTCTTCGGGTATGCTTTTGTTGTGCCATCAAAAGAAACATCTTGGTTTACAATGTCTACATTCACATCCCCGGTCACTCGGAAATTAATATAAGTCTTTTTCCCTTCTACATCAATCCAAAGTCTGTATGCGCCTGGAGGTAAGCCTGTTATTGCTCTATCATTAATACTTGGGTGATAATAATTAGTGTCTGAAAGATCTATACCTCCATACCAAACCTTTGCACTATCCAAAGTATCCACAGGAGCCCCTGCTCTTGTTGTTATCGTATATGAAATATTCAGATGTCCATTCTTTTTTATTTCTGCTCCGCAATAACGAACAGTATCTGAAGATGTCACCAAAGAGGTTCCACAAGAATTACTAGAACTACCTGATACCTTTTCATAGCAAATTTGGTAATCTACAAAATCTGTTTCTTCATCAACATCACCAGCAGTAAATTCAATACTGCTTTGTTGCATGATATACATATTTGTCTTAATCAAAACATTTGTCATGGTTGTCATACGATCACAGAAAAAGATATCTATTGGATAAGTCTTGCCATGTACAAGAGCATCTCCATTTTTATCTACAAAATCCTTAAGTACTACATGCCCAGGAGATGACCAATGAACTCCGCCAATATCTACAGCTAAGCGCCCAGCGATAAACACCCAGATATCATCGTCACCTCGGAAAGAAAATTCCTGTGTTGAATCATAAACAAAACTTGCATGGGATTCAAAACAATACAAAGCATTCCGTTTCGAACCACTCCAAGAACGAGTTCCCCAACTGCCTAGGTTCCCCCCTGAATTTTCGCCTTCGCAATCAATACCACCTTGCCAGCCACCAATTTCTGGGCCATTACAAAGTTTATCATAATCTGTATAACCTTGCCTTACATACGTATTAGCAGGGCCCCTATTTGGGTAAGGACCATCTGCACGGCGAAGATTTCTACAATCTTCACATATTTCTTGAGACTCCCCTTCTATTTCTAACAACTGAATATTGGATTTTTCTTCTACCGGATAAAAACCACCAACATAATCATCATAAACCTCATCGTCAGAATTAAAAGCCCAAAGACCTGTAGTATCTCGGCTAAAAGTCATTTCGTAACAAGTTACTTCATTCACTCCAGCACGATAATTGAAAAGTTGATTAAACAAAGTAGTATCATCATCAAAACATCTTTTTGCATTTTCTGAACCTACATCTAAAATAGGTTTATTGTTCTTATCTAATGTATCTTTAACAATTCCTTGACGAATTCCTCGACAAGCCGAGACTAATTTATAGCGAGATTCATTCACAGAGCCATCATCTGATGAAGTAAATAAAGAACTAACTTCTTGGTCAGAATCATAAATATATGCAGCTATTTTGTATTCGCAAACCCCGCTAATACCTGGGTCAAAATCATACCACCCATTCGTTTCTTTGTCTGTACGCTTATTTGCATCGGGAATAAAATAAAGTTTGTCTGTTTTAAGAGAATCAAATAATGTTGCAAGAGGAATAAAAGAGGCAGTAGGTTCTGTTTCCTGAAGACCATTTAAACCTATCTGATCTTCATGATTATTGCTTCTATAGATAATAACACTATCTGTTACAGAATTTAATTTTATACTGAACCAACCACATAAATTTTTATCCGCGCCAAATCGTACGCCTGTTTTTCCTCCATCAAGGCTAAGCATTGGTATTCCTGTCATCCAACCAGAAATTTCAGGAATTAAAACATACAATGTTAAATTTGTTGTTCCAGTTCCTCCACCAGGATTAGAAGGTTTATTGCCTGGTAAAGAAGTGCTCTTATTTGAAAGGACTGTTTTACCTTTTTCGCCTTCATATATATAAAGAGTTCTTGTGTCATTAAAATCCGAACAAGATATTAAATCTTCATCTGTTTTTTCATCTGTTGCAAAATTAGAGGCATCAACCCATTCACCATCACCATCTGTGAGCAAAAATGTAGTAGCTCGCGTACCAGCAAAACCACTTCCCGAAAGCGAAGATGCAGATATTTCATACCACCCATCTTCATTTTTTTGGAGCCTTGTTTCTTTTGAACCAACCACCCCATAAACTCTATCCCAATGAGCCGGGGCTTTAAAATAAATAGTCCCTAAACAATTTAAAGCATGCAAAAAAGGTGCAAAGCCAAGAAGCATTGCTAAAAAGAAAAATTTTGCGGGGAACAAACTATTCAATCTGAACATAGTTTTCTCCTTTTTAAAATTCGCAAAAATATTTGAATTATATCACAAACACACCAATTCAAATATACACAAAAAACTTATTTTCATCTGCTTTTATTATTAAAACTCCCCCTTTTTTTCGTACACTTTCTCTTTTTTTACATAATTTTTATTTTATACTCAAATTTCTAAACAAAGTTAACAACAACAAAAAAGTCCTTAAAAGTTGAACTTTCAAGGACTAAACTTAAATCTTTCAAAACCAATTATTGCTTATTTAGTCTCAGCATATATTGTTTTGAACCTTGGCGAATTTTCATTACATAAAAGCCTGTAGGCAAAGATTCTAAAGAGAGGTAGTGAGACCCTGCAGTATAATGTCTAGATGCACTCTGTTTGAGTTTACCTGCAACAGAATAAATTTCTAAAGAAACAAAACCAGGTTCAGAAACTTGCAATAAGACTCCACTATTTTGCATTTCAGCTCTGAATGGAATTCCTGGGAGAACTGCCGCAATTGGAGAACCTTGATATTCTTCTTTATTGACCGCCTGAGAACTATCACCAATAACAACTGTGATAGACTTGTTAAAGGCTTCATAGTAGTCTGTTTCTGGTGCTGTTGCAGTTACTTGCACAACAGCGTTTTGCATTCCAGCTACAATTCCGTTACCTACATGAGTCAAATAAGGAGAAGTAGCTTCACCATTAAATGTATAAGTCACTGGCAAACGATCATTCATTGTTGTATCAGGTAAGCAATCGTTTACTGTTGCCCCTAATGCAATAGTTTGATCTTTAAACTTAGAATGAAGTTTATTCAAAGCCTTGGCTAAAGTAACTGTTATAGTGTCGTTCAACGCTCTATAGCCAGTAACGGCTGGTGCAGTTGCAACTATTTTAGCTTCACCTAAATTTTTAAATGCAAGCATAGTAACATTAGAATTTAATTGATCACCATAGCAATATGAAGAATTAGCACATACAGCTTTCTTGATTTCTGCTACTTCAGGATTCAAAGATGTCAGAGTAATTGTAGCACCTTCATTTGTTTTTCCTGTCGTAGAAAGAACAACTTCTTTGCCACCAGTTTTTGTCAAATCTCTCATTTGACGGCTACCACTACAAGAGCCATTCAAACGGCATAAGAAATCGCCCCATTTATTAATTGTCTGACTAGGTTCTGCAGAAATAGTTACGATTGATTTAGAGCCATCATTGCCTTGTAAAATTGCATAACCAGCACCAACAATCTGCAATGTAGAACCATTAACAGTAACAACACTTTCGTCACTTGATGTATAAGAACAACCAGCATTCAACACACCATTTATAGCACCATCAGTTTCTTTAGCTGTATGATTTTTAAAAGAACAAGCCCCTTTAGCGCCAGCAATCAAAGAATCAGCCCAAGAACTACGATACTGATTTAAATAATTTGTTACAAGTTTTCCTGATGAAGTAAAAGTTGCTTTGCTCAAAGCTTCTTTTGTTGTTAAGTATTCACTACCGTTCAAAATAGCTGATTCTTCATTTGAATTATTTAAAGTACTTGTGTATTGACGCATACTCCAGTTACAGTTGCTAATTTTATTTTGTTCCATAAAACTAATCCACTGTTGTGTAGCATTAGCATCTGGATTTCCAGAACCACTTGCAGATGTAGTTCCCCATTCAGAAATAAACACTGCATTACCAGAATTAATTGCACTTGTTATTCTGTTACCATATGTTCCTACACTATGTGAAGCGGCATAAAAGTGAAATACATAAGCAACATTTGTTGCATTTACATTACCATAGCTAGTTAATTGAGACCAGCTCGGTGTACCAACAAGAATCAAATTTTGTGTATAAGCTCTAATGCTACCAGAAATATCATTTGCATAGCTTTGAATTGTACTCCAGCCAGTATTTACAGGTTCGTTGTAAATTTCAAAAATGATGTTTGGAACATTGGCGTATTTTTGTGCTACATAAGAGAAAAATTCTTTTGCAGCACTCTTTTCACTTTCAGCACGATGGCTATGCCAGTCCACAACAATGTAAACATCGTTTTCAATGGCTGCTTGAACCATTTGGTCTAACTTAGAAAGGTAACTTTCTTTTGCACCCATATAGGAATAAGCTTCATCAAGAGGATCAGAGGCGTTCCCTTGGCTATTGTAATATTGAATACCCATTGCAAAACGGAAAACATCTATTCCAAGCGTTTCCGTCATATATGAAATTACTTCTGGGTTGTAGTATTGAATACCTGTTGCATCAGACCAGAATAAACTTATTCCGCGAAGCATTACTTGCTTTTTAGAAGCTAAACTAATGATTTTTCCACCACTAGTACCAAGCGCACCATAATTTTGAACAGGGCCTACACGCAATGGTTTTGCTGACAAAGCGTCTGCAAAGACATTTGATAAACCTAAAGTTAAAACACTAAAGCACAAAACCTTAAGCATTTTTTTCATATCATCTCCTTATGCTTTCTATGCATAAAAATACAGCCTAAACCACCCAGCAAAACCCATCCTTATCTATTTTCTGTTTACCGTTGGATACGAATACAACGAGAATAATCAGAATCGGTTACTCGAACGAGATAAGAACCTTGTCCTAATTTAGTTGAAGAGAGATCAAAAGTCTTTGTCCCACTCACATTTTTAGACAACAATTCTTCTCCATTCATAGAATAAATCTGTAAACGCACATCGTTTTTAAAGCCATTAAACACAACTTGCTTACCCACTTGAGCTAAAGAATATGCGTTAAATTTATTTTTAAATGTTTCTGGGATAGAATTGATTCCAGATAAAGAAGTAATCACATTACCACTTGCATCTAAAAGCGATACTTCACTCAAAGCAAATGATGCATAACCTGCTTTAGCCATTTTTGCATCAAATTTGAGACCACGAACCATTGATAATACAACAGAGCGATTGTTTGGCCAAGAAACCCACGAAGGAACACTCAATGCTTTAAATTCATCTGAACCATTATCAGAAATATCAATATCCATTGTTGTAAATTCTGCTACTTGAGGCAAATAAAGACCAGGTTCTCCACCTTCATTTCCATCTGCAAGTGTCATTGAATCTAAAAGAGCAAAGCGCATTACGCCTTCACTTCTATAAGTAATTCTCACTGTATTCAAATCAGAAAGATTATAGTAGCTACTATTTTCATCAAAAGAAACTGAAACTCCAGCAAATGGATATTTTAAATCAGCATTAGCATCATAAGTTGGTTCAGGGCCAATGAAAATTTCTGTGGCAATAACGGGGGTTCCATTCTGTAAATAAATAGCTGTTGTTCCAGAATCTGGATACATTACGGTTTGCCCTAATTTATCTGAATAAGCTCCCCAATGTTCAAATCCACAAACTTTTATACCTGTTCCTTCTGGTTGTAATTCACCTACAGGAGATTGCGGGCGACGAACAGCACCAACAGGGTCTGGAGTAAATGGCACATAACCAGTCATATTGTAGAAATTTGGCATATTACCAGTTAAAGTCAAAAGATAAAGAATATTGAGTGTTGCAGCAAAATAGTTTTCACCCTTACCAGCACGAACGCTATCTTTACCATCTGTATTAATTAAAGAATAATAAACTGTTTCCAAATAATGCTTGTCGTCATCAACAGAAGTCATTGCAAGGCCAAGACCACCTGAATATGTTGAAGAAACAAAAATATCTGCATTAGAAGTTCCATCTAAATTGTAGCCTGGCAAAATCATTCCTGCATAGCCATAAGTGGAATTATAAAGCCAGTTAAATAAAGCTTCGTTCGCTTCTTTAGCCACAGGAAGACCATACCAATGATAAGCTTGAGCAATGCGCCATGGCGTTCTTGCTGCATCGTCACCAAAAGTACCGCCACCAGTACCTACTGCCGCATTTGTTGTAGTTCCTTTATGAGAATTCCAATCACACCAGTCAGGCATTAAGCCAGTTGTTTTATCTTGACATTGACGCAAATGATTTAGAGTAGTCGTTACAGCTGTATTCCAGAAAGCATCATTTGTCACTTCTTGGAAAAGTTTAAATGCTCCTACATGTGAATAACTTGGGTTAAAAGCATCGTTCCAGTTAGAACCTGGGCGAATACTACCATCACTTTGCATATCATTACTTTTTGTCCAATTAATGAGTTTTTTCGCATCTTCTAGGTAAGAAGAATTTCCCCATTGTTTGTAAGCCATTATCAAAGCGACTGCGGCATCAAATTCAGCATCACTAGCTGTTCCACCGCCGATACTGCCGGTATAGTTGTCCACTTGCCAGTCCATACCTTGACCACTCCAAGAATTACAACCATTACCATTTAAACCTTTACCATAACATTTCCAGTATTTCCAGAGTTTATCAAACTCTGATTGGTAATCGTTTTGCGCATCAGACATGTACACCATCAAAAGCATACCATAGCCAATACCTTCAGAAACCGTTAATTCTACTTTGGCATTTGGGCTTATAACACGAGCTGTTCCACTCGGCATTCTCTGGTTTGCATTTTCTGAAGCACCACCATACATTGCATAAAACTGCCCTGCTTCTGTGTACCAAGCTTTTTTCCAGGTTTTAAAATGTTGCTGAATTTTTGATGTTTCAGCACCCTTGAAAGTAAGCCCATAAGGATAAGCCTGGTTCTGAGGGAATGGAAACTTCGGAGCAGCAACAACTGAGGTTACCGCAAGAGCACCGATAGTAATAGCAGTTAAAAATAATTTTTTCATACAAACTCCAATAACTTAAAATAAATCTTTTTATTACCATACAGGTCATTTGTATGGTAATAAAAAGTTTATTCTTCTTATTTTAAAGGCTTTTACAAAACTACTTGTGACAAAAATCAACTTTTTTCTGACACAATATCCAAACAAAAAACACCAAAAAAAAGCAGCTCATTTTCAGAGCTGCAACATTACATTATTTCTTTTTCTTTCCTTTATAGTCAACATCTGGACGTAATTCAAGTCCGATTGTCACTAACAAAGAAACAATAGATTCATGATGGTCTTGAGAAAGATCATATACGGCAACGCCAGCAAAACCACTATTCTTAACATTTTCAGAAAGTGCTTTTACAGATGGAATGCCCATGAAAACAATAGCTTCAGAAGCGCTTACAGCATATTCTGACTTAGAAGCGTCATCAAAAGAAACGGTGTAATCAGGAGTATCAAATTTTCCCATCAATTCTTTATAAGATAAATAACCTTCGTTACCGCTTCCGATTCCAGAATGAGAAGAACCTAAGCCAGTAGCACCAGAGAATGATTTACCATACAAATAAACAACAGGAACCATTTTGTCTTTATTCAAACCTTTATCAGCCATTGAATTAAGTGTTTCTTCAATAAAAGTAGCACTCTGATTTGGCTTGAGAGCAGATTCTTCTTCACTCATCTGATCTGGCATAAAGACTGTAACATAGTCCAGATTATTTAATGCAGAAACATCGTAAGCATCAGCAGCCACAAGAGGGTAAACTGTAGATGACAATGTATAATTTCCTGCAAATGCTGATTGCAAAGCACTCAACAAAGCAGTGAAATCTGCAGTATTTTCAGTTGAAAGATTCTGCCAATCTATTTCTACGCCAGAAAATCCGTTTGCTTGCATCCAAGAAACTAGATTAGAAGCAAATGTATTACGGAGTTCTTCGGAAGCAGCAATTTCTTGTAAGGTGGATTCCATTTCCATACCACCAACAGAAACCACCAATTTTACTCCATTTTCTGCCGCAAACTTTGAAAGTTCCTGCACATTTGGAGCATCGTTTTCATCGGCTAAAGCAACAGAACCGTCAGAAGCAGGATTCAAGTTGGCATAATGGATATGAGTCAACAAAGAATAACGAATATCCTTTGGGTAGAATTGAGAATATTGGCTCCAATAAGGGAAAAAACCAATTACCTTATCAGCTGCCGCATGTGCCATTACAGCACATCCGAGAGCAAAAGCAATAGCGATATTTTTTACATTCATAAAATCACCTTACTTGTTGATAATTTCGCGAATCAAATTGCCGTCGGCACAATAAGATTTGACCATTGGGTATGTTTCTGACTGAACTGGATTTTTGAGTTCGTCTTCTTTACAAACTCTGTATGGCCAGCCATGAGAACGACCAAAAATCACATATTGATAACTGATTGCAAATGTATCTAAAGGAACTTCTAACAATTTAGCGTAGTCATCTTCTGTATCGTAGAAAGAGAATTTCTTGATTTGACGAACTACGTCTTTTGTCAAACCACCAGGAATTTCAACCTGTGTAGTATCACAAGAAAGAGTATCTACAACAGTCTTTGTTCCTCTCTTAGCTACAGTATAATCTGTACCAATAGAGTATGTAACTGGTGTTGTTTTTGTAGAATCTTCGAAACCTTCGATTTCAGTGATAACACCATCTGCATCATAAGTGATGTTTTCAACATATACTGTAATAACAGCATCGTTGACTACATCATCGAGTTTCATACTGATAGTATCTTCTTTTGTGGTGCAAGCAACAGAATCCTGATAGAAAGATTCCCAACTTTCTTCCCAAAGTTCTTCAGAATAACCACCAAGAGTCGGGTCTGCATAAATTTTATGCAACTGAGCTGTATCTGCCATAAAAGCAATGGTGTCAGCTTCAATTTCTTCTTCAGAAAGAGTTAAACCTGAATTATAATTATCAACATAGTCAAGAATTTGCAAACTGCGTAAAGCAGGATGAAGTTCTAAATATTCAGCTGCAACAAAATCAGCTGGAAAGTTTTCTTCTACTGATTCCGCTTCATTTACTTCCATTGAAGAACAAGCAGTAAGTGCTGCAACAGCAAGAAGCATTAAGTATTTGAAATGATTTTTCATGATAACACCTCTTAGAACGCTACCGTAACATCGGCAATGATTACATTTTTATCAATGGAAAGTTCATCATCAACAGAAATCGGGGTTACACCATCTTCTGCTAAACCACTTCTTGAGAAGCTAACTGCATTGGTCAACATTCCATATTGAAGAGAAATATAAGATGCAGGAGCAATCTTAATGCGTGGACCTACAAGCAACAAGGCTTCTTCTGCTTTAGTTATTGCGGCTTCTGCTGTAACAAACAATGGGTTACCGTATTCTTTAACAACGCTCTGGTAACCGGCGAGTAAAGAGAATGGACCCCAAATGTCTAAAGAAGCACCAGCCATAATTCTGTCAGATTTGCGTTCATAGAAAGCATCTTCTTCTGCATGGTCATAAGAACCTTGAATAACCAAATCACGACCTAAGTTGAAAAGACGACCAACATTTACACCAAGACCTGCAGCATATTGTGTATACTTGTTATCAATAGCATCTTGATTGTATTGAGAGAAACGAGCATTTACTTCAATAGCTTCAGCATAATCCATATCTAAAGAAGCAGAGAATCCTTTGCGGTCTGGAGTTGCGATTCCATAAGGCAAAGCCATGTTCATAGATGGATCCATAAGCAAGAATGCTTCATTTGCTTCAAGACGTTTCATTACATCAGCATTGTAACCATTGCGATAGAAATGAGTGTTCTTAAAGTTGTTATACAAACGAGAAGGAGTAAATGCGGATTCTAAATCACCACTCAAAGCGGTAGCCGATGCAGGAGACATAATGTTCTGCTGATTGAGTGGGTTCGAATTATAAACCGAGAAATAAAGATTTTCAAGGCTAGAAGCTCCAAATGAAGCCACTAAATTCGTATAAACAGAATCTGAATAGAATCCATTCGCATTAAATACAACTGCATTGCCACGATAAGCAGGAGCAGAAGCCATTTCTGACCAGAAATTTTCATCATTCTGGAGGTAACGACCTTTCAAATCAAAGCTGAAGTTACCAAAAGCCCCCTTCACATAAGGTTCTACATAGAAACTGGTTCCATCGTCATCACCAAATTTCTGTTTTACAACCTGATTAGAGAACTTTGTTTGAGACTTAATGTAAGCAACTGTATCCAAAATACCATCAGCATTTGGGTACAAACCTGTAGAAGAACCATAGAATTGTTCACCTACACGTTCTGTTGTCCACATATCGGCTTCCCACCAAGACATGGCGTATTCACCGAACAAACCAAAGGAAACTGGCAAATTAGAGAGAACAGATTTAGAATCAAAACCAAGTTCAGCTGAGAACACTGCGTTATCATCTAAGATAAGTGTATCCGCTGTTCCTTGATCATGAGAATCTGTAGAAAGTTTTCTATCAAAGACATTGACAAAGTTAGCCCCAACATGAGCGCCATAAGCGTCTAATGCTAAACGACCACCATAAAGGTAACGATCTGACCAATCAAAGTCAAAGAATACCTGGTCGTTTTTCTTAGCAATGTTACGGAGACGAGCGCCAGTTGCCTGAGCGTGAATATCGTCAAAAACACCAACTTTACCGCTGTGATAATCGATATTCAAACCTTGTAACAAACGTCTTGAAGTTGTATCCAAATTACGCTGCGCCAAAGCTTCAGAACGACTTTCAGCAAAAATTTCTGGTTCTTGTAAAAGTTCAGCTTGTGGGGCATACATGGTAAGAGGAGTATAACCAACACGCATGTAACCTAAGTTGAAAGCAAGAGTTTTGTTAAATAACAATCCGTCATAAGAGAACCAATGACCAAGAACAGGATTATTGTTTTCTTCAAAACCACTCTGCCAATCTTTGTGCAAACGAAGTTCAACACGAACTTCTGTTTCAGAACTAGGTCTTGCTGTCACAACCAAGTTCACATCGGTATAAGCTTGGTTTTCTTGTGTTGGAGACAAATCATTGAACTGGTCAGAAGAAGCCATAGAAGTAGCTCCGCCAGCCTTTGCAGAACCGTTGAGTTTTAATCCCAAAACAGCTGCATTGAGAGAATCCAACTTGTCTAAAAGAGATTTCTGTTTTTGAACAACTGAATCTTGTTCGGCAGCAAAAGCAGAGACTGCCGAAAGCAGGAGTGCAGAAGTTAAACCAATCGAACGCATTTTCATATTAAAGCTCATTCTTAAACCCTCCCATTAAAATTCCACATTAATGGAAGCTTCGATGATAGACTGTGTAAATTCATGCGTGTATTTACCAGTTGCATCCGTTGTAACATCATAATAGTCAGGAAGATTGTAAGCACCTTCTGCAGAAGCAGCTGCTACAAGACCAGCGGTATTGTATTCATTTTCAACCGAAATCATGCCATAATTCAAAGAGAACCATGCATTCGGAGCGAAAGAATAGTCAAGACCAACCATCCATTGCATTTGTTTGCCTGTTAGCATTGGAGCTTTCAAAGCGCTTACTACACCTTGGAAATCATTGTATTCTGTTGTAATATACTGGAATCCAGCAGTAACACCAAGTCTAGGTAAATACTGAACATAAAGACCAGCATTGATAAAGTCACTCTTTAATTCTGCAGTTCCGTCAACCATTCCAAGAGAAACCCAATTATCGGTATCCATGCTACGTTCAGAATGCTTATAAGAACCAGAAATTTCAAGAGGCTTTTTGAATCCTAGCAATTTGAAAACATCAACCTTAGCTCCGCCACCATATTCCGTATAAGCAGCTTCTTTAAAACCAACAAGTGGAGAAACCTGATTGAACATGCTGAACAAGCCTTGAAGTTCTGCAGCTTCACCCCATTTAGCAGTCAAGAGACCTTGAGCACCCATACGGTTAGAAGTAGCTAAGCCATTTGGCAAAGACATCTGTAAAGCAGGATCAGTCATTGTTTCGAGCAATGCTAACTGATTACGAGTATAAATTGTTGTTCCCCAAGAATTCTTGTTAAATGGAGCAATGTTATAACTTTCTGTTTGTCCATCGCGCAAGCCACCATCATCTGTAGCAAGAGACGTTGCAGCAGGAGAATACTTTGGAGAGAAGTTATACAAAGCATCGAAAGAAGAATAAAGAGGTGAATTTACGCCATAACGGATTGTATTTCCATCTTTATCTGTATTGAGAATTCTTTGAGCAAAGAATTGTGGAGACTGAGCCAAATTATTAAACCAGTTGCTATCGTTACGGATAAAATCAACAGCAAGGTTAAGATTTAAGTCAGAAACTTTATAACCCACATTCATATTAACAAGCAAAGCAGTCCCGTTTAAAGTTTCTTTGCTAGCTACATCTTCAAATACTTGTTCTCCAGATTCTGGGTCAAGTAACGGAGTAGCACCTGTTGGGTCTGCTGGATCCATTACAGGAACATCGACATGGGTATAAACATCGTCAGAAGAATAAGCAAATTCACCAACAAGATCCAAAGTCAAACTATTTGACTTTATGATTCCTGCTACATCTGCACCAACTCGACCACTTACAACCATTGTCTTTTGAGGGTCAAGATCAAATGGATTAACTGGTTCAAGTTCATACGGCATGGAAAGATCATTTTCTGCATGGCGATAAGTGTAAGTAAATGAATCTTCGTTATCAAAGATATACATTGGAGTTACACCGACATACAAGTTTTTGCTAAGAGGCAACAATTCCAAGTTAGCAGCAACAAGCCACTTATCCATATTGGCGGCTTGAGAAGCTCCAGCAAAATTTCCATTCGGGAAAATGTTTCCTTCTGCACCGGAGAAATCTAGAACAGCAGCTCTATTCAAGCGAGCAAAAAGAGCTTCTGCACGAACTTCTCCAACAGCATCATTGATATGCTTGCGGAACTGAACGTTTGCACCTTGTAAATTTCTTTGATTTCCTTCAATCAATTCTTGCTTTTGAGCCATGTGGCGTTTACGAGCAAAAATTGTTGGTTCAAACATGACATCTACGGAAGGAGCGAAAAGAGTCAAAGGAGAATATTGCTGACGGAAATCACCTACAATCCAATAGAAAGATTGGCCAACATTACCTTCAACATTCACCCAGCCAACAGAAAGCGTTTTAGATGCTGAAGAGAAATACTCTTGCATACCAGCACCAAGACGAAGCATCACATTAGCGCGGACATTTTCCCATGGACGGAAATGGAAATCCAAATCAGCCATTGCAATAGCATTACGCTCTTCATTTGGCATAATGTTTTTGCCTGTTGGATCTTGGTCATTATCAACAAAAGAGTTTTGGACTACTGCGCGAATGCTTCCGCCGATTTCTACGCCACGTTTAGCGTTAATAGAATCGACTTTATCTTCTAAGGCTTGTTGGTTATCGAAAACGGAGGTAGCAGAAGCTAGAGCTGTTGCCGATAACAAAGCCGTTAAAGTTCTTTTCCACATTTTAAAACCTTTCGAACTTTTTTTCATATTCATAGCTCAACTCCTCCTTAGAACCAAACCTTCGTTTCGGCTGCAATATAGTGAGAATGCCAATCGTTTATCGAAAGCGTTTCGTCAGAATGAGTCATCCATTTATAACGGACATGCAAACCAGCACGATCTGCGAAGTCCCAATCAAAGCCTAAACCAATTGCTGTTTCCATGTAATTGATTGGGGCTTTTACAAAGTAAGAAGTACCTACTTGTGTTACTAAAGAAGAGGTTTTTAAGATTGTATTAGAAATGGATTGTGTTGTATAAGCGTTTTCTGCACGGAAGGTTTCAAGGCCTAAGATACCAACCATGTGGAATTTAGGAGTAATTGCAATGGTTGGTTCAAATTGACCAAAGAAACTCCAAAGCAACATGTCATCTTGAGCTTCGCTATAAGCAAGTGGAGTAAATGTTGTTGAAATTCCAGAAAGAGATGCATAAGCAGTCATCATGATATTTCTGTCAGTACCAAACCAATGACCGATATCATAACCACCCATCAAAGAAACAAAAGAAGACCACTTTGTATGTGCCGGAACAATAGAATCACGAATCTGTTCTGCATCTTCGTATGCAACAAAAGATTCCCACATTTCCCAAGTTCCACCATAGAGGCCACCTTTCTGACGAAGCATTTTTACACCAGTTCCGCGGTGTTGAACGCCAGTGCGCGCTACATAACCATTAGCACGTGGGTTTGCATTACCAGAGTCTGCATTGAACAAAGGTTTATGCTTTGTCCAGGAATTGGTGCTTTCCCACATATTGCGGCCATTCAAACGGTAATTGAAAACAAGTACATCATCACCTTCTTCAACCTGACGATGTTGACCATATTGCAAGTCAAAATAGCCACGATTGAATGTTGGTTCTAACTTGAAGTTAAGACCAAACATATTTGGGGTATAACGCAAAGAACCTGCATTCAAATACATTTCATCTTTACGCCAGCTCGTAAAGCGAGAAGGGTTACTCATAGAGTATGGAGAATAGAATTCTTTAGGCAAGTAAATACCTTCAAGAGTCATTGGCCAACCTTCTACATACTTACTTTGAGCTTTTACATAAACACCAACTTGAGGGGTAGCTAAAGCTGATTCGTAAGAAGATTTTTCATAGCCAGCGATGAAACTAGATTCATCGGACTTATAATACTTCATTGAATCAGTGATGCTTAAAGCTACATCTGCCATCAAGTAAAGTTTAGGAGTAATGTTACCTTTAACATCTAAAGAAGCTACATGTGTATTCAACAAATGTGGTTGAACTTTTACAGCATCCCATTGTGAATAAAAGTCTTTTTCGTATACGATACCTTCGTCAAAAACAACTCCCATATAGTTCAAGCCAAGGCTTAAATTATCGAGAATTTTGTTTTTAGCGATACGGCCATGATAAACATCGCCACGGAAATCATGCATACCATAAGTTTCAAGTTCGCCTGGTTGACCACCATAAAGGCGAAGACCATCACGAGTACCCATGTCTGCATCTATTGGCTGTGACAACATGAATTGAGCAGTCATGTTCCAAGGAAGTTGATAGAAGTTCATGAACAAGCCACCAAAAGAACGGTTTGTCCAGAATGCACGACCACCTTCTTTTACTGGTTTGAATGATTTTTCTTTATAATAGGTACTAACTGTTTTTTCGTCTTCAAACAATTCGTATTGCCAAGAGAAACGAGGAGCTGTTTCACGTTCCCACATAGTTAGCGGTGAAGAATTAGCCCAAATAACACCACCTGCGGTTACATAAGCACCAAAAACACCAGCACGAATATCTACACCGACATTAAATTCTTCGTTAATTGTTGGACCATAATAGTCAGTTGAATGGTCCCAAAGAACGCGTTCATCTTCTGTAGGAGCATTTGTTGGTGTTTTAGAAAGCAAGTTCCCATAAGTACCAGATAAGTCAAATGGGAAAGCCAAATTAGTCCAAAGAGTTACATAGGAGTTTGGCATTGCCACAATAGACATATTCAACAAAGCGTCTACCGGAGTACGAGCATAGTCACTACCAGTCCAAGGAGAACGTTCTGAATAATGGAAATTCTTTAAGCGGAATGCCATGTAACCTGAGACTGCTAGTGGCAAGTCATCTTTACCCAACAAAGTGGATTCCATATTGGAAGAAAGAGTATCCAAAGAAGCATGAATTGAATCCAACTGTAATTGCGGAGTCAAAGCCCACGAGGCACCGACGCAAGAAGCAAGAAGAAGAGAAGTAATCTTTTTACGCATAAAACCCTCTTAAATCGCGTTTCGGAATGGATAGTTGGCAGGACCTTCATAAGGCTTGCCATGCTTCTTGATTACAACATCATCAATCCAAACCTTGAACTCTGTATTTTCATCTTTACGGACTTCGAGACGGAAACCTTTGAAGTTTGCCCAACCAAATGGCATAAACACATCACGTGTATTTTTGGCATCCCAGTAAAGACCTGTCATACCAAAAAGTTTTAACGGAATGCTTACATGTTTCCATTCTGTAGAAATTTCAACGAAACTTGAAGAACGGAGCTTAACCTGTAGAGATTCACCACCACTCTTTACGCCGTCATCAACAAGCACGAACAAGGCGTTTTCGCCGCCTTTATTGCCCTTAATCCAAAATTCAAGGACGCCTTCTTCAAGGTAAGGAGTCAAATCTACAGAACCAGCGATACAGATAGCAACACCAGAATAATCGCTTGCAATGAGCTCAATTTCCATAGAAAGAGCGCCTTCTTTTGCATATTTATCTGTCATGACAGGTTCTGGGTTTTCACGCGGATACTGGTAAGTATAGCCACCACCACGAGGGATAGCTTCACGCATAACCACAGACACAACATCCTTATCCGGGCGGAAAGGCTTTGGGTCTTTTAATATGAAACGGGATTGATCGCGGTCACGATAATCGCTGAAACCGCCATAGGAAAAAGACACAAGAAGAAATGCGCCTAAAGCACATTTCCAAATAGCATTCTTAAAATGTGAATTCATAATTGGTAAAAGTCTCCAAATTCCAATGCATAACAATATAACTTGTTTTTTTGCATCTGAAACGCTTTCTTGTGAAAAAAAAAGATACAATTATTACAAATTTATGACGAATTTGCCTGTTTTTTCTCAAAATCACTATTTTTGCGTGGTTTCTATGGTATACACTATATTTCTAAATATCATTAGAAAAGTTCTTTTTTTTTGTGTATTTTTCACTTGTGAACCTTTTTTGCAGGAAAATTATGAAAAAATCCCTTTTATTAGCAGCTTTGTGTTGTGGGCTTCTGGCTTGTTCTGAAGAATCTAAAGGCTTAGCTGCTTCAGAAAATACTTCCACAGATACGGATTCTACTGTTTTTGTTCCAGTCCCTGTTGACTATTCTGCCGGAAGAGCTATGAACAAACGTCTTGGAAGGGGCATGAATTTAGGAAACTCTTGGGAATCTAAATCCTATAGTGGAGATGTTCCTGATGAACCTTACAACTTTGGATATAACGATAATTTAGATGCTGGCTGGGGAAACCCTATTAAAGATGAATATTTCCAACTTTTAAAAGAAGCTGGTTTTAATTCTGTCCGTATCCCTGTTCGCTGGCAACATAATTCTGACCCAGTTAATCACACTGTAAACCCAGAACGTTTAGCTGGTGTAAAAGAAGATATTCAATTAGCTATTGATGCAGGTCTTGCTGTTGTTGTAAACTTCCACCACTATAAAGAATTAATGGTCACAGCTAACAATAGCGAAACCGATCCAGCACCATACGAAGCAGAAAAAGCTCATTTCTTTGCTCTTTGGGATCAAGTAGCAGAAGAATTAAATTCTTTCCCTGATTCTATGCTTGTTCTTGAAATTTTAAACGAACCAGAAATGAAAAGCCCAGATTTACTAAACGAAGTGACTATGGGGGCTTATGAAATTATTCGTAAAAAAGCCCCAACTAAAACCATTATGATTGAATCTTATCATGCTGGTAAATTTGCTGATTTAGATGTTTTAAAACTTCCAGAAGATGGGAATATTATCTTTTCTGGTCACTACTACGAACCTTATACTTACACTCATGAAGGCCATGGGTATAATTGCGTTGGCGACGACTCTTATGTAAATAGTGCTTTGTCTGATATGCAAAAATACGTGGCTTTAGCTCAATCCCTTTACCCAGATGTGAACGGCGGTCATGTACCTATGAACCTTGGTGAATTTGGCGTTTCAGGACAAACTGGTTCTTGTAGTACAAACGGACCATCAAACAGAAGCCAATTACTCTGGACAAAAAAGACTATCCGAGCAGCAGAATCTTATGATATGTCTTGGCATTATTGGGGA
The DNA here is from genome assembly GCA_017631885.1 of Fibrobacteraceae bacterium. Lineage (GTDB taxonomy): Bacteria > Fibrobacterota > Fibrobacteria > Fibrobacterales > Fibrobacteraceae > UBA1765. The sequence goes on from JAGBSH010000009.1 coordinate 45,459, forward strand.
TTTGCAAGAACTGGTGGTTTTGAAGCTTATGATTCAAAGACTGGTTCTTGGTTACCTGGTTTCTTAGAAGTATTCCAAAACCCTAATGATTAATTAAAACGCCTGACCAATTTTCAAAAAAAGCGCGGAGTAAAGGCTCTGTGCTTTTTTTTAAACTTTCTATCGATTGGGATAATGGCGTTTTAGAACGGAATAAATCCCGATAAGTTTTTTCTAAAAAGACAATACGTTCTGGAGAGAATTCTTCTGGAAATTTTTTTAACGCATGAATATTTAACCCAGCATAACGCAAAGGATTACCTAGGGCTTTTACAGCCGGAGGAACATCTCTGTCTACTTTAAGAGAAGCCCCGACAAAAGCATAATCGCCAACTTTATTTTTTTGTTGAACCCCTGCTGTTCCACCAAGAGTCGCGTATTTTCCTATCTGAACATGGCCGCCTAATTGGCAAGCATTAGCTATAACGGCTCCCTCACCTATTCGACAATCATGCGCTACATGAACATAAGCCATGAGCAAAACACCATCACTAATTTCTGTCGAACCCGACGCCATAGTTCCTCGGTTTAAAGTACAGTATTCACGAATAATGCAATTTTTTCCGATTTTCAAAAAAGTTTTTTCTTGATTGTATTTTAAATCTTGGGGTGCTTCACCTAAAATACATCCATCAAAAACCTTTGTATTCTCTCCGATTTCTGTCAAAGAAACGACACGAACCCGAGCTTCTAGACGAACGCCACTTGCTATTTTTACATTATCTTCTACAATACACCAGGGGCCAATATAAGCATTTGGGTGTATTTCAGCCTTACTTGAAACTATTGCGCTTGGATGAATCATACGGCATAATATATATTTTGCTAGACTATGAGTGAAATCATTATTGCAAGTTTAAGCACTCTCTATGTATTGCTTTTCTTGTTCTTTACAATAGGTTTATTAAAAACAAAGCGCTATAAAGGAATAAAAGCAACTCCTAGCGTTTCTGTTGTTGTGCCAATGCGCAATGAAGAAGAATTTGCAGAAAGGACTCTTGAAGCTTTAGCTCTTCAAGATTACATTGGCGAATGGGAAGTTATTTGTGTTGATGATAGATCTACAGATAGAACAAAAGAGATTCTTGAAAATTTTGCAAAAACTCACAACCGCTTTAAAGTACTTTCTCTACCAATAGATTTACCACCAATAGAAAGCCCCAAAAAAAGAGCTTTAGAAAGTGCTTTTAAAATCGCAAAAAACGATATTCTTTTAACCATTGATGCAGATTGTATTCCTAAAAAAAGTTGGATTACCTCGATGGCTGGTCGCTTTGTTGATGGCATTGCTATTGTGCAAGGCCCAAAACAAAACAATGGCTCAAGAACTATGCCGCATCTTTATCAAAAATTAGAAACATTAGGTTATACTGCAATGGAAGCCGCCGGTTTTAGCTTTGGGCATCCGCTTGTGGCTAGTGCTGCTTGTCTTGCTTACAAAAAGGAATTATTCTTTGCTGTTGGTGGTTTTGGTAACCTAGTGCATTTATCTTCCGGCGATGATGACATGCTCATCCATAAAATGCTAAAGATTCCTGGGACAAAAGTTTGTTACAACTTAGATAAAGATGCTGTTATTGAAACAGCACCAGTGCATACATGGAAAGCTCTTTTTAACCAAAGAGCGCGCTGGAGTAGTAATGGAACAAATTATGAAAGTGTCTGGTACGTTTTCTTATTGACTTTAATTTATACGTATTATGTTTGGATGTTCTTAAGTCCTTGGTTTGTTTTATTTTTTGATTTTTCCTGGAAGTTATGCGTTTTTTCAATTTTACCCAAAATTATTATTGATTTCATTTTTTTAAGCATTGCTTCTTATAAGTTACAAACCAAAAAACGAATGCTTGCGTTCTTGCCTGTTGAATTGATTCAAATTCCTATGATTGTCTTTGCAGTTCCTGCAGGAATCACAGGGCTTTTCAAATGGAAATAGCTAATTTGTTTTTTGCAAATTCTAACGCTTCATTCGCATTTTTAATTTCACCATTTAATTGTAATTCAAAACTTTCTTGAATAACTTTTCCCATTTCTTTACCTGGAGTCATTCCTAAATCTAAAAGCATTTTACCTGTAAGATAAGGTTTGGGAGCTTCTTCTAATAAGTTCAATTCTGAAGAACGTTCAAAAAATTCTTTTGCATACAAAGGATTGGGTATTAAATGTTCCGGTGTTGAAAAAACCAATAAACATAAAGTTGATAAACCATCTAACCGGACGGCATAACGCCTTAAGACAGCATCTGCAGGAATGGTTTCAAAATCTAATTCCCCATAAACTGTAAGTATCTCTGGAACTTTTTTGATTAAATGAATTTCATTGGTAATGCGATTTAAAAAAGCTAATACATTTTCTTTTATTTTAGCTTTTTCATCGGCCTGTTTATTTTTTAAAAATGCGTTTCCTGCAAGCAAAGCCGAAAAAGCCAATTCCGTTTTTGCTTCTTCAGTAATAAAAGCTTCTTTTCTAACTTCAAACATTTTATCTAAAAGAAGCGCGAGATTTTCAAATGAAGAAGCTAAAGGCAAGATTTCTGGGAAATAATTTTCAAGCCTGATATCTAAAAAAGCTTTTAAGCCAAAAGAAGGCTTGCCTGGTTTTAGCAACCACTTTTTAAATTCTTCAAAAATCCTTTCTATTGACAAATCAGAAAGTGATAAAGTCCGACAGAGTTCTATTGTTTCTTGCGTAAGAGTTAATTCAAAGCGACTTGCAAATTGCACACCTCGTAAAATCCTTAAAGAATCTTCTGAAAAGGCAGGACCTACATGGCGTAAAAGTCGTTCTTTCAAATCATTTTCACCACCATACGGGTCACACAATTTCATTTCAGGAAGTTCCATTCCCATGGCGTTAATAGTGAAGTCACGCCGGTATGCAGCTTCTTTAAAAGTTAATTTAGGATTGGTTTCTACTAAAAAACCACGATGCCCATAACCTACTTTACTCTCTGTCCGCGGAAACGAAAAATCTAAAGAAAGACCTCGCATTGATAAATGAAAAACTCCAAACGCTTTACCCACAATATCTGTACGGCCAAAAGATTTTAAAATTTGCAATAATGATTCTTGCTCTAAATCATAAACTTCTATATCAAAATCTCGGCTATCTGTATTACCAAGCAGCACATCCCGAACAAAACCACCCACTAAAAAAGCTCGACCGCCAGCTTTACGGATTTCTGAAGCTATCTCTAAAATTTTTTCAGGAACTTGTAAATTAAAGAGATTTTCCATTATCGCCTTCTTTTTTATAAATCAGAAACTTTTGCATACAAAACTAATAAACAATCAAAAGTTTTCCTTTCTTTTGCTTTTTACCTTTTTTAATAAAGTAATGATAAAGCCCAGGGGCTACTAAATTCCCAGAGTCATCTCTAGCATCCCATTCTAAACGACCACCTTGTAGTAATTCTCCGCTAAAAGAACGAACTAATTTTCCGCCCGCATTAAAAATGTTGACTCGCGAACTTTCAGAGATATAGTCAAAAATGATTTTCTGATGAAGTTCTGGCCTGAATGGATTAGGGTAAACTTTAACTTCAGAAGTTGCTGAATCCGTCATAAAACCAGAAGCTTGACGCAAGTCATTACGTTTTAAAGAAGTAATTCCTAAATCTTGTGCAAACCAAATTGTACCCGTGATAGAATCCAAAGCTATGTCAAAAACATTTTCACTTAATAACCCATCTCGAACACGAAATCTTTTTGCTGATAATGTGTCAACAGAATTTCTTATTTTTTGTAATCTGAATACACCTTGGCCATTTGAAGAAACCCACGGATTTCCTTGCGGGTCAATAGCTATTGAAGAAAATGAAGATGCAGCAAATTGAGAAATTCTATGAGGGACTCGCAAAGTATCATTATCTTCTAAAAAGCCTATATTTGAATAAGTTACTCCCCAAAGTCTATTTTCGGCATCAAAAGCCATATCTAAAACAAATCCTTTTTCCGGAGTACTGATAGATTTTTTTTCTAAAACTTTCAATGAAAATCCACTTCTTGAAGGCGGTTCTATAACAAACTTATCAATAGAGCCTGTTCCATTCAAAGCGGCAGTTGTCCCCGAAGAAACAAAGACTTCCCAATCAGAAGAGTCTTCTACTTTACGAGCAAGCATTGGACCAGAAAATGAAGACGAGCCTACTGAAGGAGCGCATAAAATATCGCCATATAAATTCATAAAAGCTAAACCATAAGCTTCTTTTCCCCAATAAGAAATTAAAAAACCAGACCCATCAGGAGCTGCAACTGCTGAGGCAGAAACCCAATAATTTTCTAAAAAGTTTTCCATGCATGTTTCCATAGAAGCTTGGAAAAAAGCCTGCACATTTGGTGAATGGAAATTCTCAAAAATAGTTCCGCCTAAGCCCCATATTCCATAATACATTTTATTATTAGGTAAAACAGAAAGTGTTTTCATTAAATGATTTGGGCCATCAAATGCATTTGACCAACCCAAAGGATTAGAAGGCATTGGTAAAGAAAAGGCTTTATCTTTGGGGCCTATAAAAGAAAGCATTGAATTATTACCAGAAGCAACTATTCCGCCGCTAGGTAAAGTGGTCAATTCATAAACAGGACCTAATTGGTAAGAACTCCATTCTGAAAAATTTTTAGACTCATTTGTTAAACCATAAGCCACAAAATTTTGTCCAACAAAAAAATATTTTCCTTCGTGAGGCAAAATCCAATTCACAAGACTTGTATCGTTTTTATAAAATGATTTTGGTTTTACTGTTTTGCCATTGACAACTAAAGCACTTGTATCTTCAGATGCGGAAAAAAGCAACTCTTTTCCCCAGACATAAGTCCCTTTTTGTTCTTTAAAATGTAACTTGCCTGAATTATCTATCGCTAGCGCATAAGGTGTAGTATCTAATTGTCTATGTTTCCAACTTGCCGGATCAGCAAGTAATTTGTCTTTTTTCAAATTTCTCCATGACATGTTTCTTGAGTAGAGATTTTTTTCTACAGCGACCAACAAAGAATCACCATGGATAGTAATTACTTGAACAGGTGTTCTTTCTAAATCAGAAGTTCCTATTCTCGAAATAGACATAATAAATTCTTCAGAATCTAAATCAAAAAAGGAAAGCTTTTTTTCAAAAGCAATAACCATTACATTTTCGGTAATAGCAGCTAGTGTTGGAATAGCAAAAATCCCTTTTTCTTGAAAAGAACGATTGATTACATGAAATTTATTTTCGCCTTTTTTCTTTCTAGCAATAGTCCCTTGGCGAGAAACGGCGTACAACGCATTTTCATTCGCTTTTACAGAAACAAAATGAGAAGTTTCAAGACCATCTTCTGAAGTAAAAAATACTGAACTTCCATCTGAAGAAACCTGACGTACACCTTGAGATGTTGCTAAGTAAAGAGAACCATCAAACAAAACTGCATCATGAATAGGAAAAGGTAAAGCAAACCCTTCTAATTGGTTGTCTGATGAAAAGACCTCTGCCACAAGTAGAGCAAAGAACGCAATGAAAATTTTGATTTTTAATTCCACGACTTAAAAATACGAAATATCTGAAAAGAAACAAAACGTTACTTTCGGAATCATTCACTTATAAGGTGAACTAACAGAGCTAGATAAGTTTTCCTTTCACTCTTCTGCTAAATCTTCAGGTGAAGATTCCAATCTTTTTTTGAGCTTATATAGTTTCCTTCTAATAGAAATTACAGACACTCCTAAAATCAAAGACAATTCATTCAAGTTAAAACCTGCATAAATAAAATCTAATATCATCCTTTCTAAAGCAGAACATGAAATAAAGTCTAATTCTTTTACAATTTCCTCATCTTTTGTAATGTTTGTACTGCAATACCATAAATTTTTGTTTTTTAAAATCCTTGCTTCTCTTCTTGCTGATTGACGCCACTCTGAACGGCATTGATTTTCTATGACTTGCAAAAACCACCTATATGGAGTCGGGTGTTCTGCTACTTGATTTGCAAATTTGTGATATTTTAAGAAAATTTCTTGATAAAAATCCATTGCTTTTTCTTTATCGCCACACTTTAACAAACAATGTTTGTAAATTAAGTCCGAATAGCGGAACCAAATATCATGGGCAGGCTTTTGGCCTTTATCCATTACATACACCTCTTGTAGATAGATACCTTCCGATATATCAAAAACCCAATCTTGAGACAAAATGTATGAAAAAAGAAAGAAGAAAATCACTTTTTGTAACTTTTGCAACCTATAGGCGTCAGTTGTCTTTGTTTTTTTACCTTCTCTTAATTTGCTTTTGCTCTTTTTCTTTTGCACAAGAATTTGAATTAAACAATATGCCGCCACCGAAAATGCAATTGACTTTCGGGGAAAAGCCTCTTAATGAAAATGGCTTTGCTGTTCTTGAAATAACAATTCCTGAATCATGGCATGTTAATTCACACATTCCAGTTGATGAATTTTTAAAGCCCTCTCAAGTTCATGTTTCTAATGAAGGTCTTACTTTTGGTTTGCCAGAATGGCCAACACCCAAAAAAGATTACAATGAAATTCTTGATTTGGAAAATTTAATTTTTGAAGGTACTTTTTATATAAAAATCCCGATTTCTAAAACAAACGATTTTTACGATTCCACTCAAACAAGGGCTAGCTTTCATTACCAAGCTTGTAGCAAATCAATTTGTCTTGCTCCAGATTCCGTTGTTGTTTCTACCCTTTCTTATTTTGAGCACCCATTTCCAAATATTGTGGAAAAACTTGAAACCCAAAAATCTTCAACTCAAAATGTAATTGTACCAGAAAAGAAAAATGTTATTCATGAAAAAAATGCCAATACTTCTCTTGATACTGAAATCATTAAAAATACAGACCCTGAAATTAAAACTTCAGAAAAGTTTGATATAAAAACTTCAACTCCAAATGTTTCTGCAAAAGAACCACCTGAAAAGCATTCATTAATTTTACTATTGCTTTTTGCATTTTTGGGCGGATTGATTTTAAACTTAATGCCTTGTGTTTTACCGGTTCTTTCTTTGAAATTATTTTCTTTGATTAAACAATCCCAAGAATCCCGCAAAAGACTTACTTTACTTTCTTTAACAACTTGCTTTGGCATTTTAATTTCTTTCTGGGTTCTTGCTCTTTTTGTTTTTATTGCACGAATCGCAGGAACTGATCCCGGTTGGGGAATGCAGTTTCAAAGCCCTGCATTTATTGCTGCTATGATTGCTTTATTGACTTTATTTGCAATGAGTTTCTTTGGGACTTTTGAAATTTGGCTCCCTGGACAAACCATAACTAAAATGGATAGTTTTACTAAAAAAGAAGGTTTTTTAGGTGCATTTTTCACTGGCGCTCTTTTAGTTTTATTAAGTACTCCTTGCTCAGCTCCTTTCTTAGGAAGTGCAATGGGATTTGCTTTTAATGCACCAAATACAATTCTATTTCTCTTTTTTACTGCGGCTGCTTTAGGACTTGCAACTCCCTATTTGTTAATAGGTGTATTCCCATCTCTTTTACGCATACTTCCAAAACCTGGAAAATGGATGCTTTATCTCCAAAAAATTATGGGCGTTCTACTTTTAGCAAGCGTTCTTTGGCTTCTTTGGATTGGCTTTTCTGCTTTTGGTAAAACAGGACTTCTCTTTTTCTTTTCTATCGCTTTATTGAATTTGATTTTTGCTTTTGCTATCGGAAAAATTGCTCCGCCATACAAACCTTTTGCAAGAGAAATTTTTGCCATTGCTTTTGTTTTCATAATTAACATTGTCATAGCATTACTTTCTCCTAAATTTTTAGAAGAACAGTCTGCTTTACTTGATAATGATTGGCACGCTTATTCTGCAAAAACTTTAGAATCTATGAGATTGAATGGTTCTATTGTCTTTTTAGATGTAACTGCAGATTGGTGTATTACTTGCAAAGCAAATGAAATGGCGGTTATTGAAACTCAAGAAATAAACGATTTATTTGCTAAAGAAAATGTGAAAAAAATCAAAGCCGACTGGACTCATTCCTCAACAGAAGTTACACAATTACTTCGTTCTTTAAAACGTTCTGGAGTCCCCGCTTATGCCATTTACCCAGCAGATACTTCCAAAGCCCCGATTGTGCTTTCTGAAATTTTAACCTTTAAACAAATACAATCCGCTATAAAAAATGCACAAAATTTTAAATAACATGTTCTAATTTACAATTCTTAAGTTATTTTAAAGAAACTATGAAAGCTGCTATTCTTACTAATGAATTTCCACCAGAAATTTATGGTGGTGCTGGTATACACGTTAAGTTTCTCTCACAAGAACTCACAAAGTTTTGTGCTATAGAAGCTCGTTGTTTTGGCGTACAAAATGTGAATGAAAATAACATTCACGCTCTAGGTTTTTCAAGAAAACTCGGCTTAAGCCCAACAGATGATAGGTTTCAAAAAATTTTTAAACCTCTTGATATAAACCTACAATGGGCAGCTTCTTTAGAAGATATAGATATACTCCATTGCCATACTTGGTATAGTCATTTTGGCGGAGTTCTTGCTAGTAAACTTTTGCAAAAACCTCTTGTTTTGACAACACACTCATTAGAACCGCACCGTCCCTGGAAAGCAGAACAATTAGGGAATGGTGGTTATGCCATGAGTTGCTGGATTGAACGCTCTGCTTATGAAGCAGCCGATGGTGTTATCGCAGTAAGTGAAGGCATGAAACGTGATGTTATGAAACTTTACGGCGTCCCAGAAGACCGCATACAAGTTATCTATAACGGTATTGATCCCGATTTTTATTCTCCGACATTTGATGAAAGTGTACTTGAAAAATATGGTATCAAAAAAGACAAACCTTTTGTTTTATTTGTGGGGCGTATTACTCGCCAAAAAGGTATTTCTCAATTAATCCGAGCAATTCCTCATTTAGCTCCTGATACGCAGATAGTTCTTTGTGCTGGCGCTCCTGACACTCAAGAATTAGCCGATGAATGCAAAGCTTTAATCGAAGACGCTCAAAAAACTCGTGATGGTATTATTTGGATAGAAGAAATGATGCCTCACTCTGAACTTCGCGTGCTTTATAGCCATGCGACTGTTTTTGCAACTCCTTCTTTATATGAACCTTTTGGCATTATCAATTTAGAAGCAATGAGTTGTGGAACCCCTGTTGTTGGCAGTGCTGTTGGCGGAATTCCAGAAATTATTGTTGATGGAGAAACTGGATTTTTAGTTCCTTTGCAAGCTAAATCAGAAACAGATTTTGACCCTGTCAACCCAGAAGCATTCCAAAAAGATTTTGCAGAAAAACTGAATCGTTTTTTAACAAATCCTGACCTTGCCCAAAAAATGGGAGAAGCTAGCAGAAAACGTGCTGTCAGTGTTTTTAGCTGGGAAGCTATCGCAAAAGAAACTTTCCATTTTTATGAAAAAGTAATTGAACGTTATTTGAAAGAAGGAGCAAGATAATCCTTTCAGAAAATATCAAAAGCCTTTCTTGTAAAAGAGAGGCTTTTTTTTGTTTCTAAAACAGAGTCTTTTTTTCGATTTAATATAAATGAATTTTTATAAAAAGTATATTTTATAGAAATTCATTGTTTTACTTGAGGCTAAAATGAAAGGTATTGTCCTTGCTGGGGGATCTGGCACTCGCCTTTATCCGCTTACTATGGTAACATCAAAGCAGCTTTTACCTGTTTACGACAAACCTATGATTTATTACCCGCTTTCAACTTTAATGCTTGCAGGTATTCGTGATATTTTAATTATTTCTACGCCAACAGATTTGCCAAATTTTGAAAAACTCTTGGGCGACGGCTCAGCAATGGGTTTAAACTTGAGTTACAAAGTGCAACCTAGCCCAGACGGCTTGGCGCAAGCATTTATTCTTGGTGAAGAATTTATTGGCAATGATTGCTGTGCTATGGTTCTTGGCGATAATATTTTTTATGGAAATGGATTCAGTCCACTTTTAAAAGCCGCCGTGAAAAACGCTGAAGAAAATGGTCGTGCAAGTGTTTTTGGCTACTACGTTGATGACCCAGAACGTTTTGGCGTTGTAGAATTTGATAATTCTGGTAAAGTCATTTCTGTAGAAGAAAAACCAAAAGAACCGAAAAGTAATTACGCTATAACAGGACTTTATTTTTACGACAATCGCGTTTCTGGATTTGCAAAGGCGCAAAAACCAAGCGCTCGTGGCGAACTTGAAATTACTGATTTGAATAAGACTTATTTGGAAAAAGGCGAACTTGACGTAAAACTTCTGGGGCGCGGTTTTGCTTGGCTTGATACAGGCACAATGGATAGTTTAATTGAAGCCGGCGAATTTGTGAAAATGGTTGAAAGCAGGCAAGGTATTCAAATTTCTGCTGTAGAAGAAATCGCTTTCATCAATGGCTGGATTTCAAAAGAAAAACTTTTAGAAAGTGCAGCAAAATATGGGAAATCTCCTTATGGGCAACATTTGAAAAAAGTTGCAGAAGGAAAAATTCATTACTAGGAAATTATTATGAAATCAATTGTTATCACAGGTGGTGCAGGTTTTATCGGGAGTCACGTGGTTCGCTTGTTTGTAAACAAGTACCCAGAATATAAAATCATCAATCTTGACAAGCTGACTTATGCAGGCAACCTCGCAAACCTTAAAGATATTGAAAGCAAGCCGAATTACAAGTTCGTGAAAATGGACATCTGCGACTTTGATGCTTTTTATAAACTCATGCAAGAAGAGCAAGTTGATGGCATTATTCACTTAGCGGCTGAAAGCCATGTTGACCGCTCCATCAAAGACCCTTTTACTTTTGCGCGCACAAACGTGATGGGCACACTCTCGCTTCTTCAAGCCGCAAAACTCTATTGGGAATCTTTGCCTGAAAAATATGAAGAAAAACGCTTTTACCATATTTCAACAGATGAAGTCTATGGCGCACTTTCTATGAATCACCCAGAAGGAATTACGCCTCCGTTTACCACTACGGCGTCAAGTTCTGAACACCACTTAGCTTATGGCGATGATTTCTTTTACGAAACGACAAAATATACACCGCATTCTCCGTATTCAGCAAGCAAGGCCGGCTCCGACCATTTTGTGCGTGCGTTCCATGATACTTATGGAATGCCAACGATTGTCACGAATTGCTCTAATAATTACGGACCCTATCAGTTCCCGGAAAAATTGATTCCGCTTTTTATCAATAACATTCGTCACAAAAAACCGCTGCCTGTTTATGGCAAAGGTGAAAATGTTCGCGATTGGCTTTTTGTCGAAGACCATGCCCGCGCTATTGACGTGATTTTCCATAACGGAAAGATTGCTGAAACCTATAACATCGGCGGATTCAACGAATGGAAAAATATCGACATCATAAAAGTTGTGATTAAAACGGTTGATCGCTTACTTGGTCGCGAAGAAGGCGAAGATATGAATTTGATTACTTATGTAACAGATCGCCTTGGCCACGACGCTCGCTACGCCATTGATTCAACCAAGCTCCAACAAGAACTCGGTTGGGAACCTTCGCTTCAATTTGAAGAAGGTATTGAAAAAACAGTGCGCTGGTACCTGGATAACCAAGAATGGCTCGATAACATTACAAGTGGCGACTACGAAAAGTATTACGAAAATATGTACAAAGGTAAAGTCTAATGGGAAAATTTAATTTTATCAAAACATCTATTGAAGGGGTCACGATTATTGAACCAACTGTATATGGCGATGCTCGTGGTTACTTTATGGAAACTTATAATGCTCGCGAATTTAATGACGCTGGCTTGAATATGACCTTTGTGCAGGACAACGAATCTAAAAGCAAAAAAGGCGTTTTGCGTGGACTACATTTTCAAAAAACAAATCCTCAAGGGAAATTAGTCTGGGTGATTGAAGGCGAGGTTTTTGACGTAGCGGTGGACCTTCGCAAGGGTAGCCCGACTTTTGGAAAATGGGAAGGTGTGATTTTAAGCGCCGAAAATAAAAGGCAATTTTATATTCCTGAAGGTTTCGCTCATGGTTTCGTTGTGCTTTCAGAAACAGCCACTTTTGTTTATAAGTGCACTAGACTTTATGACCCAACAGACGAAGGTGGACTTTTCTGGAATGACCCGGCTATTGGTATTAAATGGCCTTTGCCAGAAGGCTTTGAACCTCTCTTAAGCGAAAAAGACACAAAAAATCCTTTGCTTAAAGATTTAGGGTTCGCTTTTGAAATTTAAAAATCAATACGACTTTCTTAAAAATTATTGAATTTATTTACAAAGTCTGTTTCAAAACAGACTTTTTTATTTCCATTTTAAAATACTCAAAAAAATCTTTTATTTTTTAAAGGGTTTGGAAAAGAGCAACTACCTAAATTCAGTTAGTTGCTCTTTTAAAGGAGATGTTGGGATGAAATTTTTCAAAATTTCAATAATCGCTGCCATGGCGATTAGTTTTTCTATGGCAGCAGAGGGTGATCCGTATGTATGGCCAAGCTATCGTTCGGATTTAGATTATAACACAAAAGAAAATATTGGAGAAATTGCTCCTCCAACTAAATTTTCTACAGATTGTAATGGCGTTACTGGCCAAAAAGCAGGAAAATGGTGGGCGTTTTATTGGGGAGCCGACAAAGATTCTCGCATCACTGATGAAACTATTGAAAACCTCTTAAAAAAATACGATGAGGATTTTGGTTACTTAAGAGATTCTATGGGATGGGCGCCTGATCGCCGCGCTCAAAACGGATACTATAGTGCTGTTTATTACTATGGTTCTGGAACATGTGCTGGCGGCAATAAAACAGACACAACGGGTGGTTGGCAAACGAATGTCGGCACAAATTATTACGAAGCAGTTTCTGCCTCTTTTTACCCTATTTATTCTTTCAATCCTAATTGTACATACAACGACCGTGTAGCTCAAATGAATGCAATGGTTCATGAAGGAATTCACGCCATGACAAAAGCTTACCCAGGCGCTCAAAATGCTCACTGGTTTCAAGAGGGTGGAAACACTTGGATACAACAAGAAATGGAATCCAGGCGTTCTGGCGTATATAGCGGCATGGGATTCTTAAACGCTGCGGCCTTAATCGCTCCATTCATTCCGATTGAAAGCTATAGCGGTTGGCTTTTAGATGGTTCTTTTGGCGGCCCAGGCGCAGAAGGCGTTGATGTTCGAAATGGCTCTCAACAACTTTGCAATTGGAGAAATTTATTAGGTGGTTATCAATACGGAAACATGTTTCCAACATTTCTTGGAGAATGGGTTGGAAAAGGCGCCGTTCGCTGGCTTTATGGGAACGCCACCAGATATTTATTAGAAGCATTTGCAACTGAAAAAGGGCTTGGCCCAGAAAAAACACAACAATTAATTATGGAATACAGAGCAAAATCAGCACTGCTTGATTTTAAAAAATGGTCCAATGAATTAAAAAGCCTTTTGAATTCAAATTTTGGAAGTACGGCAAAAGCAGAATGGAGCCCGGCAGCGCAAGAAGTTGAAAACTGGACAATGACTCCTTATGCAGTGACCACCGATTCTAGTGGTTATCTTATTCCTGAAAAACGCACAACTCCAGGTTGGTCTGGCGCAAATATTATCCCATTAAAAGTTGAAAACGGAAGTTCTTTAGTTAAAGTTTCTCTTTTACCGCTGGGCGAAAATATGAGCCTTCAAATTTGTTATCGCGCTAGCGATGGAACACCAATATACAGCACGCCTGTTTTAGGAAAAGGTAGCACAAGCCTTCGTTTAGACAAAGCTCCTCAAGATGGAATTGTTTTTGCCGTTGTCTGTAATTTAGATTACAATTACACAAATGAAATTCGCTTGAATCATTATGATTACAGACTAAAACTTGATGCAGGAATTAGTGGTGCAGGAAGCGCGACCACAAAATATTACAACAACTTTGTGACCACTTACGATTGGCCAGAACTTGAAAATAATTCTGATGTTCCTGTAAGTAGTTCTTCTTCACAAACAAACCCTACTGAAAGTTCTTCTTCAAATTCTGTAATCGCTTCACAAGACACTTTAAAAATAGATGTTTCTATAATGCTTCCAATTGATGATAATTTTGCTGGCGTTGAATTTGATTTAATAGCTTCTGATGTAGCAAAATTCCTCGGAGTTTCTGAATCAAATATTGCAAACAGCGTTTCTTATTTTGCATACCAACCCAACGGCTCGCTAGATTCTAATTCTACTGCTAATGCGCCAGGGCACTGGTTTGATTCTAAAGGGAATGTAGTTTCTTATGGTGAAAATGCTTACCTTTATTCTGAATTTAATTTATCTACAATGAAAGGCGTGTTAGGGCATTATCCAAACCGAGTTTCTGACAAAGAAAATTATACCATTTCTCAGGTTTTGAAATACAAAGAAAAATTAGTACTTTACACTATTGAAGTCACCATCACAAATGATGCTGCAAACGCAGAAGCTAATACTTCTAGCTTACGGTATGGCTTAAAAGATTATCTTCCTAGTCATATTTGGCTTTCTGCAAAACAAGGCGTTATTCAATTACATTACCGTTTAGATTACACAGATAATGTAAAAATAGGTTTGTATTCTCCTTATGGAGCACTTCTTGGAATTGTGGGTTTTGAAAAGCAAGCTAAAGGTAATTATATAAAAGAAATTGATTTGAATCGTTTAGAACTTGCTCGAGGCACTTATATTGTAAAAGTCACAACAGGTGCTTATCGGGAAGCTTTAAGCATAACTCTTGGAAAATAATTACTTTTTATAAAAAATTAAGAATCTGGATTTATTCTGGGTTCTTTTTTTACTTGACAAAGGGAAATTTTTATGTACTTTCGTTAGTTTAAGAGGAAAGTAATAATAAAAATTTGGAATAGAATATGTCAAGCAGTCAGTTTATCACAAACAAAGATAAGATTTTAAGTGAAATAATTAAAAGCATATTGCCAAAATGCGATAATGCATATTTTCTTGTGGGTTATTTTTATTTTTCTGGATTTAAGGAATTATGTTCAGAATTAGAGAAAACAAATCTAAAAATTCTTGTTGGTTTAGAAGTTGAACGCAGTATTACAAATGGTATTAAGGAAATAGATAATCTTCATTTTAGAGAGAAATCACGTGCTCAAATTCGTGATGAGTATTACCAAGAATTCGTTGATATATTTAATAATACGGATTTGTTTGATGGAAAAGAACAACTTGAGGCGTTTAAATTATTCTGCAACAAGATAATGAATGGGACTCTTGAAATTCGTAAAACTCTAGAACCAAATCATGCAAAGATGTATTTGTTTGAGAATCGTCCTAGTGAAACTTGTGTTGGAACATTTCCTGGAACATTAATCACGGGTTCAAGTAATCTCTCTATAACAGGGTTGAAAGATAGACTTGAGCTAAATGCTATTTTAAGAGGGCAAAATGACTATGAAGAGGGACGAACAATATTTGATGAATTATGGAATGATTCTGTTGCGATTGCGGATGCGGAACATGTACCAGATTTTACAGAAAATGTTATAAAACATATTTGGTATGAAAAACTTTATAAGCCATACTTGATGTATTTGAGAGTTTTAAGCGAATATTTCTCAGTTGCATCTGAGGGAAATCTTATAACACCGAGTGATATTACGGGAGGAGTTTTTTCAAATCTACAATATCAATTGGATGCTGTAAAAATGGCGCTAAAGGCTATTGAAAATCATTCAGGGGTAATCATTGCAGATGTTGTTGGGCTAGGAAAAAGTATTGTGGGCTCAACAGTGGCAAAAAATCTAGGCCTTCGCACAATTATCGTATGTCCTCCACATTTAAAACAACAATGGGAAGAGTATAAAGATGAATTTAAATTCACTGCAAGTGTTTTTAGTAGTGGAAAAATATCTGATGCCTTAAACCACTACAATCGTATAACTCACCCAAATGAAAAATTTCTTATTATTGTGGATGAAGCGCATAAATACAAAAATGAATTTACTCAGGATTATAGTATCCTTCATGATTTATGTATGGGTAACAAGGTTATACTGCTAACAGCTACGCCATTTAATAATAGACCTGAAGATATATTTTCCATGCTTAAGTTATTTCAAATTCCAAATAAATCTACTCTTAAAACAGTCGATAATTTAGGAGTAGCTTTTAAAGAATTAATAGCAAGTTATAGAGAATTAACTGAATCACAACGGAGAAATACAAGGAGTTCATCTGAAATCAAAGTTGAAGCGGATTTAATCGCAAAAAGAATTCGATCAATCATTGGTCCTTTGGTGGTTCGACGTTCTAGATTGGATTTAGAAGAAATAAAGGCATACAGAGAGGATCTCAAAGAACAAAATATTCAATTAGTTATCCCGGAAGACCCCATTTCTCTCAATTATGATTTGAGAGATACTGCCGATTTGTATCTGCGAACGTTAAATAAAATCTCTCCAGATTTTGGTAATTTTCCAAAGTCAGAGGATTTTGTATGTTACAAGTCTGCTCGTTATAAGCCATCTGCATATTTTACTAATGATATTAAATTAAAAGAGCAATTAGCAAGGGAGCTAGAAGAAAAAACAGGTGTAGAGTTCAATATGTTAGTTGGACGCCAAGCAAATATTTCGGATTTTATGAGAAAATTGCTTGTTAGACGTTTTGAAAGTTCAGTAGCCTCTTTTCAATCTTCCTTGAATGCTATGATTGAATCATCAGAGCGTATTCTTGCATGGATAGAAAAAAGAAATAAGGTTCCTATTTATAAAAAAGGAACATTGCCTGATGTAGAGGAATTTTACGAAAACACAAATGATGACATATCAGAGGAAATTGCAGGGGCTTTTGATAAGTATGAAAATAAGGGGTTCTTTGAAATTGATATGAAGTATATCTGCAAAGAGGAGTATTTAGCAGATATGCAGTCCGATCTTAATCTATTACGAAAAATTCGTGAAGAGTGGTTTGGAGAAAAGAATCAAATTCTTGTTGATCACAAACTTGATGAGTTTAAGAAATTATTGAAAGAACAACGAGAAAAAGACCCAAGGAGAAAAATTATTGTATTTACAGAATTCGCAGATACAGCTAATTACCTTGGAGAATCATTAAAAAATGAGGACTTAGGGGTTTTTAAATACACTTCAAAAGAAAGTTCATCTTTGAGTCGTAAGGTAATCAGAGAAAATTTTGATGCAAGCGAAAAAGCGAATAATCAAAAAAATGACTATCAAATTTTGATAGCAACAGATGCTATTTCTGAAGGATACAATCTTCATCGAGCTGGAACAATATTCAATTATGATATTCCTTATAATCCAACTAGAGTGATTCAACGAATTGGACGCATCAATCGTATTAATAAAAAAGTGTTTGATAAACTATATATATATAATTATTTTCCAACAGATATTGGAGAACAAGAAACTAGAACAAAGCAAATATCAACACTTAAAATGGCGATGATTCATGCAATTATGGGTGAAGATACAAAGGTTTTGACGAGTGATGAACAAGTTAATGCGTATTTTAAAGAAAGGTATAGAAAAGAAATCAATGCAAGTGAGGAATTATCTTGGGATACTAAGTACAGAGAATTTCTAAATCAGGTAAAAAATACTAAAGAAATGGAGGAGGCTTTAGCTATACCGCATAGGTCCCGCATTGGTCGTAATTTAAATAATGAAAAAAAAGGAATCATCCTTTTCGGAAAAAAAGGAAATGATTTTGTTTTTAAATTTGGTCATGGGGAAAATAATGAGATTACTTCTATTAGTGCAGAAGATGCGTTTTCATTGTTTGAGGCTATTCCAGAAGAATCCCCAGTTAAATTGAGTGAGAATTTTGATAGCCTATATCAATTGGTTAAAGGAAAGCTTTTTAAGGATTTTGAAGGTAAACCAGAAGAAAAAAACAAGCTTGAAGCTTTTGATAAATTAAAAAAGTGGGAGGAATACAGAGTATTATCAAAAGATTATTTGTCTGATCTTAGAAAACTTTTACAAAGTGGAAATTTAACTGGAGAAGAAATCAGATTTATTAATAAACAGAAACGTGAAAATGCATATCTCGTAGAAAAAAAGATAACAATTGATTATATCAAACGTAGTATGATGAAAATGAGTGCTGTAGAAGAGGGCGAAGAAACTCTCATAATTGCAGAAGAATTACAATAGCAGGAGTTGAGATAATATGTTATTTAATGAAAAGTATGATAGAAAAACCTTTGTTCAATTTTTAAAGAACAGTTTTTTACCAGAAGATTTTATTTCAGAGGAAAGTTTCATACAACCAATGCAATCTATGGTGTATTCTTCAGCCATAAACAAACTTGGAATCTGCGAAAGTTTAGATTTGGTTGTTTACGAAATAAGGCATAATTCGAAGAATGATGCTAGAGTAGGACTCTCTAAAGAAGCTTTTCGATTTTTAGCTAACGAGTGGCAGGATAAGGCTCTTGTGGTTTTTGTCCCAGAAGACTCCAATGATAATTATCGTTTCTCACTTATTACAATAGAAAAAGATGAGTCAGATTCTGGACGGATGATTAAGCATTATTCTAATCCTAAGAGATATTCATACTTCTTAGGCAAGGGCATTGCTTGTTATACACCAAATAAATATCTTAATGAAAAGGGTCGTGTAAAAGAGAAAATTGAAAATGGGAAACAAATTACTGCTTTTGAAGATTTAAAAAACAGATTCTCTGTAGAAGTTCTTACGGAAGCATTCTATTCGGAACTTTCTGATTGGTATGCATGGGCCGTTAATGTAGTTAGATTTCCAAATAAATTAGATGATGAAACTGATGACGATAAGTATAATCATGAAGCAGCCATTCGTTTAGTGACTCGTCTTATCTTCGTATGGTTCCTAAAACAGAAACATTTAATCCCAGAAGAATTTTTTGATGAGGATTACATTCGAGAAAATTTAATTGAATGTTTTAATCCAAATGAAATGGAAAATCTCTTTTATAAGTCAGAAGAGAGCAAATATTACAAGGCAATTCTTCAAAATTTATTTTTTGCGATGCTTAATAGCCCTATCACAAAAGAGGGGGAAAGTGAATTAAGTGAACGTCATTTTCGCTCTAAAAGAGGAGATTATGATAATAATAAACTAATGCGCTATGAATCAATGTTCAAGAACCCACAACTTTTCATTGAGTTGGCGAATAGGACAGTTCCATTTCTAAATGGGGGGTTGTTTGATTGTTTAGATGATAAGGATAATGGCAATTATGTTGATGGATTTTCTGATAGAGACAAAATCAAGAAGTCACTTATAGTTCCGGATTATTTATTCTTTGGCGAAAAAGTTGGAAAAGACATTGATTTATCTGAATGGTATGGCGACAAAAAAAAGAAGAAGGTTAGCACAAGAGGGATTATAGATATTTTAAAACGGTATAATTTTACTGTTGAAGAAAATACTCCATTTGATCAAGAAGTTTCACTAGACCCAGAATTGTTGGGAAAAGTATTTGAAAATCTTTTAGCTTCGTACAATCCTGAAACTCAAACAACAGCTAGAAATCAGACGGGTTCGTTTTATACTCCACGAGAAATTGTGCAATATATGGTAGATGAAAGTCTTATTGCTCATTTAAAATGCATGGTTGGCGAACAATTTGAGTCGGAGTATAGAAAGCTTATTAGTTACGCAGATGAAGAAATATTGTTAACAACTGAGCAGAAACAACAAGTGATGGAATCAATATACCATTGCAAAATATTTGACCCAGCTTGTGGTTCGGGAGCTTTTCCCGTAGGCATGTTGCAGCAAATGGTGCACATTCTTTCTCAATTAGACCCTACAAATGAACTTTGGAAGGAAATGATGTTAGATGATGCTGTTAGAGGAAGTCGTAATGCATTCCAAGTAGAGTCTAAAGAAGAGAGAGAAGAACGTTTGAAAGATATTGAAACATCATTTGATGAAAGTCTCAATAATCCAGACTATGCTCGAAAATTGTATTTGATAGAAAACTGTATTCATGGAGTAGACATTCAACCTATTGCGATACAAATAAGTAAACTTCGCTTTTTTATTTCCTTAGTTGTGGATCAAAAGACTAACAATGACCCAACAAAGAACTTTGGCATTCGTCCATTGCCAAATCTTGAGGCAAAGTTTGTTGCAGCCAATTCGTTAATTCCATTGGGTAAAGTGGAAGCAAATTTAGGGCGGACTGCAGAAATCATCGCATTAGAAGAGAAACTTAAAGAGGCTAATCACAAGATATTCGGTGCTAAGACTGTTCAGACCAAACGCAAATGGAAAGAACATCTAGAAAAACTTCGTGCGGAGATGGCCGATAAATTAGCTGATAATGGATTTCTAACTAAGGATGCTGTTAATCAGATGGCTTCTTGGAATATGTTTGATCAAAATTCGGCAGCATCATTTTTTGATGCTGATTGGATGTTTGGCATTAAGGATGGATTTGATATTGTAATTGGCAATCCTCCATACGTACAGTTACAAAATGATGGTGGGAAATTGCGAAAAATGTATGAGAAATGTGAATTTGAAACATTTGCAAGTACAGGAGATATTTACTGTCTATTTTATGAAAAGGGATATCAGTTATTGAAAGAAGGTGCTCACCTTTGTTTTATAACTTCCAACAAGTGGATGAGAGCTGGTTATGGTGAAAAGATTAGGAGATTCTTTGTGAACAAAACAAATCCAATGCTTCTAATAGATTTTGGGGGAGTAAAAGTTTTTAAGAGTGCTACCGTAGATACTAATATTCTCCTATATTCAAAGAATTCTAGAACTCAGAGTACAAAATGTGCCGTTGTAAGTAAGCAAGTGAAAAATAGTATCAATAATTTGAGCGATTTTGTTCAGCAACAGCATACTATATGCACTTTTACCAATGAAGAAAGCTGGGTCATTCTATCTCCAATAGAACAGAGCATCAAGCAAAAGATTGAGTCTGTAGGAACACCTCTTAAAGATTGGGATATAAAA
>JAGBSH010000010.1 GCA_017631885.1 Fibrobacteraceae bacterium
CGCCGATGGTACTTGGCCTCCGGGCCCGGGAGAGTAGGTCGCCGCCGGATTCTTAGGCCCCTGAGTAACCCTCAGGGGCCTTCCTTTTTTTTATGGAAAGTTATTTGCTAAGCTGCAATTATTGCTTCTTACACTTTGAGGCAGCTGATAAATCCTTAACAACTTTACCATTTTACTCTTCAAGCTGCCCCTCACTTCCAAAGTCACGTCTATATTCATAGCATTCTAGATTGGGTTCTTCCATTACTTTTTTTTCTGAAAAATCCTTATATACAAGGAAAGCTATTCATCAACTCTTAGTCCTTTCCCCAACAATTATTCAAGGATATCTCTAAAGAACCTTGCCTTTTCTTGATACAACAAATTAATGTTTGAATAGGGAAGATTCTTTTACTAAATTCTTTGTATGGTAGGAAATTTTAAAATAGCACCGCTTTTTTCTTTGAATGAAATTCCAAAGCATAAAGAAATTTGGGAATTATTATCTAAGAATCTTGAAAAATTTTTAACTGAAAATAGATTATCCATTTTTTGTTCAGGACCGGTTTTAGATAATTGGTTTAAACTTTTTCCGAAAGATTCTTTATGGATGAAAGAAAAAATTAGAGAGGGGAGAATAGAATTTCTTGCAGGATCTTATGACGATATTTTGCCACCTTTTTTTCACCAGCATCTTTTAGATCTTCAGTTAAAGAAACACCAAGATTTATTAAAGACAAAATTAGCTATTCAACCATCAGGTTTCTTTAATTCTTCAATGGTTTGGGAAATAGGTTTTTTACCACAATTGGCAAAAGCGCATTTTTCATACGCTTTAGTGGAAGATATTGCTTTGTCTCATGCTTTAGAAACAGAAGCACGAGTTTCTGGTTGGTATTCTATTGAAAACAATGGTTGTTTACTTCGAATTTTACCAGTGGATACGGTTCTTTCTTTGACATTTGAAAAGTATGATTTAGATTTTTGGAAAGAAGAAATATCTTATTTACCTAATAATGATAAAACTTGGGTTGTTCTTATGCCCATTCCTGTAGATTCTTTAGAATCTTTGTCTAAATTTTGGCAGCATTGTTTTTCTATTTTTGATTCTTCGATTCAAACTTGGACTATTTCACATATAATAGAACAACAACAGCGAGAAGGTTATGTTAATTTATTAAGTGCTGTTGGACAAAATTTAGGTCTTCCACTTTTTTCATCAAGTTGTAGAGGTTTGTTATTACGTCGTCCAGAAATTAATTTTTTGCATAAAGCTTTATTAGCGGTTCTTCGTCGAGCAGAAATGAATTTAGACAAGGAACATTATGAAGAAATAGTTGATGAACTTTTCCCGATAATGGCGTCTAAATTTTATGCGGATTTAGGAAATAAAGAGGGAATAAGAAATTCTGTATTGCGTTTTTATGCCCATGAAAAAATTTTAAAAGCTTCTACAAAAATAGATTCTTTATTAAAGCAAAATTCTTTACGGGCTGAAGTAACTGATTATCTTTTAGCAGGAGAACAACAAGTATGGCTTGAAAATAGGTCGATGTCTATGCTTATAGAACCTGCTTCAGGAGCTGTTCTTCGTTCTTTGAATTCTAAAAAAGCGTCATTTAATTTTTTCAATTCATTTCGCGATGATGGGAAAATCTCTTTAGGATTTGCTGAACATATTTTTAGACCAACATTTTCAACGCCAGAGACTTTAGATACGATTCTTCAAGAACGTTCTCAAGCTTTACTTGCTCCATATGATTATAGGTTAGAACGCGAACCATCTGAAATGCTTTTAAAAATGACTTCAGAACAGGTTTTATCAATGGAAGATAAAAGTTTTATTTTTCATTTAGATAAGAATCTTAAAATGCATTCAGCGGAATCTCATTTTGAAATTTCATATAAATTAACGAATATGATGTTACAACCTTATTCTGGGTATTTTGGAACAGAACTAGAGATAGGTGTAAACTTAAATCATTTTAGTGAAGCATTTTTGAAAATAGATAATCAAAAAGTAAACTTATCAGATGATAAACCGATTATTTTTGCAGATATTTCAGAGCTAGAATATAAAGAAACTTCTGCTAATGCAAAAATAAAGTTAGAATTTTCAGAATTATTATCATGTCTTGTTGCCCCAATATATAGCAAGGAAAATATATTACAAGGGATGCGATTATTCTTTTTTAAACAAATTGATTTTCCTCTTACCGAAACGATGGAACTTTCTATAAAAGTTGTTTTATCAAGGTCTATTGTATGAGAAGCGATTTAATTGATATAGTTGTAGAAGATAAAGGAGACGAAGTCATCATTTCTTTATCAGGAATGTTTGGTATTAAAGAATTTGCAGCGTTAAAAGAAAAATTAGAACGACTTCTCCAAGGACCAGGAATATTTTTTTATTTGAATTTAGATAAAGCAATTTTTCTTTCGCCAGAATATTTAGGATTGTTTTTAGATCAATTAAATTCTTTGAAAAAACGTCGGATTAATTTAGTGCTTTTGTTTGCAAACGAAGAAAATAAAGAATATTTTTCTCGTTATTCCTCTGTGTTTGAAATTTCAGAATCTTTAGATGCTTATCATAGGCAAGGTTTTTTATCGCAATTGCGTCAAATAGGTCTGCATTATTCTAGGCAAACAGGATTACGTATTACTCCTTGGGTCGCAATAACAGGTTTTTTATTTTTAGCGGGTTGGTTCTTTACATTGTTTATGATTATTTCTAAACAAAATGATGAATTAAGTGAGAGACAAAAAGAAATAACCCTTTTAGAAAGTAAGTTACGCCGTTCTGTAATGGAAATAGAACGCTTGGAATCATCTATTGGTCCGTTGCAAAATTTAGGGATTGTTGGAAATACAGAAGAATTGTCTTCTTTTGGAACCGTAAAAAATTGGATTTTATACTTAGATAAATTGGATAGTCTTCGGCGTGAAAAATAATTTTACTTTACGTATTCCTTTTTTGGTTTCTTTAGTTATCCTTTTATTAGGTATTGTGGTTTTATTGCAATTTATTTTGCTTTATAAGAATAACGTAAAAGAATTAGAACTTTTAGATAAAAGATTAGATGATTTAGTTGCTGAAAATCAAAGACTAGAAAAATATGGAGAATGGACTCTAGCCTATTTTAAAATAGATAAAGCCTTGCAGGCAATGGCAGAAGATAAAATTTCAAAGGGTGTTCGAAAAAA
The DNA here is from genome assembly GCA_017631885.1 of Fibrobacteraceae bacterium. Lineage (GTDB taxonomy): Bacteria > Fibrobacterota > Fibrobacteria > Fibrobacterales > Fibrobacteraceae > UBA1765. Next base: position 3,187 of record JAGBSH010000010.1, read on the forward strand.
ATTAACTGAAAAAATCTGGCAGATTTCTGAGACTTATGATATAGATCCATTGTTGATTTTAGCCATTGTTTCACAAGAGAGCCGAGGTAATCCGACTATTCGTGGACGTTACCAATCAGGAAAAGAATCCGGTGCTTATGGCCTTATGCAGTTGAAATTAGAAACAGCAAAAACGTTAGGGAAAAAATTTGGTATATATCTTGAAACAGAAGAAGATTTAATGCGACCAGAAATTAATGTGATTTTAGGAACGGCTTATTTAATGCGCTTGATTGCTCGTTATGGGGAAGTTAAACCAGCTCTCATTGCTTACAATGTTGGGCCAGGAAAAGTAGATAGATTGCTTTCTCAGGAGAAAGAATTACCAACAAAGTATTATGAAGGTGTGTTTTCCCGATATTTGACATTAGTTTCGGATACTATTTTTCTAAATTTACAGCAATGAAAAAAGTTTTTTTTCTTTTGTTGTGTATTTCTTTACTTTCAGCGGCTGAAGTACGCTATGATTGTCTTCGGTTTGTGGAAAGGGGAATGAGCCATGACCCAATGCTTGCGGAGTCTAAATTTTCGATAGAAGAAAAAAAATTAAAAGAAGATGCGTTATTATCAGAAGTTATTTTGCCCAAATTTACAGTTTCTATGATGATTGGTCCAGCTCCTGGATTAAAAGAAGTTGTAGATGATTGGGGTGATACAGTTGATGCGTGGGATTTTACAAAAATTGGCCCATTTTGGGGAACAGAAGTTCAAGCAGTTCAGCCTTTGAATTTAGGGCAATACCGTGTGGGGAAAAAAGCACTTAAAGCTGATTTACGCCAACACGAAATGAGTATTGTTTCAAAAGAATTAAAGAAAGAAGTAGAACTACAAGGTTATTATTATAATTATTTACTTGCTTTAGAAATGAATCGTTTGGCTCTTGGTGCACAAAAGCAAGTAGATAGGGCGTATGAAAAATTAGAAGAAGCTTTAGATGAAGATGATGAAAGTGTTTCGCAAATGGATTTGCTTAAGTTAAAAGCCGGGATGCATGTTGTTAAAGAAGGTGTTGCAGATGCACAAAGTGGGATGCGACAAGTAATGCTTGCCATTCGCTTTTCATTGGGTTTAACTGAAAATGAAATATTTGTAAGTGATGATACGGTGCTTACACCTAGACCAGAACCTCTCCCATCTTTAGATGAAGTTCGGAATTTGACATTAGCCAACCACCCTGATTTAAAACGCTTGGAATATGGGTTAGCAGCAAAATCATTGCAAATGGATTTAGCAAAAGCAAAGCTAGCTCCGGAATTTTTCATCATGGGAGAATTTTCTTATGTGAAATCTTGGGCTGGGGATAGAAATGTTTTTCAAAAAAATGCTTTTGCTCAAGATGCTGTGAACCATATTTCTGGGGCTTTTGGAATAGGGTTGCGTTATAGATTAAATTTTTGGAATAATTGGGGAAAAGTTAAACAAGCTCGTTTGGAATATCGTTCTTTAAAAATGAAAGAAGCTTATGCTGCAGAAGGGACGATTCTTTTAGCAGAAGAACAATACCATAAAACAGTTGCAGCTAAAGAAAAAATGGAAGCGTTAAAAGAAAGTTTGCGAGCATCGGAATCTATTTTGAAAGGTGCAGCGATGCAATATGACTTAGATCCGTCTAAAACATCTGATTTGATATCGGCTTATACTCAGAATGTGAATTTACAAAAAGATTATTATATGGCAATTTGTAAATATAATTTGGCAATGGCTGAATTAATTGCTAAAATGGGTATGAGACTTTCGGATTACCGAACCTTTCGTAATATTCCATAAGGAGTTTTCATGAAAAAGTTTTTGTTTACGTTAATGTTTAGTTTGTCTATCTCAACTGTTTTTGCAGCAGAAGATCCTGTTCAAGCTATTCGTAAAAAAGATACTGAACTTCAAGCTCTTTTAAAGAAGAAAACAACAACGGCTAAAGAAAAAGAAAAAATTGAGAATTTGTTGAACGATTCTTTTGATTTTAAAGCTCTTGCTAAAAAATCTTTGCCATCAAAAGTTTGGAAAGAACAGATTCCGGAAGACTTGGATCGTTTCGTAACAGAATTTGAACGTATGGTTAGAAGTTCTAGTGCAAAAAGATTAGAACTTTATCGAGCAGATTCAACAATTTATGAGCCTGCTAAAATGAAAGGCTCTGATGAAGCTAGAGTAGTTGCTCATACTTGGTATAAAGGTAAAGAAGCAATTCTTGAGTACAAAATGAATTTAGTGAATGGTTCTTGGAAAGCTTGGGATTTGGTTATTGATGACCTTTCTACTGCTAGAAATTATAAAGAACAATTTTCACAAATCTTGCAATCAAAATCTTTTGCAGATTTGATTAACATTATTAAAGAAAAAGCGGATCAAGCAAAATAATGTGGATTGTTGCGGTTATTTTGCTTTTATTGCTACTTACCGCGTTATTGTTCCCTTTACGCCTTTACTTTGATTTTAATGGAAATTTAAGTCGTATCTTTTTAGGCTTGAAATTTTTTCGGTTTAAAAAGGAAATAGAAAAAGAACTTAATTTATTCAAAAAGAAAAATAAAGATTCTTCTGGTGAAGAGTCTTTTGATTCTTTTCAAGAATCGGTTAAACCAGAATCTGTTTCTAGTATAAAATCAAAAGCGAACGTTGAAAAAAAAGAACCAATTAAATCTGAAAGAGATTTATCTGTTTCAGATGTTAAAAGTTCTAAAGAAGAAAAAAAAGATTCGAAAATTAATAGCGAAGAAAAAGATGATTTTTTTGAAGATAAGGTTTCGTCTAGCGGAGAAGAATCTGTAGAAAGTAAAGAATTTTCAGAGAGAGATTTTTTTTCTGTGCTTTTACAACCGTCATTTGTTTCTTCTGCATGGGGTACAGGAATTTCTGTTTTACAAAAATTGTTCCATTTGTGTGATGTGAAATTTAAAGATTCTTATATAACCGGTATCCGCGGGCGAATGCCCGCGGATACCGGAATGTTCGCGGCTATTGCCGCGAACTTAAAAGGCGTATTTCCACACTTAGATGGTTGGAATTTAGAATTAGATTGGTGTGGAAATACGCCTTTCTCAATCAATTGCCACGCAGTGTTAAAAACAAATATCTTACGAATAATTGAAGTTTTATTTTATTCAGCAATACATGCTCTTAAGCTTTACATTTCTTATCGGTTGTTAAAACGACGTTACTTAAAAGCCAAAGAAACAATGCCATTATCTTGGTGGCGAAATAAAATAGTGAATTTCTTAGCGGAGGAATAATGCCAACTTTAACATTAGAACGTTTACTTGCATCCATTGGATTTGGCTCTAGAAAAGAATGCCGCGCATTAATCCGTATGGGATTGGTAGAACTAGAAGGAATTGTTCAAGAAGACCCGTTTGTAGAATTTGAAAAACGTCCAGACTTTATTACAGTCAATGGTGAAGAAGTAACGACAGAAACAAAAATTTATGGTATTCTCCACAAACCGCTTGGTTATGAATGCAGTGCAAAACCGCAACATCATGAATCGGTTTTTTCTTTATTACCTTCGAGATTCCAAGGAATGGATGTAAGACTTGTCGGGCGTTTAGACGTAGACACTTCCGGGATTATTTGTTTTTCAAATCAAGGCGATTTTATTCATGCACTAGAAAGCCCTAAACGGGGTGTAAAAAAACGTTACTTAGCAACGCTTGCAAGACCTTTAGAAAAAGAACAAGAAGAGCAACTTTTAAATCCAATGATGTTAAAAAATGAAAAGCGCCCTGTTCAAGCTAAATCACTAAACCGTTTAGAAGAAAAAGTGGTAGAAATTGAAATTACGGAAGGACTTTATCATCAAGTTCGTCGCATGTTTGCAGCGGTCGGAAACCACGTAGAAGCATTGAAACGAATTTCTATTGGAAATCTTGATTTAGAACAAACAGAACTTTTGCCAGGCGAATGGCGGTTGTGTGACGCAGAAGATTTGAAAAAATTAGATGGTTAAATATTTTCAGGAACTAATTCTTGAATAGTTTCTGTTTCTGAAATTTCTTGTATAAGAGAATCAAAATCATATTGGTTGATTTTAGATTTGATTTCAGATGAGAATTTAAAAGATGGAACCAAGCGATCGGCGAGCAACACTTCTTTACCTGTACGAGGGTTACGGGCAGGGCGAGCTTTACGTTCTTTACAAGCAAATGTTCCAAAACCACGAATTTCAATAGTTTGATTCTGAACTAAAGCTTCGCTAACGATATTCAAAAATTCTTCAACAGCTTTTTTAATATCAGCACGGATAAAGCCGGTTGATTTTGAAATTTCTTGAATTAAGTCATGTTTTGTAATGTTTGCCACGCCTTAAATATAGGATTCCATAAAAGAAAAAATTATCTTTGCTCTAAAAATAACAGATTTTTATCCTTAAAGATTGGGGATAAAAGGTGGATAGTTGTGGATTACTCTAAAAAAATGGAATTGTCAGGGAAAATTGTGAAATCCCCTACAGTTTTAAGCCCGATGGCTGGTGTTACAGACTTGCCTTTTCGGCATTTAATTCGCGAACTTTCTGATAATCGAATGGGTGTATTGGTTTCTGAATTTGTTTCTACAGATGGTTGTGATGCATTTTCTTTAAAAAATCGTAAACAAGTGCTCTTTTTTGAAGAAGAACGCCCTTTTGGAATTCAGATATTTGGCAGAAATCCTAGACGCATGGCTGAAGCCGCTATGGCGATAGAAGAACTTTCTCCGGATTTTATTGAAATTAATGCAGGGTGTCCTGTCCCTAAAGTTGCTGGAAAAGGAGGGGGAGCTGGGCTTTTAAAAGATTTACCTCGTTTGCGAGATATTATTATTGAAGTAAAAAAATCCATTAAATTGCCTTTGACTTTGAAATGCCGTTTAGGCTGGGATGAAGAAAATATCAATGTGATGGAAACTCTTGCCATTGCAGAAGGAGAAGGCATTCATTGGCTGACTGTTCATGGGCGCACACGAGTTCAGGGCTATAATGGTTTTGCGGATTGGGAAAAAATAGGTGAAGTCGCTAGTTGCGCAAAGATTCCTGTCATTGGTAATGGTGATATTGTTAGCGCTAAAGGTGCTATGCACGTTATGAAAACTTATCCAGTTGCTGGCGTAGCTATTGGGCGAGGTGCATTACATAATCCATGGCTTTTTTCTCAAATAGCAGCGTTATATAATGGAGAAGAATTGTTAGCGATACAAGCTAAAGAAGCTGTTAGTGCTTTTTTACGCTATTATGAATTGATGTTGCAATACGGGGCTAGGCCAGAAGCAGCTCTTGGGCGTTTAAAACAGTTGGCCGCAAGACTTTGTAAGGGAATTTCCCCAGCGTATCCGGAATTCAGACAAGATTTGTTAGTAAGTCAGACTGTAGAAGCTTTTTTTGCCCGTGCGGAAAAATTTATAAACTTTGAATCCGAAGGGAAAATTTTTGAGCCAGAACGTTTATTAAATTTGAATGGAAAAACTTCAGAAGAGATTAATTTTGGACAACAATTTAAACGATAAATCTAAAAAAACGTTATAATAATTATTCTAATTGATGTAATTGATAGAACTTAAAAGTGCTTTGTCTAAAGAGTTTTTTGAAAAAAACGTTTTTTTGGACTTGAATTCAAGATTAACTTTTTTAAATTTGTGAGCGAATCACTTAAACCAAGGATTTACATGAAAACAATTATGGTAAACCCGAAATCAGTAACTCGCAAGTGGAAACTTGTTGATGCTGCTGAAAAGCCTATGGGCCGTGTGGCGAGCGAAGTAGCTCGTCTCTTGATGGGCAAGCATAAGGCTATTTATTCTCCAAACGTTGATACTGGCGACTATGTTGTAGTTGTGAATGCAGAAAAGGTTCTTTTGAGCGGTAATAAACTTGATCAAAAAGAATATTTCCATCACACAGGACATATCGGTGGTGAACGTTGGATCAATGCTCGCGACCTTATGGAAAAGAATCCAGTGGCTCCTCTTGAAGCTGCTATTTGGGGCATGCTCCCACACAGCGCTTTGGGTCACAAGATGGTCAAGAAATTGAAGATCTACGCTGGCGCAGAACACCCGCACCAAGCGCAAAACCCAGAAACAGTTGATCTTAAGATCTAAGAACGGAGGATAAATCTATCACTACCGCAACTAAAAACAAAAAGATCTATCGCGGCACTGGTCGCCGCAAGAATGCCATTGCTGCTGTTATCTTGAAACCGGGTTCCGGCAAGCGTACCATCAATGGTCGTGATTTTACAGAATATTTCCATTCTGACGTGCAAAACATGATTGCTAATTTGCCATTCTCTGTTCTTGGCAATGGCGAAGAATGGGATGTAATCGTTACCGCTCGTGGCGGTGGCATTTCTGGCCAAATGGGTGCTGTTCGTTTAGGCATTGCTCGCGCTCTTGTTGCTAACGATGCTGAATGCAAGCCAGCTCTCAAGAAAGAAGGCTTGATGACTCGCGATGCTCGCGTTGTTGAACGTAAGAAGTTCGGCCGCAAGAAAGCTCGTAAGCGCTTCCAGTTCTCCAAACGTTAATCGTTTGCGATTACTTTATACAAAAAGTCTCGGGAAAAATCCCGAGACTTTTTGTATAAGGAGATTACTTTTACTACGCCACATTCAAAGCAAGTGTGGCTCGTGGCAGGCTCACATTTAGGTTTTGCAAAAAAAAGCTTTTCAAGCTTCGCAATGATAAAATTCGTGGGCAAGAACCGCGGGCAACTTCATGCTTGTCATCGCGAACGCAGTGTGGCGATCTGTTGGCAACTTGTAAGGAGATTGCTTCTGTCACTACGTTCCATCGCAATGACAAGAACCGAACGGCAAGTGTAAAAACAAGTTGTCATCGCGAACGCAGTGTGGCGATCTAACAACAAGTTGTCATGGCGAGGAGTCTTGTAAGACGACGCGGCCATCTGTTAGCAAGGAGATTGCTTCCACCACGCCACAAATGTGGCTCGTGGCTGGCTCACATTTAGGCTTCGCAAAAAAAGCTTTTCAAGCTTCGCAATGACAAACCGTGGGCAAGTTCCATAGCAATGAGAAGAAGTGTGAACACGTTCTTTCGCGAGTGACAAGTCTCAGGCGAGTTCGCGCGCAAGTGACAAAAACTGCGAGCACGTTCCTTCGCAACAAACTGTGAACAAGAACCATTTGTGAGTGACAAGGTTCTCGGACAAGAAACTTTGCAGCAAATTTGAGAGCGACGACAACCTGCGGGTAAGTTTAGGATTTACTTTTTTACTCCTGTATATGAAAAAAACTCTCATCTAAGACGAGAGTTTAAATTTTTTAGTTAGAAAAAAATTAGCGGCGGGCTGCCATTTCTTTTTTAAGAATATCCATTACGGCACCAAGTTCAGCCGGAGCTTTGAAAATTGGGTTTGCGTAACGGGAGGTTAAACCTTCAAGAGAACCTTCGTGGTAAGCCACTTTGAATTCCGTGAATTTTAATCCATGAGCGGTGCTGATAACCACAACTTCTTCATCTGAAGAAATGGTCTTGTCAGCAATTAATTTTTCAAGAGCACCCAGTGCGACACCAGTGTGTGGGCAACAATAAAGCCCAATTTTGTCGGCGCGGTGAGCGGCATCCGCTAATTCTTGTTCTGAAACTTCAACAACAACGCCATTGTAATTTTTGATAGCACGTTCTGCTTTCGGGTAGCTAACAGGGTTTCCAATTTGAATAGCACTTGCAAGTGTTTTCTTGGCTTGCACAGGTTCTAATTTATCAAAGCCTCGTTGGTAAGCCTGGTAGAATGGGTTTGCGTTAGCAGCTTGTGCCACAATGATGCGTGGCTTTTTATTGATTAAACCCATTGCTAAACAATCGTCAAAACCTTTTGCTAAAGCACTTACGTTTCCAAGGTTTCCGCCAGGAATAATGATTGTATCCGGAACATTCCAATTTAATTGTTGGCAAATTTCTGGGCTGATAGTTTTTTGGCCTTCTACGCGAAGACTATTCATAGAGTTGGCTAAATAAATGCGATTGTCTGCAGTTACTTGTTGGACAATTTTCATGCAGCCATCAAAATCAGTGTCTAATGCAAGAACAATACTTCCATTGCTAATTGGTTGAATTAACTGAGCGGTACTTGTTTTGCCTGCCGGTAAAAACACAATGCTTGGAATACCAGCTTTAGCACAATAAGCAGAAAGGGCGGCTGATGTATCACCTGTACTTGCACAAGCTACAGCGTCAATAGGGTGCTTGCCTTTCTTTAGAATATGGTTCACTTGGCTTACAAGAACAGTCATTCCCAAGTCTTTGAAACTACCTGTGTGAGAATTACCGCAGAGCTTTACATGAAGTTTACGAATTCCTAATTCTTTAGCTAAACGAGAAGCGTCAAAAAGCGGGCTAAAGCCTTCTTGCATGGTAACGATATCTTCTTCAGGAATTTCAGGAAGCACCATTTCACGCTTGCTCCAGATACCGCTCATATCAGCTGGCTTAAAACTCATACGGCGTTCGGCAAAAAGTTTTTTCCATTCTTCTGGAGAACGAGAAGCTAAAGCCGTTCTGTCATGATGCACTTCTAATAAACTATTATCAACTTTGCTGCGATAAATGATTTCATCTAATGGGTAGGTGTCATCGCCATTGATATTTTTGAAATGAGCATGAAATGGAGCCATATAAAACCTCTTTCTAAAATTCGATTGCAAATGTAGAAAAGAAAAGGCTTTTTAGGCAATGTATCCCCCTGTCTTTAGGGTAGATTGTTTGTATATTTGTTCTGTATTTGATTTTTTTGGAGAACACGTGAAAAATAGGTCTTTCCTGTATCTTGCTCTCTCTTTTGCCGTTTTTTGCTTTTTTGCTTGCGGTTTTGATTCTGATGGAGAGTCTCAATCTGTTAATTCCTGGCTTTCTTCTCAAGGAATGCCTTCTAGTTACAAAGTAAATGTGCTTGAAATCTCTGATTTGCCAATAGTTTCAAGTGAAGTTTTTCATTCTAGCAAACCAATGAGTGGTTATGTTACTTTGTCTTTAGGAAAGTTTGAAGATATTTCTCACGATTCTTATCTTGATTTTGGTTTTAATTTTACAAAAGGTGATACCGCTTTTATTCGTCGTTTTAAAAAGGATGATTCTTCAGAAGTGGCTTTACGTTTGTTCCCGGAAAAAGGTTTTTATGCTTCTAAATTTTTAAAGGATTCTTTGCCTTTAGAAGAAGATTTGGAAGTGAATATTTCTTGGATATTAAAAGAGTATTCGACATCTTCTGAATTGAATAAGGTATTAGATATTCCTGATTCTACCTGGTATGCTTCTTTTGAAAAATGGAAAACAGAAAATTCTTTTGATACCACGTATTCAATTTCAATAAAAAAAGATTCGGCTGTATTCTTAGCCATGCCAAAAGAATTGGTTGATGCAATGAGAGAGGTCTCTTTCGGAGCGCGCTTACAAGTTAAAGTTTCTGCAGAAAAAGCATCTCGTGTTTACCGCTTTTCTGGCCATGGAAACGCTTCCTATATGCCTTCGTTGCAGTTGAAAAGTGAAGACCGTTCAATGCTTTTAACGCCATTCCGTTCCGCTTTAACTATGAATGGAGAATCGCTTGGTGAAAATACTTTGTATGGTGGCACTCGTGATTCTTTGGTTTTAGAAATTTCAGGCGAAAAAATCATGGAAGCTTTGTCTGAATTTTATGGCGATGAATTCCCTTGGGAAAAAGGCAATAAAATGGATGTTCGCCAGGCTGTGGTACTTGCTCAGTTTACTATTCCGACTAATGATGCTGGTAGCGTTTCTGAACTTGGGGCTCCTATACAGGTTGTTGTATCTTCTTTTGCAGAAGAAGATACAAGTGAATATCGACGCGATGAATTGTATAAATTGAATATTTCTGAAATAGCTTCTAATGGACACCCGAATTTAGTTTTCTATGACAGAGATTCTATTTCATTGCAGGTAACTTATGGTATGCGTGATTTTATCAATAAAGCAGCTGAAATGGAAAACTTAAAAGTAATGCTTCGTCTAGGGTATCCAGTTCTTGCTCCGAAAGATACGATTTATAACGATTACATTAATGCGAAGGGAGATACCATTCGTTTCTTCTTTGATTATTTTGATTACGCAAAATATGATTTTGCTCCAATGTTTGAAAATGGAGTTCAAATGAAATTGTGGCTTGCTTCTAAACGTGGAGATGAAGAATGAAAAAGATATTGATTTTCTTTTTAGTTATTTCATCTAGTGCTTTAGCTGGTTCAATGCTTGGGCTTGATGCTCTTGGAAAAGAAGATGTGGCTGGTGCGACAGCTGCTATTGCAGGGCGAGGTTTTGCTGGTGGAGCAAAAACAGGTGATGGTCTTTCTTTAATGAATCCTTCAGCTTTAGCTTTTGAAGACAATGTTTCTTTTTCTGCTACAATGGATTATGAAATGACATCAGCAGAATCGGGTGAAGATTCTTATGTATCTAATACGATGACTTTGCCTTCACTTTATTTGTCTTTTCCAATGGGGTCTTTTGGGGCTTTTGCTCTAGGAATTTCTCAACGTTACGCTTCTACATTAGAAATGGAATCAGAAGATTCTTTAAAAAATCAAGATGTAAAATTGGATTATAGCGGAAGCGTTTTTGAATTTGTTCCGACTTATTCTATTCGTTTGCCGTTTTATCGCCGTGTTTCTTTAGGGGCTTCAATGCATATTGTTTCGGGTTCTATTGAACGTTCTCTACGTTTAGGGCCAGATAATTCAGGCATTTCAAAAAAGGATTTCTGGGCAACAAATAGTTCAAAAGTAACAGAGCAGGTTGAAGGCGATTTTGAAACAGAAAAAGCGGGGTATTATACACTTTCTGCTATGTACAGAGGCCCTCATTCCAGTTATTATTTTTCAGCAACAACACCTTATACTTTGGTAAATTCTCTTTCTTATGATTTTCGCTTTTCACAAAGAGATACTTTAAGTCCTTATAAAAATGAACGTAAAATAGAAGTCCCTTTAACTCTTTCTACAGGGGTGGATTATCGTTTATTTGCGAATCATCATGTGATGTTTGATTTTATGATGCGTTCTTGGGATGAGGATATTCAAAATATGGCTGGTTCCTGGGATATTCCTATAACTACAGAAACGCAAACAGAATTTCTTGTTGCTCTTGGTTACCAAAAAGATGGTAGCAAGGAATTGTATGAAAAATATTGGAAGAGAATGCAGTTCCGTCTTGGGGCTTGGTATAGAGATTGGTATATTAAAGATGTGTCAGAGTATGGTGGTGCGCTTGGTGTAGGCTTGCCTCTTGGAACTCGTGGGACAATTGTTGATGTGTCTTTACAAGGGGGCTTGCGGGATGCAGGTTCTTTTGGATGGGATGAAACATTCTTTGGGATTCGTGTTACTTTAACAGGTGTCGGGTCTTGGGGAAAAACGCATAATTCGCACTAAATTGAGGAGAAAGAAAATGGCGACGAAAGCAAAAACAAAAGTGGCAAAAGAAAAAGTGGTTAAAGTTGCTGTAAAGAAATCTGCAACAGCCAAAAAGCCTGTAGAAAAGAAAGTGGAAAAGGTGGTTGCCAAAAAAGCAGAAAAGAAAGTGACTAAGAAAACTGTCGCTAAAAAAGAAACCCAAACAACGAAAACTGTAGCTAAAAAAGTTTCCGCAAAACCTGTTGCTAAAAAGACTTCTTTAGTTTCAAAAGCAAAAGTTAAAGAAATTAAAAGCGATTCTTTAGCCCATACATTTTCGCCAGAATATTTAGTGCTTATGCAACGCGATCCAAACTGGATGCATGCATTCTGGGAAATTTCAGAAGAACGTTTACGTGCTGCTTCTAAAGGCAAAGGTAAAATAGTTCTTCGTTTGTTCGATATCTCTTCTGATTTAACGGTTCGTCGTTCAAAACAGAAAAGATTCCGCGATGTCGAAGTCCCAGCTGATGCTCGTAGCTGGTATGTTGAAAACCCAGCAACCACTTCATGTGCTGCAGTTCTTGGTTCTGTTTCTGGTAAAAAGTTTACACCTATTTTAGAAGCAACACCCGTTCAGGTGTTTGATGCAACGGCTAATGCCCCTTCTTCAGAAGATCCTTTTGTGAAAGCTTCTTTGGGCGGCGCTACCATGGGTTCTTTTATGAGTTCAGGTTTTTCAAGCCAAACGGCCAAAGAATGGCTTAACTCTTTGAACTTAGCAAGCTCTTCAGAATCACTTTCTTCTGGTATGCTTTCTAGTGGAGCTCTTTTAGCACAAGGGAACGGAAACATTGAAGTGGCTCCTGATTCAGTAAATTACGGCAAAGACTTTTTCCTTTGGGTTAAAACTCGCTTAATTGTTTATGGCGGAACAAGGCCAGATGCTCATTTACAAGTTCGTGGAGAACCATTCCCTTTAAATCCAGATGGCACATTCTCCTTTGAACAAGATTTGCCTGATTCAACTCAAGTGATTCCTGTGTTCGCAACAGACAAAGATGGCGATTTCCCAACAACGATTGTTCCGATTGTTGTAAAACGAACAAAGTAAATTTCTAGATGAGCGCTCCGGGAAAAGTTCTTTTTCTATTACATGCGCACTTGCCATTTGTGCGTCATCCGGAGCATTCTCGTTTTTTTGAGGAAAACTGGTTTTTTGAAGCTCTTTCAGAAACTTATATTCCTCTCGTTCAAAGTCTGCGGCGTTTGTTAGAAAAAGGCGTTCCGGGAACATTGAATTTAAGCATTTCTCCTCCGCTTATAGAAATGCTTTCGGATTCTCACTTAATTGAAAAGTTTTCAAAGCATCTTTATTATCAAAAAGAACTTGCAGAAAAAGAACTTCAGCGTTTTTCAGAAAGTGCAGAAGGGAAGCTTGCTCGATTTTATGCAGAATGCCTGGGAGCTTTGATTGATACTTGGGAAAATCGAATAAAAAAAGATTTGCTGGGTGAGTTTTTAGCACTAGAAAAATTAGGAAAATTGAATCTTTTGACATGCGTTGGAACACACCCTTATTTACCAGCGTATCAAAGTGATTTTGCTTCAATTCATAGGCAACTTGCTATAACAGTAAAATGTTTTGAACGGGCTTTTAAGAGAAAACCTAAAGGCGTTTGGTTGCCTGAATGTGGCTATTTTCCTGGCTTAGATGAATTACTTGCAGATTATGGATTCCGCTATTTCTTTTTAGAAACCCATGGTTCTCTTTTAGCAACGCCACCGCCCAAATACGGAGTTTTTTCTCCGATGCAAACGAAAAGTGGCTTGTTTTGTTTGGGGCGTGAACAGAAAAGTTCAAGAGAAGTTTGGAGCCGAGAAACGGGTTACCCGGGCCACCCTGAATACAGAGAATTTTTTAAAGATATTGCAAATGAACGGGAACGTTCTTACTTGGGCGAATATTTTTATTCTGGAGAAACGCCAATTCATACAGGCTTAAAATATTGGCGCATTACAGGGAACGAAAATAAAGCTTTGTATAAGCCATGGAATGCCAATCGATTAGTTTTAAACCATGCAAGAACTTTTATCGCCGAGCGAGAAGGAACTTTTTTGGATTTGATTCCAAGAATGGAAGGAAACCCTGCAACCATGCTTTGCCCTTATGACGCAGAACTTTTTGGGCATTGGTGGTTTGAAGGTCCGCTTTTTTTAGAATCCATGTTAGAAGAAGCGGCTGGTTCTTCTATTCTTGAATTTGTAGGTGCTGATTCTGTAATGGAAAATGCTGCCGATAGCGAATTACATAGCCCAGCGTTTTCTTCTTGGGGTGAAGGCGGCTTTGGTTCTGTTTGGATTAATTCAGAAACTGATTTTTATTACCCAATGGGAAAGAAAATGCAGTTGATGTTTGAAGCACTTTCTAAAAAAAGACAGACTCCGTTTTTAAAACGTTTACTAAAACAGCTTGAACGAGAAATTATGTTGTTCCAATCCTCTGATTGGGCGTTTATGATTCACAATCACTCTGCTGAAGGTTATGCTCGTAAGCGTCTTGAAGAACATTATTCTAATGCTTGCGCTTTGTTTGAACTTGGAATGTCTAAAACCCGTGATAATGGCGTTTTAGCCTCTTTAGAAAAGAAGAATAATATTTTCCATTGGATGTGATATTTTTCGTTCTGTAAACTTCTCATAATTCTAATTATGAGGATAGCTAACAATTTTTTTACGTCAAATTACTCAACAGCACTTGTGTACCTGGACTTTCTGTTTCAACACTTTGGAACACTTTGCTCAATTTTTCAAGATTCTGAAGAGTCTTTCGCTCAGATTCCAAATTAACTATTGTATCAATTAATACTTTTGGAGTAATGCTTTCAATTGGAACCATGTTATCAATACCATATTTACGAAGGCGAAGGGCATTATCTATCTGGTCTTTACCCAAAGGAAGAATTAGGAATTTTTTGTTGTTATAAACACACTCCTTGATAGTTGCCAAGCCACCGTGAATCAAGGCAAATTCCAAATTTAAAGAAGAAAGAATTGCTCGTTGAGGGACCCAACTAGCGAATGTAATATTTGGTTGATTCTTAAATTCAGCCCATTCGTAATCATTAATCAATTTCGAACCGACACCCAGAACTAGGTGATAACTACTCAATTCTGCCGAGCGCATCGCTTCGCACATGCAATGGAACAAGTGACGAGCCTTGCCCTCATAATCCAAAACCTGTGAACCAGCTGTTACGAAAATTAGCTTAGAGTAAACATCTTTGTTTAAAAGATTAACATCAAAATCATTGTTAGAAGATTTCAAATCTCTGTCTAAAATGCAAGGTTCTACATAGTGAACTTTTTCGCCTGGATTGTAATGAGAATATTCGTATTCACGAGGACAAGGAATCAGTTCGTCAAAATACTGTAGGTCCTCTACAAAATCTTCCATTTCAATTTCGGGGTCTTGCAGCAAATCAACGGGAGCCTCCCCTGCAGCAGCCTTCAATTCTTGATAACAGCACAAGTTCACCAATTTAAAATATTCTGTAGGTGAAAAAGCCATCAAGTTTTGAATAGCACGCATAGCTGGGTCTTCGCTCGGATGCCGCAAATAAGTCGTGGAGATAACAACTTTCACCCCGTAAATCTTATGGATAAGCAAACTTTCTAATGAGGTAAAATAACCCGACACAAGCAAATCAGGATTGACAGAAGTCATCGTATTACGGAAACTTTGTGCGTCTTCATACAAATCTTTGTTTAATTTGTCCTTATATTTAACCAAATCTTCACCTAACGCACTATAGGCGATAGCCCAGATATGGTCAGGACGCCAGCGTTCGTTTGGACTCGTATGACTTTCAGTTGTATAACCTACAGGGTAGGTGTTTTGAAAAATCGGTTCGAACGGAAATTTTCCCGTAGTAGCACTTTCGTCACGATACGCGCTAACAACCCCTTGACAGTCAAGAATGCCCATATATTTTATGATATGGCCTAACTTGAACAAATCTTCTGCCCATTTCAACGTGGGTAGCCAGTGCCCCTGTTCCTTGTAAACATCTGGCCAGAAAAGGATTGTTTTGGGCATAGAGAAACTCCTTCATGCTATTTCTTTATCAATATATATAAAAAACAAAAAAAACTAATAAATTAATCTAACGCTTTATGCAACAAGCTCTTTTTCCTGACTAGCTCCTCAAAAAAATATATATTACCTTTCAGTATTTCATTTTAAAAAAGGTTGTTTATGTCTTATCCAGTACCATATTCTTGGGTTGTTTCTGGAACTCTATTGAAAGATGGAGAGCTATTTACTCAAGGAAAGGTGCAAGTTTTCAATAGACTTGCAGATGGTACATTGGATTGGATGGCAGAAACAGGAGTTTCTGCAGATGGTTCTTATTCTTTAAATTTTTCTTCATCAGCATTTCAAAAAGGTGATACTACAATAGAATATCCAAATATTGTAATTCACCTTTATGATTATCAAAACAATTTATTATGGGAATCAGATACTTACGCAGCTACAGAAACGCCTTTTGAATTAGGAACAATAGATGTTTCGGCATCAACCGACGATACTTGGCAAGTAGAAGGCTGCGTTTTTTACAACACCTCACTTCCATTAAGTTCGGGCAATGTTTTTGTTTATGATATTTGGAATGGATTGCCTACATTATTGGCGCAGACTACACTAAATACAAAAGGTTTTTTCTCTTGTTCTTATTTAAAAAAGGCATTTCAAAAGCAAGGCATTACTAGAAACGCTCCAAATCTTCAAATTGTAGTTCGTGATCTTCAAGGGCAAAGTCTTGTAACATACGATGTTCCTAATCCGGTGTCTGTTCATCAGGTGGTTCAAATACAAATTCACTCTGTTCCTGGTATTTTGACTAACGATAACTGTAAAGTTTATGGTAATGTTAAAAATACATTGGGCTACCCACTGCAAGAAAAAATCAGTGTTATTGCCTTCTGTTTGTATTACAAAGAAAATCTAAATGAGTCAGGAAAGAAAACAGGAACATTTGAAAAAATACAACTAGGTAATTCTGTAACACCAAATGTATTTGGAAATTATGAAATTACATATAACGCCTCAGTTATTCCTAATGGTTTAAAACTTGATAGTGAAATAGCTAAAGGTAAAGATAAAGCTTCTATTTTTGCAGAAGTGCATTATAATTCAAGTGGTACGACTGAAAATAATTCAACGCAAAGAAGTTTCTATTCTACTCCACTTATTTTTAATGGTCAGTCTGTTCAAGAAATAAATTTTATTCTTGATTTAGAAAGTTCAAGTCATATAAAGTCAGAATTTGAAATTCTAAATGAATTGTTGAATATTTATTATAAAACAATTATAACGAATACAACAACTACGAAATCAAATGAGCAAGATAAAATTGCTGAGTTTCTAGAAAGTGTAACTCAATTACCTCTAGTTATTGGTCGTGAAAGTTTAGAAGAATCTGTTGTTCGGGCATACTTCAAAGCTTTTCAATTAGCTCATGAAATCACTATTACAGTCAATGAAATTTTAGGAAATTTTAAAAAAGATTTTCAAAACCAATTAGAGCAAAATGAAATAAATCAAGAAAACTTTAATTTATATTCATCTAACGAATATATTGTCTATTTATGCGCCCAATATCTTTATCCATTAATCACTGATAGCGATGTAGTTGATATATCTACTTTGCTTTCTTTAGGTATAAGAGAAAGTGTAAAAGCAATAAATTCAGCTATTGCAAAAAATCAAATAAGTTCATCATTAAGTTCTTTAGAATTTCAAGAAAAAATTTGGAAGAGTTTGCAAAAATCAGATGCGGTAGCTCAATCTCAAGAAGATACCTTTTCAGCTTATTGCGTTTTCTATTTACTACTAACTAAAGAACTTGATTTGTCTGTTGCGACAAAAAAGCCTGCACTAACCAATTTAAACTCAGTTAAAAAAACGCATACATCCTTGTTGGAAAAATATACCGAGTCTGGCTCTAATTATCGTGATTTAATCGCATCATTAAAAATAGAACCAGGGATTTTTACTTCTTCTGAAATCTCTGATTTGGAATTATTAATAGATCTTTGTGAATTCTGTAATTGGTATTCAGATTTAGTAGTTAGTGCATTTGTAATAGCTAAATCAGTAGTAGATCCACCAATATTATCATTAAAAGATATTCTTTATTATAACAAAACAGGTTTTTGGGACGGAGTAATCGGTGCGACTACAGCTCGTTATAAACAATGGAATGATAAAGCTCCTTTAGCGCTTCCGTTAGATTTATTCCCAGGAACAACAATGGACGAACAGCAAAAAATTGCTGTTCGAACACTTCAAGAACGTTTAGAAGCTAAGTTTCCCCAGCAACAGCTTGAATCAGTTTTGCAAAATGAATTTTCAGAAGAAAATGAATTTGAAAAACCATGGCACGATTTGATTTTAAAACTTCAAACAGAAAAGTGGAAAGACTTTGATTTAAATAGTTCTGATTTAGAAGTTTTTTTAGCGAGTTTACCAGAAGTAGTTGTTGATGAAACGGAAAAAGAAAAAATTCGAATTCTTCAGCGCCTATTTAGATTAACCAATAATCCGCAAACTGTATGTTATCTTATCCGTAATGATTTTGATTCAGCCGCAAAAATTGCGCTTGTTGATGAAGAACGTTTTGTTGCAGAACATGGCCTTGGCATGGGCGACAAGGAGCTAGCAACAAATATTCATCGCCTTGCAAAGAATTTTGTAGCAAACGCCACGCTAGATATTGAAAGATATCACGGAAGTTTAAATGAATCTGATGCAACGATTATGTCATTGCCTCGTGGCTTGAATTCTTCTTTGGAAAAAACAGTTAATAGTGTAAACAATGTTGCAAAAAGAAGATTGCAAAATAAAAGCTATGCTAATTGGAAAACGCTATTTGGAAAAATCAATAGAAATTCAGGAACACAAAATCAGTCAATATTGAGTGCTTCGGCATACTTATTAGATTTATTAGATTTTTTAAAACAGGGTCATGCTTACGGTAAATTTATCAAACGTCGCCCCGATATAAAAGACTTGCTGATGACAAAGTCAAATGCGGAGGTTTCTCTTCCTACAATTGATTTGGCGATAGAATTATTAGAAAGTCTTGTATATAAGAGTTCTATTCAGGAAAAGGTGATTCCGCTTTGCAATCAAACACCAGATGATGCAATCGTTGAAAATTTGCGTGCTAATCCTTGTCAATGGGATAGTTCTAGTTCATTATCTAGGGAAGTGATTGAGAACAGCGTAAGAAATATTCTTGCAGAAAAATATTTCCCGATGAACCTTCCTAAGGATATTGAAGTAGAACGAGTTTCTGCTATTTTGGGCAATTTGTCATTAAATTTTGTTTCCTTGTCAAAGAAATTGCACTATGAAGAAAATAAAGCATTATCATTGAATGAAAAACAAGAGAAAATTTTTGACTGGTCTTCAGCAGAAAAATGGGAACTTTGGGGATTAGAAGAAAATGGAAATGAGAATGTCTTTTTCCCAGATAAATCAAAAAGAATAGAATCAACTACATATTGGTATGATGTCCTTTGTAATTTAGCGTTTGTACTTGATAGAGCAAAATTAACATACGATGAATTTGCTGAAATTTTTACATCTGCTGTTTTTGAAAATTCTGGAGCAACTTTAAATGTTGATTCTGAATCTTATCAGTTGGCTGATGTAAATGGTTATAGGATTATTTTTGAAAATGATGATGAAACAAAAAAGATAGACTTTTTCTTCAAGTTATCTGTTTTTGTTCGTCGTCGAATAGCTCTTGGTTGGAGTATTGCAGAAGTCGCCGATACATGGAATTGTAGTAATGCTGATTTAGTAGAAATACAAGAATTAAAAATTCAGCTTGGTGTTACTGCATGGGAAGCAGCAGTACTTCTTGACAAAATTAATTTATCGAAAAATGATTTAAAGAAAATTTACCCTATTGATTCGTTGTTTGAAATTTATTCAGAAGAACCTTTGAACTCTATTGATAACTCTAAAGATAAATACAATAAATTTTATTATGAGCTTGCTGCAGCAGCTAATGTATGCTTAGGAATTGATTTAGAAGAAGCCTTGATGCTTGTACAAAAATTTTTGCCTTCAAGCAATGCACAAACAGAAATTTCTGTATTTGAAAGTGGGTTAGAAATTTTATATAAGTATAATTTGTGGATTACAGCGAACAAACTTTCCGTTGAAGATTATCTCTTCTTAGATAGAATCAAATTCCCTGTTGCATTTGGTTGTCGAGCTAACTGTAATGAAACAATCGATAATTTGGTATTATTACGTTCTTCTTCACTTTCAATAAGTGATTTAAAATCCATTCTTGAACCGCAATTGATTCCATTGGACGAATCTTTATCTTTTGTTGTGGAATTAAATGCAAATGTGCGGAACTCTTTGGACGAATGTGCAGTTCAAGAAAAACAATCTGTAATAGATTCTAAAAATAATACTCAGACTTCCAATTCAACGAATGAACTTGACTTTGATTATAAAAGTGCTATTTATGGTCTTTTGATAACATTAGGAACTGAAAATGCAAATGAAATTTTAGAAGCATGGGAAAAAGGTTTTGAACCAGACGAAGAAGGGAAATGGGAAACTTGTTTAAAAGATTTACTTCGATTCGTTCCAACACCATCTTCTTCGTGGAAGGAAGTTCTTGCTGAAGATAAAAATGGTGCCGTATTCTATAATGTTCTTCGTGATGAATTATCTTTTGAAAGAACTTTGACTCTTGTTGCTGAGCAATTCTCAGTGACCTCAGATGTTATAGCAGATCTTTTTGAAAAAATTAAAGATGATACATTTAATGATTTGACGGAATGGAAAAATTTTGCAATTAGAGAAGATTTAACATCTGAAAATGATTTAAATAAAAACGATGTTGATTCAATAGAATCTCTTTGCAATCGTATTGTCCGTTGTTCGGCACTTTATCAATTTACGCAGTCGTTGGATCTTGGCTTTGAATGGGATTGGAAAAACCTGATTCCGCCCGAAGAAAAAAGTATTTCGTATGATTTATTTAAAGATGTGGTTTATGCCTTTGCTGCATCTTCCCAAATTTTGGGAGAAGTCTACAATTATAGTGACTTAGAAAATCTTGATGCTTCGAACGAAAAAATTCAGATTTCGAACGAAGCTTTTGACGCTATACTTACGGCTTCTGAAATTGATTTTGAACGAGATGCAAATAGTTTTGCAATAACATCCCTAGAAACGGCCACCCCTGCTGCGTGGTGTAAGTTTGCAGACCTGCTCTATCTTTACAAGAAAACAAATTCACTCCCCGAAGATTTGAGTGAATTGCTAAATGTTGATAATACAACCTACTCTGACTATGTTAAAAAATTCGAGAACAATTTAAAACAAACGAAAACAAACTCTGAATGGAACAAGTTCATACAGGGTGTGAATGATAAATTACGTCAATTGAAGCGGGATGCCCTGGCTGCAGTTGTTTGCAATGAGTCGCAAATGCCAGAAACGGCATTGTATTATCCAACAGTTTTTGTCGATGAAAACGACATATACTCCTATTACTTGATGGACGTGAAGATGGAACCCGACATGGCCATATCACGGACGGTTCAGGCTGTGTCGTGTATTCAACTTTATGTACAACGGGCCTTGATGGGGCTTGAAGGTGGCTACACGCGGAACGACACCCAAAAGGAACAATGGGAATGGATGAAAAACTATCAAGTTTGGGGGGCAAATCGAAAAATTTTCCTATACCCTGAAAACTGGATAGATGGCGATTTACGTGAAGACAAGACACCATTCTTCAAAGAACTAGAAGAACGCCTTGCTGAAATAGGTAATAATCAAGAGGCTCTAACTGAAGCGCTTGGTGAATACTTGAAAAAAGTTTGTGATGCATCTGAAATAGACATTGTTGGCGCTTGTAAAGAAGAAGGCGGTGTTCATGCTGGAACGCTCTACACTCTTCATATTATTGGCTGCACTCGTGGAGAACCTCATACATATTATTATCGCACATACGAAGCTACCGCACTATATGGCGGAAATTGGACTCCTTGGGAAGAGCTTCCTCTTGAAATCGATGGAGCTTCTATACAACCAGCAATTCTTGGTGGACATTTATACATCATATGGTTGCAAGTCATTCAAGGACAAAGGCAGAAAAAAACGGGTGAATCTGAAGGCAAACAGGCGGCAGTTACAGTAGAGTATTATGCCGAAATAAGATTAAAATGGGCAAGCTATACAGGAACAAAATGGACTGGTGTAAAGGTTGGAAAACAAGCTGTCTATGACATATCAGAAAATCAACTGAATTTTGTTTTAGGAGAGAATGAAAATTTAGCCGACCGTTATTTTATTATAGATGTTTCAGACAATTCTGATACATTGAGTTTAGAATTGTGGCGCACCTTCCCTGATTTTATTGAAACCACGCATGTGGTTTCGGTACCTATAGCGACTTCCACGCAAAACTCTAACGGAGTTGAAAGTTTGAGTCAGGCAGAGGCTTCAACCTATTTACTCAAAACAGAAGTTTCTCGCGAATACAAAACAGATCAACGAATCAATTATATAGGCAATTTCTCGCTAACTCAAGATGAATCTGATACAGCCACCAACCAGGTTGAGCCAGATACAGGGAATCCAATAGCATTTACTTATGGTGAATTTGTAAAGAACCATTCTCCGTTAGGTTGTCGTCTTGTAGGTAATATGTTCTACAACGAAGGTGGCTCTCTTACAATGTTAGATGGAACAAAGATTTTCCGTAACACGCGAGGCCCTTTTAAGTTGCTTTCTGTGAATATGGGCTTTATATGCCATAAAGAAAGACCTTTCTTCTACATGGATTCTAAAGGTTGCTATTTAATTTATACTGTTTCTGGGGATGGCGGTGCCGGAGCGAACAGTGTTCCGAATTACCGTGTTGAAATGATTTCTAACCCTCAGGCAGGAGAGTTCCGCAGACGATTCTTGAAAGGTGGTTCCAAGTGGCTTTACAGTCGCGAAACGGAGGCTCTCCCAGTTTCAGATAGTTACTATTATTCATATTCGTATTATAACTACTATTTCAGCGTTTATCTTGGTTACTACACGGCTGGCGATTGGCAAGCTTGGGATTTGTCGCAAACATTATTTGAACATAGTTATTTACCAAGTGCTGTTGTAGCAGAACCTTATCCTTCATCAACTGTTGATTTCTGCTGGGGTTCGGCAACATCTATTTACAACTGGGAACTATTCTTCTTTGTGCCAATGCTATTAGCAGATAAAATGCTTGCAGAACAAAACTATGAAGCCGCTTTAAATTGGTTGCAATTGGTTTTTGACCCGCGTATAGACTTGTCTAACTACGAACGGACAAAGCGTTTTGTCCGTGACCTGCCAAAGGGTGCAAAATATTGGAAGTTCCTGCCTTTCTTTGCGAACCAGGATGCAGATAAATCCATCCTTTCTGATTTGTCATTCCCGACACCTCATGATGCCCTACCAGATCGCCAGGCGGTACTCCTTTTGCAAGACCGTTGGAAAAATGACCCGTTTGACCCACAGATGATAGCTCGCTACCGTCCTGTAGCCTACCAGAAATATGTGGTGATGAAATATCTCGACGCCCTTATCGGTTGGGGAGACCAGTTATTTACGCAAGATACCACCGAATCGGTTAATTTGGCGGTGCAGATGTATGTTTTGGCTGCCGAAATTCTAGGACCAAAGAGTGCTGAGGTGCCTGATCCAGAACATAAATCAAAGTTCAAGGTTTTAGATTTGCTAAATTATAGCAACGAGGTGATGAACAATGCCTTTATAACATACGAGGACACCATGCTCACCGGCAAGAATCGTGAAAAAGAAACACCACAACGGTTGTTGCCTGGTAGCACATTGCAACTAGCTCACACAACTGGAATGATGTTCTATTTCAATGTGCCTCGTAATGAAACCTTGATGGGTTACTGGGACACAGTGGCCGACAGGTTGTACAAAATCCGCAACAGCCTGAACATCGAAGGAGTAAAGAGAACACTAGCTTTATTTGCTCCACCTATTGATCCAGCATTGTTAGTGAAAGCAAAGGCAAATGGCGTTTCTATTAGTGAAGTTTTGGCAGACGCTTCTTCTACATTACCATATTACCGTTTTAAAGTGATGGTAGCTAAAGCAATAGAAATAGTTCGTGATGTTCAACAAGTTGGTAAAAGTTTACTTGAAGCAATAGAAAAACAAGATGCTGAAACATTAGCGCAATTACGTGCAGTGCATGAAAAAACAGCTTTTACTATGCAAAAGACTGTTTTTGATATAGAAGGAACAGAATTAGAAAAAGAATATGAATCCATTCAGGTAGAACAAGAAAATCTAGAGCAGGAAAAATCAGAAC
>JAGBSH010000011.1 GCA_017631885.1 Fibrobacteraceae bacterium
GAAATGGTTACTCCAGGTGATACCGTAACGATTCACGTGAACCTCATTGCTCCAATTGCAATGGACAAGCAGCTCCGTTTCGCAATCCGCGAAGGTGGCCGTACTGTTGGTGCTGGTTCCGTAACTGAAATCATCAACTAATCGGGAAAAGCATGCCTAGAGAACTCATTACGCTCGAATGCACCGAATGCAATCAGCGCAACTATGATTGCGACAAGAACAAAAAACTTCACCCTTCTCGTGTAGAATACAAGAAGTATTGCCGTTTTTGCCGCAAGCATACGACACACAAGGAAACAAAATAAGGTAGTGGTATAGGTCAGTAGCTCAATTGGTAGAGTTACGGTCTCCAAAACCGTCGGTTGGGGGTTCGAGTCCCTCCTGACCTGCTCCGCTTCAAGGTTATCCAATGCGAAAGTTACAGCAATATATTAAAGAAGTAGTCCAGGAATTGAAAAAAGTAACCTGGCCAACTTGGGAAGAACTCAAGGGTTCTACGCTAGTGGTTATAATCTTCAGTATCATTATGGGATGCTATATTGCTGGCTTAGATTTCGGTCTTTCTTGGATAATTGATAAACTCTTGTCTGGTGGAGGCTTCTAATGAAGTGGTATGCAGTCCATACGTTCTCTGGTCAAGAGCAAAATATCAAGAAATATCTTGAAATGAGAATTGAAAGCGAAGGTCTTCAAGACAAATTCGGTCAGATTCTCGTTCCTACACGCCAGGTAACAATGAATGGAAAGCGCGGTAAACGCACTTTGACACAGAATTTGTTGCCTGCTTATATTATTATAGAAATGGAGCTGGACGAGCTCACCCAGCACCTAGTAACAACCATTCAGGGCGTTACTCATTTTGCGGGAACGACGCGCGTTAATCGTACGCCGATTCCGCTATCACAGAGCGAGGTCGATCGTCTTCTTGGAGTTAATCCTGATTCTTCTATGGGAGACGAGATCCAAAGTCAATATGAACGTGGAGAAAGTGTCTGCATTAAGGATGGTCCTTTCAAGGGCTTTGTTGGCACTGTGGAAGAGGTTGAATCCGATAAATTGAAATTAAAAGTTATGGTTTCAGTTTTTGGTCGTCCAACGCCAGTTGTTCTTGCTTTTAATCAAGTAGAGCACGTCTCGTAAGTTCGTTGAGTCTTTGATACGGAGATAAACAGTGGCAAAGAAAATCACAGGTTACATTAAGCTCCAGATTCCTGGTGGTGCTGCAAACCCAGCTCCTCCTGTTGGTCCTGCCCTCGGTCAGAAGGGTGTGAACATCATGGAATTCTGTAAGCAGTTTAATGCGAAAACTCAAGATGCAAAGGGAATGATTATTCCTGTTGTTATTACCGTTTATGCGGACAAGAGTTTTACGTTCATTACAAAAGTTCCGCCGGTTCCAGTTCTTATCAAGAAAGCTATCGGCATAGAAACTGCCTCCGGTCAGCCAAACCGTAAAAAAGTTGGCAAGATCACTCAGGCACAGGTCCGTGAAATCGCTGAAAAGAAGATGCCGGATCTTAACACAATCGACCTCGAAGCCGCTATGCGCATGGTAATGGGTACTGCTCGTTCCATGGGCGTTGAAGTAGTGGACTAAGAGGCAGGTAATTCACCGTTACGTATCTGACAGGAAACACCATGTTCAGAGGAAAAAAATACAAGAAGGTTGCTGCAGCATACGATCGTACTCAAATGTATGGTCTAGCTGATGCACTTCAAATTTTGAAAAAGTCCGAGGTGAAATTCGACCAAACAGTTGAAATCCATTTCAACCTCGGTGTGGACCCAAAACATTCCGACCAAGTGGTTCGTGGCACTGTAGTGCTGCCTCATGGTACCGGTCGTCAGGTTCGCGTTTTAGTATTCTGCAAGGATAATAACCTTGAAGCTGCTAAGAACGCTGGAGCTGATTATGCTGGTGGCGATGACTTGGTTCAGAAAATCCAAAGCGGTTGGCTTGAATTTGACGCAGTTGTTGCTACTCCCGACATGATGCCGGTGATTAGTAAAGTTGCGAAGGTTCTTGGCCCTCGTGGATTAATGCCTAGCCCGAAGGCCGGCACAGTTACGGTTAACGTAGCCCAGACTGTGAAGGAACTCAAGGCCGGTAAAATTCAGTATCGCGTGGATAAGGGCGCTAATGTGCATGCGCCGGTAGGAAAGCTTTCTTTCTCGGATGAACAGCTCGTTGAAAACATTAAAGCTGTTATTGAATCCGTTGTAAAAGCTAAGCCGCAGACTTCAAAAGGCACTTATATTAAGAGTCTTTCTTTAGCTGCGACTATGACTCCGGGCATTAAACTTGATTTGGGCTTGACCCGATAGGAGTACACGATGAAAGCTATAGAAAAAAAGCAACAAACCGTGGATGCCATCGTTGAGTCTTTCAAGGATGCGGCTGCCGTTTATCTACTCAACTTCGAAGGGATTACTGTTGAAAAAGATAATGCGCTTCGTCGCTCTTTGAAAAAGAATGGCGTTAAGTATCGTGCTATCAAAAATACCCTTTTGAAGCGTGTACTGGAAAAAATGGGCGTGTCCGGATTGGACGATGCTTTAACCGGTGCTACTTCGGTAATGGTTGGCTTTGGCGAAGACCCGCTCTTGCCGGCTCGCGAAATTGAAGCATTCCACAAGGCTAACCCTGATATCTTGCTAGCAAAGAGCCTTTTTGTTGATGGCGAAATTATGCCTGGCTCTGCTGTTACTAATTTGGCTAAGATTCCAGATCGCAAGGGAATGATCGCTCAGGTGGTCACTATTATCCTTGGCCCTGGTTCTACCATTGCAGGACAGCTTAAAACGCTGCAGGAAAAATTGGAAGAAAACGAAGGTTCCAGCACGGAAGCTTAACCACAAACCACAAATAACTTTAACACGGAATAATCGGAGAAACACATCATGGCAACAGATATCAAGGCTTTGGGCGATCAGATTGTTGGTCTTACCCTTCTTGAAGCCAAGCAATTGGCTGACTATCTTAAAGAAGAACACGGCATTGAAGCCGCTGCCGGTGGCGCAGTCGTTATGGCTGCTGCTCCAGCTGAAGCAGCGGAAGAAAAAACTGAATTTGACGTTATCCTCGTTGAATGCGGTGCCAAGAAAATGGACGTTCTCAAGGCTGTTCGCGCAATTACTGGCCTCGGCTTGAAAGAAGCGAAAGAACTTGTAGAAAAGGCTAACAGCGTTGTTAAGGAAGCAATGCCGAAGGCTGATGCTGAAAAGTTGAAAAAGGATCTGGAAGACCTTGGAGCAAAGGTTGCTCTGAAGTAATGCTTTCGGATAACTAATTCTTACATCCAATAGCCTACACTAAAGTGTGGGCTATTGGTGTTTCTCAAAAAAAGAATTTTTACTGGATGAGGTATTCCCCATGACGGAGCGAAAGAGCTATTCCTCTAACAAGTTCCTACTAGAACTTCCCTATTTGATTGAAGTTCAGAAGGCATCCTACGAACACTTCTTACAGGCAAATTTGCCGCCTAACAAACGTTTGAATGCTGGTCTTGAACGAGTTTTTCGAGACAAATTCCCTATGCAGGATGCTAAGGGGTTAAATGTTCTTAAGTATGAAGGTTATTTTTTCGGAATCCCTAAGTATTCAATTACTGAATGCCGTGAAAGGGGCCTCACTTATGCTGTAGATCTCTGGGCCAATTTGACCTTGCAGATCTTTGAAGAAGATGGTGAAGAACGCCGTCTAAAAGAAGAAATTAAAAACGAAGTTCGTATTTGCGAATTGCCGCAAATGACTGATAATGGTTCGTTTATTATCAATGGTGCAGAACGTGTAGTTGTTTCTCAGTTACATCGTTCTCCAGGCGTAAGCTTTGACGAAGAAATTTTGCCAAACGGTCGTTCTGATTATAAGAGCCGTATTATTCCTCTTCGTGGTGCCTGGGTTGAATTCAATACCGATGGTGATATGCTTTACCTCGTTATTGATCGTAAAAAGAAAATGCCTGCAACTACAATGTTGCGTTGCATAGGCTTTGAAACAACTCATGATATTTTGGCTTTGTTCTATAAGGATACAGAAACTGTAAACCTTAGAGAAGTAGATATTGATGACTTCAGAGATAGAATCGTTTTCAATGATGTAATTGATGAAGAAACAGGTGATATTCTTGTCCATGCAAATGACAAATTAGACGATAAATGCTGTGCTCGTTTGCGTGATGCTGGTATTGCTGAAATTGTTTTGCTTTCTAAAGAAGCTGAAGAAAACAATGCTTTAATTCACAATACCTTGCTTAATGATAAATCAAAATCTCGTGAAGATGCTTTGAATGAAATTTATAAAACAATGCATCAATCACAAGAAAGTGCTCCTAATGCAGCAACAGCAGAAGCTTATTTCCAAAATCTTTTCTTAGACGATCCGCAAAAGTATGATTTAGGTGACGTTGGACGTTATCGTCTTAATGCTAAGGTTTACACACCTGCATTTGAAGAACGTTTAAGAAATTTGAATAAAGAAGATTTCCAAAAGCCATCTCTTGCTAATATGACCATGTCTAAGGCAGACTTCCTTGCCATTATTGATTACATGGTTGGTCTTTACAATGGCACTCAAGGGTTCTCTCTTGATGATATCGACCATTTAGGAAATCGTCGTATTCGTTCTGTTGGCGAACTTTTAGCTAACCAGCTTTCTGTTGGCCTTTCTCGTATGCAACGAGTAATTGTTGAACACTTGTCTTTGAAAAACGAAGATGAAAACCAGACTCCGCGTGAACTTTTCAATACGCGTATGGTTAGCACAGTAGTTCAATCGTTCTTTGGTTCTAGCCAGCTTTCACAGTTTATGGACCAAATGAACCCACTTTCTGAATTGACTCATAAACGTCGTCTTTCAGCTCTTGGTCCTGGTGGCTTGACTCGTGATAGAGCTGGTTTTGAAGTGCGTGACGTTCATTATACGCATTATGGTCGTTTGTGTCCAATTGAAACTCCAGAAGGTCCAAACATTGGTTTGATTAACTCTCTTGCTACTTTTGCAATTATCAACCATTTTGGTTTTATTGAAACTCCATATCGTATTGTGGGTTTGCTTGCATTTAAAGACGCAGAAGGCAAAGAAGTTTTCTTCCCACAAGATAAGTGGCATTTCGGTATTTTCAAAGGCTTTGTACGTGAACCACATCTCTTTGAACAAATTGAAATTTCAATGGATGATGCTGATTCCGTTCGTATGCATCTTGATTCCCGTCAACGCGATTTATTCGATCTCTTTGTAAACAAAGTATTTGAATGCAAAGATGAAGATGGTGAAACTTATTATATGCAAAACGGAACTCGTCTTTCTGATTTCTCTGGAAAGCCTGATTACGTACAAGCATCAAATAGCGTAGAACAGATTGTCTCTGATTTTATTACTTACTTGACAGCTGATGACGAAGACGATTATGTTGTGGCTCCAGCAAGCACAATACTTGATGAAAATAATCGTTTTGCTGAAGATTTAATTATTGTACGCATGCGTAGTGAATACCCACAAATCATGCGTCAAGATTCTATTGAAATCGGTGACTTTGAAACAGAACGTGTTGAATTGATGGACGTTGCTCCAATGCAGATTGTTTCTGTTGCTGCTGGGTTGATTCCGTTCTTAGAACACGATGATGCTAACCGTGCTTTGATGGGTTCTAACATGCAACGTCAGGCTGTGCCTTTGTTACGTTCAGAAGCTCCTGTTGTCGGTACAGGTCTTGAACGCCGTGCAGCTCTTGACTCTGGAACAGTAGTTCGTGCAAAGCATTCTGGCTTAGTTACTTTTGTAGATGCAACCAAGATTGTTGTGCGTCGTGGTACAATGGTTAATGGTGAATTCAAACCTCTTGAAGGTTTGGGAGCTAATTACGAATTCCTTGGTAAAGAACCAGTAGACGTTTATAACTTGCGTAAGTTTGAACGTTCTAACCAGGATTCTTGCATCAACCAGAAACCAATTGTTGATATGGATACATTCGTTAAAGCAGGTGATGTTTTGGCTGATGGCGTATCAACAGATCATGGTGAACTTGCTCTTGGTAAAAACATCCTTATCGGGTTCTTGCCTTGGAATGGTTATAACTACGAAGATGCTGTTATTATTTCTGAAGAACTTGCTATTAAGGATACTTTCACTTCTATCCATATCGAAGAATACGAATTGGAAGTTCGTGATACTAAGCGTGGTCCTGAAGAATTGACTCGTGAAATTCCAAACGTCGGTGAAGATGCTTTGCGTAACTTAGACGAAAACGGAATTGTTCGTGTTGGTGCTGAAGTTAATGTTGATGATATTCTTGTTGGTAAAGTTACACCTAAAGGTGAAACAGAACTTTCTCCAGAAGAACGTTTGTTGCGTGCTATCTTTGGTGAAAAAGCAGGTGATGTCCGTGATACTTCTTTGAAAGCTCCTCCAGGAATGAAAGGTGTTGTTATTGAAACACGTGTCTTTACTAAGAAAGATCGCGATAACAAAAAGAACCAACAACTTGACAAGGCTAAGATAGATGAAATCCGCGAAAGATTCCAGAAGGAAATTGATGGAATTAAGACATCTTGTGCAAGCTATATGTCTGAATTGCTCCTTGGCAAAACTTCAGGTAAAGTTTTAGATTATGAAACACACGAAGTTATTTTCCGCGAAGGCCAGACTTATACAGATTCCATGATTCGCAATCTTGATGTGATGATGGTTTCACCAGCTTCTTGCTTTGTTCAAGACGATAAAGAATTACAAGAAAAAGTTTTAAGCCTTGTTCTTGTAGCTCGTGAAAACTTGGATCGTTTGACTCGCACCATGGAAAAAGAAATTGATAAGGTAACGAAAGGCGATGAATTAAAACCAGGTGTCTTGCAGACAGTTAAGGTTTACATTGCTAAGAAACGTTGCCTTTCCATTGGTGATAAAATGGCTGGTCGTCATGGTAACAAGGGTGTTGTCTCTAAAATCGTTCCGGTTGAAGACATGCCATTTACAGAAGATGGCCGTCCACTTCAGATTTTGTTGAACCCACTTGGTGTGCCTTCTCGTATGAACGTAGGACAGGTTCTTGAAGTACATTTGGGCTGGGCAGCAAAAACTCTTGGCTTTAAAGTTTCTACACCAGTATTTGATGGTGCATCTTTTGATGAAATCACAGCGGAACTTGAAAAAGCTTATCAGAAAAATCCGATTGTGGATTATGTAATGGATCCAGAAAATAATCGTATCATTGGTAAAGCAAAACTTTATGATGGTCGCACAGGGGAACCATTCCTTAACCCAGTTACTATCGGCTATATGTACTATTTGAAACTTGGTCACTTAGTTGATGACAAGATTCACGCACGTTCTATTGGTTCGTACGCATTAGTTACACAACAACCGCTTGGTGGTAAGAGCCAGTTCGGTGGTCAACGCTTCGGTGAAATGGAAGTGTGGGCACTTGAAGCTTATGGTGCAGCTTATACCTTGCAGGAACTTTTGACAGTTAAGTCAGATGATGTTGTAGGTCGTTCCAAAGTTTACGATGCTATTGTACATGGCAAAAATACACCAACACCCGGTATTCCTGAATCATTCCGGGTTATGATTCGCGAAGTCCAATCTTTGGGCTTGGATATTAAGACAACTGGAGATAAGTGATATGTCAGAAGAAGCCTTTGAATACACAGAAAATGCGGGCGAAATTTCAATTCACCTCGCTTCTCCGGAACTTATCCGTGAGTGGTCTTATGGTGAAGTGACTAAAGCTGAAACCATAAACTACCGTTCTTTCAAACCAGAACGTGATGGTTTGTTCTGCGAAAAGATTTTTGGCCCTGTTAAAAACTGGGAATGTAATTGCGGAAAGTTCCGTCGTGTTCGCTATCGTGGCGTCGTTTGTGATCGTTGCGGTGTTGAAGTGACTAATTCTAAAGTCCGCCGTGAACGCATGGGGCATATTGAGCTTACTATTCCTCTTGCTCATACATGGTTTGCTAAAAACCAACCTTGCGTCATTGGTGCACTTCTTGATCTTGACAGCAAATCTTTGGATAATATCATTTATTATGAAAAGTATGTTGTTTTAGATCCGGGTGATACTGGTCTTAAGGAAAGAGAATTGATTAATGAAATCGAATATATGGATCTCATTAATGAAGGCCGTCATTTCACAGCTCAAATGGGTGCTTCAGCGATTAAAATGCTTTTAAGTCGCCTTGATTTGACAGCTCTTTCTGAAGAATTACGTGAAGCTACAAAAGCTAAGTCTAAAACAAAACGTGATGACGCAATCAAACGTTTAAAGATAGTAGAAGCTTTCCGCAAGTCCCAAATAGATTCTTTTGCTGCTTACTTTGAAAATACAGGTAAAGCACCTTTCAGCAATCGTCCATCTATGAGCGATTTGCCAGGTATTATCCAAAAGTTTAAAGCAGACTATTTGAGCAAACATGCAGGTGAAGACATCTCTGTTCCTCAGGCTTATGAAGCTTTCAAGGAACTTTATCCAAGAGAAGCTCGTTTGTTGCCAAACCAACCAGAATGGATGATTCTTGATGTATTGCCCATTATACCTCCAGATCTTCGTCCATTAGTACCTCTTGATGGTGGTCGTTTTGCAACTTCTGATTTGAACGAACTTTACCGCAAAGTTATTACGCGTAACTCTCGTTTGAAAAAACTTATTGATATCAAAGCGCCTAATGTTATTCTTTGCAACGAAAAACGTATGTTGCAAGAAGCAGTAGATCAGCTTTTTGATAGTGGTCGTCGTGCAGCACGTGCCGGTTCATCTCGCCCATTGAAGTCTCTTTCTGAACTTTTGAAAGGTAAGCAAGGCCGTTTCCGTATGAACTTGCTTGGAAAGCGTGTAGACTATTCTGGTCGTTCAGTTATCGTTGTTGGTCCTGAATTGAAAATGCACCAGTGCGGTTTGCCAAAACGTATGGCACTTGAACTTTACAAGCCATTTATTCTTCGTCGCTTAGAAGAAGAAGGTATTGTTTATACTTTGAAAGCCGCTCGTAAATATGTTGATTCAGAACGTCCTGAAGTTTGGGATATTCTTGAACAAATTATTGAAGACCATCCGGTTATGTTGAACCGTGCTCCAACGCTTCACCGTCTTGGTATTCAGGCTTTCTATCCAAAGCTTATTGAAGGTAATGCTATTCGTCTTCATCCATTGGTTTGTGCTGCATTTAACGCAGACTTTGATGGTGACCAAATGGCCGTTCACCTTCCTCTTTCCTTTGAAACGCAGTTGGAATGCCGCGTTTTAATGCTTTCTTCAAATAACATTCTTCACCCAGCTTCTGGTCAGCCAATTGCTGTTCCTTCTCAAGATATTGTGCTTGGTTTGTATTACATTTCCAAACCTCGCCCAAAACGCAAAGGTGAAGGCATGCGTTTTGTTGACAGTGCTGAAGCAATTCGTGCTTACGAAAATGGTGTTGTTGATTTGAATGCTTGGGTTTATTTGAAACTTGCAGCAGGAAGCAAAGTTTATTCTGGAGCATTTGAAAAAGACACAATTTGTGAAAAAGAAGTTTTAGATGATTCTGGAGTAACAGAAATTTTAGCGAAAGCTGGTGAAAAAGTACGTTTCGTTACTTTGAAAGAAGATTCTTTGATTAAAACAACAGTTGGTCGAATCTTCTTGAATGAAATCATTCCAGCAGAATTAGGATTTGCAAATGAAACATTTGCAAAGAAAGTAATTTCTCGTTCTGTTGATGATTTGTATCGTCGTACTGGAAATCGTGTGACTGTTGAATATCTTGATAACTTAAAAGCATTAGGTTATCAATGGGCAACACGTTCTGGTTCTTCTGTAGCTATTGCTGAAATGGTTATTCCAAAAGAAAAGCAGACAATGCTTGATGAAGCAACAGAAAAGGTAGCACGTATTCGTGAAAATTACGAAGAAGGTGTTATCACAGATGGTGAACGTTATAACCAAATTGTTGACGTTTGGTCAAAAACTACAACTGATGTTGCTGAAAAACAATGGGATATTCTTTCTCGTGACCGTGACGGCTTTAACCCTGTTTATATGATGGCTGATTCTGGTGCTCGTGGTAGCCGCGAACAGATTAAACAGCTTTCAGGTATGCGTGGTTTGATGCAAAAGCCAACAAAGCAACTTGGTGGTCAAGAAGTTATTGAAAACCCAATTAAGTCTTGTTTCCGTGAAGGTTTGAACGCGATGGAATACTTTATTTCATCTCACGGTGCTCGTAAGGGTTTGGCTGATACCGCTTTGAAAACGGCTGACGCAGGTTATTTGACTCGCCGTTTGGTTGACGTTGCTCAAGACCTTGTTGTTATGGAAGAAGATTGCCATACGCAGAATGGTATTGAAATTTCTGCGTTTAAAGATGGTGATGATACAATTATTCCATTAGAAGAACGTCTTTTGGGTCGTGCTCCTGTTGAAGATATTGCTCACCCGATTTCTGGTGAAGTTATTGTTAAAGCAGGTGAATTGGTAACAGAACGTGATTTGCCAAAGATTACTGCAGCTGGTATAGAACACGTAAAAATGCGCTCTGTACTTACTTGTGATTCTAAAATTGGCGTTTGCGCTAAATGTTATGGTCGTATGCTTTCTTCTGGTCGTCCAGTTGATTTGGGCGAAGCTGTTGGTGTGCTTGCAGCACAATCCATCGGTGAACCAGGTACACAGCTCACACTCCGTACATTCCACATTGGTGGTGCTTCTAGCCGTTTGACTGTTGAAAACAACAAGCAAGCTACTGTGAACGGTCGTGTAGAACTTGAAAATATTGATACGGTTCTCTTTGACGGTAAAAAAGTTGTAACAAGTCGCATGGGCGAATTGGTTATTTACGACGAAACAGGCATTAATAAAGGACGTTACCAAGTTCCTTATGGTGCATTCATTTACGTTGAAAACAATGCATCAGTCAAACAAGGCGATGTAATGTTTGAATGGGATCCGTATATTTCCCCAATTATCTGTAGCGTTGATGGTAAAGTTCAATTTATTGATCTCCAAGAAAACGTTACATACCGCGTTGAACGTGATGAAGTTACTGATGTTGAATCTTGGATTATCATTAGTGATAAGCGCGGTAAACGTCGCCCGGCAATTAGCGTTGTGAATGAATCCGGTGAAAAAGTCGGTCATTTCATGTTGCCAGATGCTGCTGTTCTTGCAGTAAAGAATGGTGATATCGTTAAAGTCGGTCAGATGTTAGCAAAATTGCCACGTGCTGTTGGAAAGACTCGAGATATTACTGGTGGTCTTCCACGTGTGGCTGAACTTTTTGAAGCCCGTATGCCTAAAAACGCAGCAATCATTGCTCCGATTGACGGCCTTGTAGCTTATGGTGGTGAAGAACGTGGTAATCAAAAAGTCATCATTAAAGACGAAAGTTTGAATCTTGAGGAGCCTGTGCTGATTCCTCGCGGTCGTCATCTCGCTGTACACGAAGGCGACCGTGTGCGCGCTGGTCAGAAATTGTGTGAAGGTAGCGTTGATCCACACGATATTCTCCGCGTCCAAGGTCCAGAAGAAGTACAACGTCATTTGGTTAACGAAATTCAAGCGGTTTACCGTTTGCAAGGCGTAGCTATCGCTGATAAGCATATTGAATGTATTGTTCGCCAGATGATGCGTAAAGTGAAGGTGAGAAACCCAGGTGATTCTAACCTCCTTCCAGATGAAGAAATTTCTAAGATGCGTTTGCGCGCAATAAACGAACGTTTGTTGCAAGCTGGTAAGCAACCAGCGGATTCTATACCAATGCTTCTTGGTATTACAAAGTCTTCTCTTGCAACAGATAGCTTTATTTCAGCTGCTTCCTTCCAGGAAACAACTAAGATATTGACTCGTGCATCTATTGAAGGTAGTGTAGACCCACTTTCTGGTTTAAAGGAAAACGTCATTATTGGTCGTTTGATTCCTTGCGGAACTGGAGCTCGTCACCTCAGAAATATTGTTGTCTCCGACCTCGATGCCAAAGCCGAAGAAGAAGCTTTCCGCCGTAGAAACGAAGAAAGTTCTTCTGAAGGTCCAAATATTCAGATGATGGACGACGAAGAAATCGGTAACAACGACGAGGACGGAATGGATTAATTTCAGGTTTTTGCAGAGATGCTACCGTCGAAATTCTCTAAATACAGAGACTTTTTCGACGGGAACCTTGAAATTTTCTGTTAAATAATTATATTTGCACTCCAAAATCTAGGAGATAACTGTGCCAACTATTCAGCAACTCGTTCGTAAAGGACGTGAACAAATCAGTAACAGAACCGCTTCCCCGGCTCTGAAATCTTGCCCACAAAAGCGTGGGGTATGTACTCGTGTTTACACAAGCACACCGAAGAAACCTAACTCTGCTCTTCGTAAAATTGCTCGTGTACGTTTGTCTAACAAAATGGAAGTTACTGCTTACATTCCAGGTGAAGGCCATAACCTTCAAGAACACTCCATCGTTCTTATTCGCGGTGGTCGTGTGAAGGACGTTCCAGGTGTTCGCTACCACATTATCCGCGGTACACTTGATACTCAGGCTGTTAATGGTCGTCAGAATGCTCGTTCCAAGTATGGCGTAAAGAAAAAAGGCGCCGCACCTGCTAAAAAGTAAGGGAGTAAAATATGTCTAGAAGAAGAAAAGCTCTCCATCGTTCCATCCTTCCTGATCCACGTTACAAATCAACACTTGTAACAGAACTTGTTGGTGTTGTTTTGAAAGAAGGTAAAAAGACAATTGCAGAACGTATTGTTTATACCGCTCTTGACGAATTGAACAAGAAAATGGAAGGTTCTGAATCAGCTTTGGAAAAGTTTGAAAAGTGCCTAGAAAACATTAAACCACGTCTTGAAGTGAAAACTCGTCGTGTTGGCGGTGCTAACTACCAAGTTCCTATGGAAGTTGCTCCAGACAGAGCTAAAGCTCTTGCTCTTCGTTGGCTTTTAGACGCTGCTCGTAAGCGTTCTGAATCTAACATGGCTACACGTCTTGCTGCTGAATTGCTTGCTGCTAAAAATAGTGAAGGTAATGCAGTTCGTAAGAAAAACGAAACTCACAAAATGGCTGAAGCAAACAAGGCTTTCGCTCATTTCCGTTGGTAGTATTTCCTTATTACAAAAAAGTCCAGGTTTTTCCTGGACTTTTTTTTATCGTTTAAAAATTCGTATTATCCGAAAATAATAAGTTTTTAAACAAACGAGCGTCGTTTATAAAGAGAAGATTTATTATTTTAGGGGCTAAGGAGATTTTTTATGATTTTTGATCCTCTTTACATGGGTATATTATTATTTGCGTTAGTCCTTTCGGGGATAGTTTCTCTTATTGTAAAAACGCGTTTTAAAGCCGGTCAGAAAGTTTTTATTCAAAGCGGATTAAGTGGAGCAGATGTTGCTAGAGCGATTTTAGCAGATGCTGGAATTAAAGATGTGACTGTTCTTGAACACCAAGGCTTTCTTTCTGATCATTATAATCCATTAAATAAAACTTTGAATTTATCTAAAGAAGTTTATCATGGAACAAATGCAAGTGCCGCAGGTGTCGCTGCTCATGAAGTTGGGCACGCTATTCAGCATGCAGAAAATTATTTCCCAATGTGGTTGCGTTCTTTTTTAGTCCCTGTAGCAAATATTGGTTCTAATTTAGGCCCATGGCTTGTTATTATAGGGATTATGCTTATGGCCGCTTATAGTCAAACGCTAGGGCAAAATGTGGCTATTTTAGGCGTAATTCTTTTTGGCTTTGCCACATTATTTACTTTGGTAACTGTTCCTGTTGAATTTGATGCCTCTGCACGTGCAAAAAAAACATTAGCAAGACTTTCCATTATTCAACCAGGTAGAGAATACAACACAGTTTCTGGCGTTTTATTGGCTGCAGGTTTAACGTATGTAGCGGCTGCAATAACAGCTTTGTTACAGCTACTTTACTGGGCTCATAAAGCAGGTCTTCTTGGTCGTCGGGACGATTAATTATGTCAAAAATATTAACAGTTAATTGTCCTTGTTGTGGTAAAGTATTAGAAATAGATTCTCTTTCAGGAGAAGTTCTTTCAAGTAGAGACAAGAAAAAATTTGCTTCTTTAGAAGATTTTATGGAAAAAGAAAAACAACGACCTAAAGAATTAGAGTCAATGTTTGAAGCAGCAAAAGAAAAAGAAAAGCACAGAAAAGAAATGCTTGAAGAAAAATTTGAAGCAATGAAATCTAGAACCGATTTAAAAGACCCTCCTCCAACAATCCAATGGGATTAAAAAAACGGCTTTTAAGCAAGCCGTTTTTTTTAAGATTTTTCTGCGGGTTCAATTTGTTTAAGCGTTGGTTCTAAAGTAGGCTCGTTTTCAGATATTTCAGTTTGAGGCTCATTTATTTCAGAACTTTCACTTTCGTTTTTTTCTGGTTCGTTTTCCGATAAAGCGACTTTACCTTCTAACATAGCCATAATATCTTCTTCTTTAACGATTTTACCGCTAGTAGTCCATAAAACAACTTCACGCATAACAGCATCAATAGTAGCGTTTTTCTGGAGAGCTAAATGTTCTTCTCTTTTTCGAACGATTTCTAAAAGTCCTGGATCTACTGGTGGGTCAGGAGATAAATAAAATGCTTCATTTGCCATTTCATCTGCGTATTGCATATTATTTTTTTTACGATAAATCCAAATAGGTCCAAGAGGTTCACCTTGTCTAAAAACCACTTCATCTGTTTTTATCATTTCCATTAAAGCCATAAAGGTAACAGTTGCTAAAATGGGGTGTGGGTCATTACCGAGCAATTCTTCAAATAAAGCTCGGCCATGTAATGCTAAATGGTTGCTTATAACTTGTTGCCTATCTTCAATAGTTACGTAATCAAGTTCAATATGGTGTATGTGTTCAACAGTACCTGTTTTTAAACTTTTTTGATAAGCTCTAAAAAGTTGCCAAATATTTGCATCGGCTAAAGTATCATCTTCGGAAAACATTTTCTCAGGCCGCCCTCTATAAAAAGCGCCAAAGTTTTCTCGTTCTTTATCTTGTAATTCTTTTGCAACTTGTTTGTAACGCTGGTATTCTTGTATTTGTAAAAGAAATGCTTCTCTATCTTCGTAAAATTCTAATAATTCATCAGGTGATTGTTCGTCTTTAGGGAGTAGCTCTCTAACTTTCAATTCCATAAGGCGACTCGCCATAAGCAAAAAATCACCAGCTGCGGAAAGGTCAGTTTTAGAAAGGTCTTTAATCCATTCAAGATATTGGTTTGTAATTTCAGCAATAGAGATTGCTTCAGGTTTTACTTCATTTTTTTGAACGAGGTACAAAAGCAAATCCATCGGTCCTTCAAAGGCTCCGATACGCACTTCATAATCGTTCTGGAGTAAAGCGCTCATTTATTCTACCGTAACGCTTTTTGCCAAATTTCTTGGTTGGTCAACATTGTTTCCGCGTAAGACAGCTATATGATAAGCTAATAATTGCAAAGGAATACAAGTGATAATTGGGGCTAGCATAGAAATGGTATTTGGTATGCGGACAATATCATCAGCAATATCATCAAGAGGATTTTTTTCTTCAGATGTTATAGCGATAACTTTTCCACCACGAGCCTTTATTTCTCTAACATTTGAAAGGATTTTATCAAACAGAGCATCTTTTGGAGCGATGACAACAACAGGCATGTTTTCATCGATAAGAGCAATAGGGCCGTGTTTCATTTCTGCAGCTGGATAGCCTTCTGCATGGATATAACTAATTTCTTTTAGTTTTAAAGCGCCTTCCATAGCAACAGGATAATTGTAATGGCGACCTAAATAAAGGAAGTTTTTAGCGTCTTTATATTTTTTAGCAATTTCAAGAATGGCATCATTTAATTTCAAAGTCTCTTCTACAAGTTCAGGTATTTTTGATATAGCTGTAGCAATCTCCATACCTTGTTCAAAAGAAACTCGGCGCTGGCGCCCAAGCAAAAGGGCTATCATAGAAAGAACTAAAACCTGCCCAGAGAATGCTTTTGTAGAAGCAACACCAATTTCTGGACCAGCATGTAAGTAAACACCACCATCAGAGACTCTTGCAATAGATGACCCAACGGCATTACAAATGCCAAGAACAGTTGCACCTTTATGGTGAGCTTCTTTCATTGCAGCTAAAGTATCAGCAGTTTCTCCTGATTGTGAAATGCAAAGAACAAGGGTCCCTGGCTTTATAATAGGGTTACGATATCTGAACTCTGAAGCGTATTCAACTTCAACAGGAACACCTGCCAGTTCTTCAATCATATATTCTCCGACCATGCCTGCATAATAGCTTGTACCACAAGCGGTAATGATTATTCGGTTAATACTACGAAGTTCTCGAATATTTGCATCAAGTCCTGATAATTTTGCAGTACCTTCGTTAATAAGAAGTCTTCCTCGCATTGTATTGCGCAAGGCTTCTGGTTGTTCAAAAATTTCTTTGAGCATAAAATGTTCAAAGCCACCTTTAGCAACTGATTCTATATCAAAGTCAACATTTTGAACTTCTCGTTGAACAATTTGGCTATGTAAATTTTGGAGTTCATAGCCGTTGCGTTTAGCAATCACAATATCATTGTCATCGAGGTATATGACTTTTTGGGTGTAATTTATAATAGCAGAAACATCACTAGCCAAATAATATTCACCACCATCTCCAATTCCAAAAATTAATGGAGAACCTCTTCTTGCTCCAATTAAAACATCTGGTTGGTCTTTACAAATAACGCCTAAGCCAAAAGCTCCTTCAAGTTTAGCTAGAGCTTGTAGCACTGCTTTTTTCAAATCACCTTGATAAAAACGAGCAATAAGATGCGCAACAACTTCTGTATCGGTATCAGACTTGAATTCAATACCTTCTTCTTGAAGCTTTGCTTTGAGAATGGCATAATTTTCTATGATTCCATTGTGAACGACAGCAATTTTTCCATCGAAGCTAGTATGAGGGTGTGCGTTGTTTTCAGTTGGAGCACCATGAGTAGCCCAACGGGTGTGGCCAATACCTAAAAAACCATCGAGAGGTGTGTTTTTGATTTTTTCTTCTAAAGCGGCAATTTTACCAGTTGCTTTAATTGTTTCAAGAGATTTTCCAGAAAGTAAAGAAATGCCCGCACTATCATAGCCACGGTATTCTAGTTTTTTTAAACCTTCAAGCAAAATGGGTAAGGCTTCTCTATACCCGATATAGCAAACAATTCCGCACATACATTTGTTTTAGTTAAGGGTGAAAAATCTATGAGTGAAAAATAGAAAAAAGGAATTGTTTGAATGAATCTTATGTGCAAATTCATGTGATAGTATATACTCTAGTGATGGTGTGTACAATTGTAACCAAAAAAAAGTAAAGAAAATTGATTCAATAGTTAGAAAAATAACTAAATTAAATGATACCCAAACACTCCCTGACGCATCTAAGTTTTTCCTCCTTTACTTAGGTGCGTCTTTTTTTTCTTTAAAGTTCTTGTTCCAACTTGGAATACTCTAACTTGGATTTCTTTTTGAAATAAAAATAAAGGTTGTTTTTCTTACAAAAATAAAAATCAAAAAAAAACAAATATTTTTATTACGTTCTATTTTTTTTGGTATTGGGCAAAATGAAATTATTTGATGAACATTGTTTGCTGCGAATCTTACTTATAGTAGTAGGATCTCTTTTTTCTGTGTTCATGGATGAGTTAGTTGCTTTTGAAGAACACCCTTATTGGATTATTCCTTATTGCGCAAGTATTTCTTTTTTGTTTTTTACTGCACTCTTTTATCGTTTTCCGCCCTCGATTAGTTTGAGTCGGATGAGAAAAGATTTAGATGTTCCGATGCCTTCTATGGACGGAGACGATTTTTCCAAAGTTGACGATTTACGTCGTTCATTAGAAGAAAAAGAAACACTTCTTAATATGTTCTTTACAAGTTCTTCTGATGGCTTTTGGATTTTGGATTTGCCCACTGGTAAAGTCCAATGGTCGGCTAGAGTTGCTGAATTATTTGGGATTTCATTAGATAAATTAGGAACTTCTTTTGATACGTTGAAAACATTAGTTTTTGAAAGTGATTGGGCTAAATTCACGAAAATGCTTAAAATAGCATTAGAATCAAAGCAAAAATTTTCTTTAGAAATTAGACCGGTTCTTGGAAAAAACATAATTGTGGTCAGCGGAAGTCCGCAAATGAATGAAGAAGGACGCCCCATTAGAATGTTTGGTTCGTTTGTTCCTAAAGCAGATATTTTATCATTTAAAAATCCATTCTTTTTAGATGAATTGACTGGCTTGAAAAATAGGCGTTATTTTTTAGAGCATTTAAAGGAAAAAGTGAATTATGCACAATTGCATCAAGATTATTCCTTTGCATTAATTTTAATAGATATTGATCATTTTGGTCGTATTAACGATGTTTATTCGCCACAATTCGGTGATTGTGTTTTAAAATTAATTGCAGAAAGAATCGTATCTTCGTGCCAACAACAAGATTGTGTTGCAAGAATTAGTGGGGATATTTTTGCCATTCTCCTTCATGATGTTAATGGAAGAGATAAAGGGAAAATGGTGGAATTTGCTCAAAATTTGCATTCAAAGATAAGACAGCCTTTGCAACTAGAAGGTAAGGAATTACTTATAGGTGCTTCTATGTCAGTTATTCTGAATAATGATTTGGATGCAAGTGATGATTTAATGTCTCATGCAACAACACTTTTAAGAAATTTGAAATCAGGTGATTGTAGAGGAAATATTCAATTCTTTTCTGGTGGTTTGCGGGAAAAGGCTATGCAGGTTTACCAGTTGGAGTATGAATTACGAAAAGCTATTCAAGCAAAAGTATTTACATTGGTTTATCAACCTGTTGTAGATGTTTCAAAAGATAATAAAGTGGTTTCTTTTGAAGCGCTTGTCCGTTGGAATAATTCAGAACGAGGGATGATTCCACCATCAGAATTTATTCCTATTGCTGAAGAAACGGGTTTGATTGTTCCTTTAGGGGAACTTATTTTACGAGGAGCTTGTAGGCAAGCAAAAGAATGGGTTGATTTGGGGTATACGGATTTAAAAATTGCTGTTAATTTTTCTGCAAAACAATTTTCTCAAGGTGATTTAGTTCATACGTTACAATCGATTCTTCAAGAAACAGGATTAAATCCTAAGAATTTGAAAATGGAAATAACTGAATATACTGTTATGAATGATACGAAAAAAACAGTAGAAATGATGCGACAATTAACTGCAATGGGCGTTGAAATTTCAATAGATGATTTTGGAACAGGATTCTCTTCTTTATCTTATTTGAAAAACTTCCCGGTTCATACTTTAAAAATAGATAAGTCTTTTGTGGATTCTTTGTTAGAAAAAGAAGAAGATGCAGTGTTTATTCGAACGATTATTGGTATAGCAAAATCCTTAAATTTAGAATTGATTGCAGAAGGTGTTGAAACAAAAGAACAATTAGACTTCTTGAAGAAAGAAGGTTGTTTTATGATTCAGGGGTACTATTTCAGTAAACCTTTACCACCGACAGAAGTTTTAGACTTTTTACAGAAAAAAATAAGCTCGTCTTTTCTCAAGCAATTAGCTTAAATACCATAAACGTAGCGCGTATTTTCTCTAGTCGTAAAGTAAACATTCTCTATATCTGTATTTTTTAATTCTGCTATTTTGTCAGCGATGTGAGGAATCATTCCACTGTGTGCTGGCGTCCCTCTATGTGGTACTGGCGCTAAATAAGGAGCGTCTGTTTCTAATAAAAGACGATTTAATGGAATGACTTCTACAGCTTTCCTAACGTTTTCTGCATTTTTGAAAGTAATTATGCCTGTAAAGCCGATGTAAATGTTATTTGAAATTTTTAATAGTTCTTCAGCAAATGAAGCATTAGATGTGAAACAATGAACATGGATTTTGGCGTTTTGGAGAGGAGCGTTTTTTAATATCGAAAGGCTATCTTCTTCTGCTTCTCGTAAATGTAATACAATGGCTTTTTGTGTATTCAAAGCCATTTCTAATTGGTCTTCAAATACGAAGCGTTGTAATTCTTTATTTTCTTTTCCATAATGATAATCTAGCCCAAATTCGCCACACC
Source organism: Fibrobacteraceae bacterium (assembly GCA_017631885.1). Lineage (GTDB taxonomy): Bacteria > Fibrobacterota > Fibrobacteria > Fibrobacterales > Fibrobacteraceae > UBA1765. The sequence goes on from JAGBSH010000011.1 coordinate 20,017, forward strand.
CCACACAACGAGGGTGGTCCCAATAATCTGGCAAAAGGTATTTGTTTTGTTCGTAAGTATGAACATATTCAGGATGAATGCCGTAAGTTGCAAAAACATCAAAATAAGATTCGCTACGAATTCTAGCATCTTCAAATGCTTCAGGGTCACAAGCAACATGTATGTAAGCTTCTGGAGGAGTTTCTATTCTTTCGCGTAGATTATCAAATGATTCGGCAGAATGCTCTTCATAAGTATCTAAATGGCAATGGGTGTCTATAAAATTCATGTGTAAGAGACCTCAATAATTTGATATTCTAAAATTCCTTTAGGGACAGAAACTTGCACTGTATCCCCTTGTTTTTTTCCAATGAGCACTTTCCCAACAGGAGAAGAAATGCTGATTTTCCCTTGTAACGGATCAATTTCTTGTGGACCTACGAGAGTATAGTTCTTTATTTTTTTTGTTTTTATTTCTTGCAATGACACTTTTGCTCCAAAGCGAATGGAGCCATCATTAGAAGAAATATTTTCGACTATTTTGGCATTGTCTAAAATTTTATCAAGAAAACGCAGACGTTTGTCAATTTCTCTAAGACGCATGCGGCCATAAGTGTATTCAGCATTTTCAGAGCGATCACCTTCTGCAGCAGCATCAGAAACCCGTTGTTGGACGGAAGGTCTTTCTGTATATTTTAAATGTTCCCATTCGGCCTTTAATTTTTCAAAGCCATCTTTAGATATCAAATTAGACATGTGTAATAATTTAGAAAGTTTTTTCTTTCCTCAAAAGGAATGTTTCTAGAACTTTCTCTGTAAAATTCTAGAATAAATAGCTACATTGTAAACACTATGAAAAATAAGGTAGAACGTAAGCCGAATCCCAATTCAAGGTATGTTAGGATATGGCGAGTAAATGTGAATAGAATGTTTCCTGTAAGACAAGATGCTTTAAAAGTAGCGTTTTCTGTTTTTGCCGGAGTTTTTATTGGTATTTGGCCAACTATTGGGATAGCAATTATTTTAACTATAGCTTTTTGTGCTCTTTTTAGGTTGCCTAAAATTCCAGGAACCGTGGCATCATTTGTAGCTAATCCAGTAACGCAGTTTGGATTTTTTTATCCAGCGGGATATTTTATTGGATGTGCAATAATAGAGCCTCCACCGATAAATTTTGATTTTTTAGAAAAAATAAAAACACTTTCTTTTAGTAATGTCGTCAGTGTCGTTCAAGAACTTTGGAGTAATGCAGCAGGGCATTTTATTGCCTTTTTGATAGGAATTACGATAGTTGCTGCTGTCTTTGGCGTTTTGTTTTTTGGGATAGCTTATTTTGTTGTTTTATATCGCAAAAAAAGACACTTAAAAATGAAAAGCAAATTCATGCAAAGTCTTGTTAAAGAAGATGTTGAATTGTTAAAGCAAATTCGTAGAGATGAAAAAATTAAACAAGGACAAAACAAGGAAAAATTGACTATGATGCAAATTTACCCTTTTAAAGCGCTTCGCCCGGTAAACCCAGAAGAAGCAGGTGAAATTTCAGCTTTGCCTTATGATGTAATGAATAGGGCTGAAGCAAAAGAAATGGCGGCAGGACTTCCGCATTCTTATTTACGTGTAACGCGTGCAGAATTAGAGTTACCAGATTCTGTCGATGCTTATGACCCACAAGTTTATCAGCATGCAAAAAACAACTTGGACAAAATGATTGCCGAAGGTGTTATTGCTCATGAAAAGAAAGATTGCCTTTATGTTTATCGCCAAACAATGGATGGTAGAGAACAATATGGTCTTGTTTGCTGTGTCCGGGCAGAAGATTATTTTAACGGAACCATTAAAAAACATGAATTGACTCGCGCCGATAAAGAAGAAGACCGCTTGCGCCACGTGCTTACTACCAATGCAAATACAGGTCCTGTATTTTTAACTTATCGTGATTCTGGACAATTTGATTTATTTGGAAAAGTAAGAGAACGTGCTCCTCTCTATGACTTTGTTTCTGAAAAAGATGGATTTGGACACACGGTTTGGATTATCGAAGATGATGCAGAAATTGCTGCGATTAGAAAATCTTTTGAAGCAATTCCTGTTTCTTATATTGCTGATGGGCATCATCGTAGTGCAGCGGGAGCAAGAGCAGCTCTTGCTCGTAAAGAACTAGATGAAAATCATAAAGGCGATGAAGAATATACTCGTTATTTGGCAATATTATTCCCTTCTACTCATTTGAAAATATTGGATTATAACCGCGTGTTAAAATCTTTAAATGGTAGAACTGCAGAACAATTACTTAAAGATTTAGAAGATATTTTTGTGATTGAAAAACTCGATTCAATGCAGAGTCCTTCAAAACAAAATCAAGTCAATCTTTATTTAGAAAAAACTTGGTACGCCTGTTCTTTCCGCGAAGAATTGCTTGAAGATTTAGGACCAGTAGATAGCCTTGATGTAGCTCTTTTACAAAAGCATGTTCTTTCGCCGATGTTTGGCATAGATGATCCACGTACATCTGCTCAAATAGATTTTGTTGGCGGAATTCGTGGCTTAGGAGAACTTGTTCGTCGAGTAGATTCTGGAGAATGTGCTTGCGCATTTGCTATGTATCCAACAACACTAGACCAGTTAATGGCAATAGCTGATGCTGGTGAAATAATGCCTCCAAAAAGTACTTGGTTTGAACCCAAACTCAGAGATGGTTTGTTAGTACACACATTAGATTAAATTTGAAAATGAATATAAAAAGTCCCGAAAGTGATTTCACTTTCGGGACTTTTTATCATTTCCGCCAAAGATTCCAAAGGGTTTTATTGGGGCGTAGTAATAACCAGAAATTAGGAACAAGTAAGATTAAGTCGCGTATAAGAGAAGTCCAAGTTTCATTTTTATCTTGTGCCCCTTCAATATTAAAGCAACCACAAGTAATGCCCAAATCATGAAAAATTGCCCAAGATAAAGCGATGATAAAAGAAATAAACATAAGAAATATGACTAAAGCCGCTTCTTTGGTAAATGGCGAAATAATCAAAGCTAATCCGAACCAGAATTCAAGTTGCGGGTACATAAGGGCAAAAATATTATTGAGAAATTCTAAACCAAGTGCTGGGAAAAATTGATACTGTGCCATTAAAACAGCGAATTCTTTTGGAGACTCTATTTTAAATAAACTAGAAGCAATAAAGAATCCGCCAATTCCTACACGGAAAAGAGTTTCAAGAGCTTTTATCGTGAACTCTTTTGATAATTTCCAAGCAGGGATAATAAGAATCGTTGCTAACAGAAAAGCGCCAATTCCGATTTGTATGTTGTATTTCCAGCCATTTGGGAAAAATTCAAGGAACCAATCTTTGTCAGAAACAGTTAGAAATGTTTCAGGGAAAGAAATCTCTGCAACACAGAACGCAGTTAATAACGTTGAGAAAAGCAGAAGAATACTAGCAAATACTGTTTCTTTTTTCATAGAACGTCTTCCGGCTTTTGAAGAATTTCTTGAGAGCCAATCCATTCAATAGATTTGTCGTCAGAAACTCTTATGTTATTTGCGATAGCGCAAAGCAAGCAAAAAATTCCAAAACCAATAAGGAATTTCCAATTTAAACTCTTAATGTATTTTATAATATGTTGCATGCTTACAAATTACAAAAAAAGCAAGGCTTTGAAAACCTTGCTTTTTATTTTTGATAGTTTAGTTCTTTACGCAACGAACGCTAAAGCCTTTGTCTTTAGAGTCTTTTTGGAATAAGAATTCGCCTTCGCCGTAGTCAGGAGATTTTTTCACAAAAATCATAGCACAATTGTCTCCGGAGCAATTTTCCACATCGCCATCAACAAACTTTTCAGAAGTGGCTAGCCAGTAAAAGCCCATGTTTCCTTGGTAAGCGTAAGAATAGTTTTTCATTCGCCCACCAAAAGACCAAGGGAAATCTGGGTCTAGGCTTGCAGCGTCAAATTCATCGCGGCTAGGAAGTCTCCAACCAGAAGGGCAAACTTCACTTAATGCAGAAAAATCGTAGAGTGCGCCTTTAGAACAATCTGTGACATCGTAGCAAGAAGAACCTTTAGAAGTTTCGTAATTAATGTTTGTAGCCATCCACATAGTTTTGCCGACCATTGTTAGCTTGTAGATATTACCATCACGAGTATCTATGAGAGAATCCCCTTGGACAACAGGAGGTTCTACTTTAGGAGGGTCCACTTTTACACTTGAAGAAGAAGGTTCTTTCTTGACAGAAGAAGAACTAGGGGAACTAGAAGAGCTAGATTGAGGTTTCTGTGTTGCAACAGAAGAACTAGACGGCTCGTCGTTAGAAATAAGTTCGTCCCAATTGAATTCTGAAGAATCGTTTGTATAGTAAGGGGTTTCAATAGGATTTACTATCACAAGCGTATCGGCAATGACTAATGTGTCATAAACAGTTCCAGGTTTGAACGAAGAAGATGATTTTTTTTGTTCTCCTTTGCTCGATGAAGATTTTGCTCCAGATTCACCAACGACAGAGTCATCAATAACAGGAGCTGTGGAAGAAGAGTCATCGCTACAAGCAATAAATGACCCTAAAAGGAAAGAAAAAAGTAAAAAAGCAAAAATTTTATACGGCATACCCTATAAATTATACCTTTTTTCTTGAGAAAAGACATATTTGCTTTTTTTTACATTCAAGAAACATAAGAAAAGGGTGCCGAAAATAGAGTTTTTTATTATGTTTGGGTATATGAGTAATGTTGAAATTTTTGATACAACCTTTGCAGTAACCATTTTAGCAGTTATTGCTTTTTGCGTTCCTTTGTTGCTTTTGTTTGCTAACTGGATTTTACATCCCGGTAAAATTAAACGTGCTGAAATTAAAGGTTCGTCTTATGAATGCGGTTTGGCTCATGTTTCTGGCACCGCAAACGAACGTTATCCAGTTAAATATTACATGGTAGCAATGCTTTTTCTTGTTTTTGATTTAGAAGTAGCATTTCTTTACCCTTGGGCAGTTCAATACCTTAAGATTGATTCTTGGTCTCCATTGCTTATCTTAATAGGCTTTTTGGTGATTCTTGAAGCAGGCTATATGTATATATATCGTAAAGGTGTTTTGCAGTGGTCTAAAATTAAAGATTAATTGACTTTTTTAATAAAGTTTAAAATGCCCGAAAGGGCATTTTTTTGTATAAAGAAATCTATCGGTTACGCTGACGGGGTTCTTTTTGCCAGGATACAAATAAAAAAATGATATTTCATAAAATATGATGTTTTTAGAAATTGTAAAAACAAGTAAAATAATATAGATATAGCTTATGGATATATTTGGAAATTTATCTGAAAAAATAGAATGGCTTAAACAAGCTTATTTTTCGGTACCAGAAAAACGGATTTTTTTAAAAAAAGGCGAATGTTTATTGCGTGAAGGAGAAAGCAATAATCGTTTATTTTTGGTCATTTCTGGATCATTAAATGGAAAACAAATTGTCCATAATACAGCTTGGCAAGAAGAACGTAGTATTAATGTTCTTTTTGCTCAAAGAGGTGATTTTATAGGAGTATATAGCTTCTTTTCAGGTTCTGTTAGTTTAATGACTGTAGAAGCAAGTGAAAATTCTGAAGTTGCTTATATAGAAACAGGGACTTTACCAATAGAACCAGAAAAATACGGAACTTTTGTAGAGCAGTTCATGCCTATTATGATTCACGAAATGGCATCGCGTTACCAACGTCTGCTAGATCAAGGGCAAGAAAAAGAAACCGCTCTTTATCGATTGAATAAACTAGAAACAGCTGCAACACTTGGACAATTAGCTGCAGGACTTTCTCATGAATTGAATAATGCAGTAGGGGTTTTAGCTCGGAAAACAGAATACATTACCACATTTGTTGAACAAGCGATACTTTCAATAAAACCTAAAGAACATAAATTGTTTAAGTTAGGACAAGAATGTGATAGAATTCTTTCTAGTGGGGAAATGCGACAAAAAGCAAGAGATTATGAAGAACGTTTTAATTTACCCGCTTCACAGGCGAAAACATTGGCTAAAATGGCACCAACAGAAGAATTACTTTCAGAATTAGGGAAAAATTTTTCAAAAGAAATAGATAAACGTTCGATGTATTGGGTTCTAGGGCATGATTTACGAGACATGAAAATGGCGGCAGAACATGCTTCTGGTATTGTTCGTTCTGTAAGAGTTTTAGGCGGTTCGCATTTTAAAAGAGAAGCTGGAATAAAAGTGTACCAATCTTTTGAAGGATCGATAGCTTTATTAAAACAAAATTTAAAAGGCATTACGCTTTATACAGATTTTAAAGAAGAATTTAAAAATTTAGAGATGTTTGCCGATAGAACTGAATTAGCTCAGATTTGGGTGAACTTGATAAAAAATGCTACCGATGCTTTAAAAGAAGCTAAAACAGAAAATCCAGAAATTCGGGTTTCTTATTATTCTGACGGGACATTTTTATTTGCCGAAATACAAGATAACGGTCCTGGAATACCACAAGAATTACAAGAAAAAATATTTCAACCAGATTTTACGACTAAAAAGAATGGTTTGTCGTTTGGGTTAGGCTTAGGCTTGACAATTGTGAAACGTTTAGTAGATAGTTATGAAGGTGAAATAACTATTGACTCTGATAAGAAAAAAACTATTTTCAAAGTAAAACTTCTTCTAGGAGATGAATATGGAAAAAATTAACATTCTTTGTGTCGATGACCAACCTGAAGTTTTAGAAACTATTACTCGGGATCTCCAATCACTTGAAAAATTTTTCCGAATAGAAACAGCTGATTCTGTTCAAGATGCAAAAGCATTGCTTTTGGAATTAGACGGAAAAAGTGAAAAAGTTGGGCTTGTCATTTCTGATCATGTTATGCCTGGTGATGAAGTTGGTGTTGATTTATTGCGCTATGTAGATACTGATGTGCGGTTTTCAAAAACGCGAAAGATTCTTTTGACTGGGCAAGCTGGGCATGCAGATACGATTCGTGCTATTAATGAAGCTCATATAGATAATTATTTTGACAAACCCTGGAAAGCAGATGAGCTACTTTTAGCCGCTAAAAAATTGTTAACTCAATTCATTTTGGATTGTGGCTTAGAATATGAAGATTATATGCCACTTTTAGATCAAGAAGTCCTTTTAAAGCATTTAAAGCGTGGCTAAAAAGCCGTTTCTTACAAAAAAAGAGATTAAATGTTAAACATTTAATCTCTTTTTTTGTAAGTGTATTTTTTTATAAGCAAGAAAATAGCAGATTATTTTAAATAAAAATCGTATATTTAGGGTATTATGATTTGTCCTTATTGTAAAAATGATGAAGATAAAGTCGTTGATAGCCGCATGAGCGGAATGTCAATTAGGCGGCGTAGAGAATGTCTTGCTTGCTCTCGTCGTTTTACGACTTATGAATATGTTGAAACTGTAGCGTTAACGGTTATAAAAAGAGATAATCGTCGTGAGCCCTTTCAACGGGATAAATTATTAAATGGTATATTGACTTCTTGTAAAAAACGTCCTGTCAGTATGGATACAATTAATGAAATTGTAGATAGTGTTGAAAATGAACTTTTTGCATTAGAATCTCAAGAAGTTTCTTATGATCAAATTGGAAATTTAGTAATGCGTAAGATTCAAAAAGTAGACCCTGTGGCTTACGTTCGTTTTGCTTCTGTTTATCGTAAATTTGAAGAAGTTGGTGAATTTGTAGAACAAGTTTTACAAATGAAAAAGCCTTAAACTTTTTCAGGCTTATCTGCTAGAGCATAAAAAGCATAAATTTCTGTGTTATAGTGCCCATCATCATTTAATTGCGTTATTCTTTTAATTCCTTGGTCACGTAATTGACGAATACGTTCTCTTGAAAGTCCCATAGTTTCACTGATTTCTCGAATATTTTGAGAAATATCTTTTGTTTGAGATGTGCCATAGAGGCGTCTTAATACATCGTTTTCTCTAGGCGGAAGTTTTCGGAAAAGTTTATTTAAAAATAAGTGAAGGTTTTCTTTTTCGTGCATTGCTTGAGGCGTTTCTTCTGTGGGGTCAGAAAGAATTTCATTAAGCTGAACAGAGTCTTCGTTAAGCAAATTTTTGTCTAGTGATATATTTCCATCTGCAATTTGTTGTAACATTTTAATTTCTTCAGTTAAAGTTTCGCCTGATTTATTTTTACGTAAACTTTGTCTGAGTTTTAGTTGTTGGTTTGCAGGAAGTCGGACAAGAGAACCTTGTTCGTTAACGGCTCGAGTGATAAAAGCCCTTATCCACCAAACGGCATAGGTTATAAATTTTAATCCTCGTGTGTAATCAAAACTTTGAATCGCTCGTATAAGCCCGATTGTACCTTCTGCCACAAGGTCTGAAGTAGATAGATTAGCATAGCTATACTCTTTAGCAACGCTGATAACAAACTTCATATTGGCTTCAATGAGTTTATCTCGTGCTTTTTTATTGCCTTGAGAAATTAAATGAAATAATTCTTTCTCCTCGTCAATGGAGAGAGGCTCAATGTGTTGTACTTTGTTCTTGAGCCAAGAAATGTCTTCGTTAGGTATTTGATGCATGAGCATACCTGTTTTTTTTCTAACTTGTGTTACAGACGATATAACAATCCAAAATCGCCGTAACAATAGTTGATTGTGAAAAAAATAAAAGTTTTTTTTAGAATTGGGTTATGATGAGTAATTTTTTTTCATTATTACAGAAAAGTGTTGAAAAACGAGCTGTTTTTTCGGCTAAAACAGAGGCTATTCGTTTAGTAAATGGTATTGCTGATGGCTTTCCTGGGTTTACTTTAGATAGTTTTGGGACGCATTATCAAGCACAATTTTTTTCTGCGGATTTACTTTCAAAAGAATCTTTAATTTCTCAAGCGGTTTTAGAACTATTGCGGCCGGAATATTTTGTTGTAAAATATCGTTTATCGCCTTCAGGAAAAGCTCTAGAAAATCCAGAAATGCATGTTGTGTGTGGAGATAATCCTATTACCGTAGTTCGGGAAGGAAATTGTTTTTTTCAAGTGAATCTTGAAGATACAGTGAACCCAGGGCTTTTTCTAGACATGCGTGAAATTCGAGAAGATATAGAGCAAAGAGCTTTAAATAAGAATGTTTTAAATCTCTTTAGCTATACTTGTAGTTTTGGCGTCCATGCAAGGGTAGGGGGCGCAAAAATGGCAGTGAATGTTGATATCAGCGGTAAAATTCTTGAAAAAGGGCGTTTGAATTATTCGTTAAATGGATTAGAGTGCCTACCAGGAGAGTTTTTTAAAGGAAATGCTTTTGAGTATTTAGCTTGGGCAAAAAAACGAGAAAAATTGTTTGATATAATAGTTTTAGATCCGCCTAGTTTTGCTCGGTATAAGGGCTTTTCATTTAATGTTCAGCGTGATTTAGATTCGTTAGTAGAGGCTTCTGCTGCTGTTCTTGCTCCTGGTGGCTTTTTAATGGTAAGTTCCAATTATAGTGCTTTTCGGTTAGAAAATTTCGCACAAAAAGCATTGAATAATGTCAAAAAAATATGTGGGAACGCTCAAATTATTTGGAAACGTTCCCAAAGTGCGGATTTTGTAGGAACAGGTTTGACCAAAGATTCTAGTCTTTGTGCTGTGTTAATACAAAATCTTTAAAACTAACATAGTTAATAAGTAACGTAACAATAAACATTCATTGATGCTGTTATCGTTATTTTAGACCCGGCAGCAGAGCCATCTTTACAAGATTCAGGTGTGATGTTTAATGAATAATCAATGGTATGAGCAACGCCATCAACTTCAAGTATGACACCATTCCCTTGGGCTCCGCACACCATTTGACAATTTACTGCATTAGAAGGGTATTGTGCCACAATGGTTTGACCACCTGGGAATACTTGCTTTGTAGAATCAGAAATGCCAGAATGGGCAATAGTTACATCTACCATATTAGGGTCAATAACTGTGACTGGTTTGCAAGCATAGGTTTCTGTGGTTTTGTCTTCGTTTGTTACATTGACGGTTACAAAGACATTCTTTTTATGCATAGAAGCATCAGTAGTCAAAGAAGCTTCAGCTCCATTGGCATTAACGGTTCCAAAATCAGAGGACCAGGAATAGCTTTTAATAGGAGAATCAGAGTTTGAAACGACTTTCCAAGAAACAATATCGCCGGCGACAGCACTAGCAGGGATTGGTTCACAAGATTCTATTACAATAGGAACGCCTTGTACTTGCAGAGTATCGCATAAAACAGAATTACCATCAACTAAAAGTGATGCTGTGTATGTTCCAGAATTTTCATATCGAATATTGACTTGGTTTAAACCATTTCCTTGAATTGATTTAGAAGCTGTTCCTTCGAAAGTCCAAACAAACGGAGCTAAAATTTGATCCCAAACTTCACCTTCATCTCGGAAAAATTGCCAAGTAGCGATATCACCTTTATTTATTTTGTCTGAAGAGGGACCACAAGAGCCGTTGATTTTATTTTGAGGTTCATTAAGAGCTTCTTGCCCACTAACAGTTTCTTGCTTTACAGAAGAACTACTTTTTTCGGAAACAGTAGGTTCATCTTTAGCAACGGAGCTAGAACTTTTATCATTAGAATCCTTGTCGGATTCACTAGAAGAAGATTCGCCTTTAGTTGAGGAATATTCTGTTTCAGGAGAATCATCAGAACTCGATGAAGTAGATTCAGAAGAACAAGCGAAAAAAACAAAAGATAGCCCCAAAAGAGCCATTGGAACAGCTTTTAAATGACCAAACATTCTCATGGGCGAAAATATAAACAAAAATAGAGTGTTAATGATTGTAATATTTTGTTTAACATTCTCCAAGATAGCAGAAAAAGTTTTAACTTTCCTACAGTCAATGGGTGTTTGAAATTGGGTTTTTTGAAAAAGGAGACACATAGTGCCGTTTCTTTGTTATGCTGCTTTTTTGTTTTTATTCGTAGCGAATACTTTTGCTGTAGAACAAGAACAACCCACCCCTTATGACTTGATTAGACCTATTTGGCCTATGGTTTGGGATACCGCATCTGTTGAAGAAGGCGGAACGGTAGAAAGTTTTAGTAAATTCGTCCCAAGCCCTTACAAGAGAAATCCAGTGCCTAAAGTAGGTACTGTACCACAAGATTTTAAACCTAATGGTTTGGTCCCTGATACATTAAACCAAGCTTTCCTTGATGCAAGAAACTTGCGAATAGGTAGAATTCGTATAAATCAGGCAGGGTATTTACCAGATGATCCTGAAAAGCAATTCTATTATGTTTCTGCTGGGGATTGTTCTGAAAAGTTTTCAGTTGTTGATTTGGAAGGAAATGAAATCGCGACAGGTGGTGAATTTGTATCTACAGGTTTACCAACACAGTCTTCTTGGAAAATTGTTGCAGGTACAAATGCAGCGACAAACAAAAAAGAACGTTATTCTGCCGAAACAGTAGGGCCAGAAGGCACTATTTGTGTTGCTAATTTGGCTTCTTTTTCCTTGCCTGAAAATGAACGCATGCGTATAAAAGTAGGGAAAGAATATTCTGCATCTTTTATTGTGAGTGATAGAGTTTATTCTATGGTTCGAGATGCGACGATTAAATTTTATGGGATTAATCGTAGCGGTAATTCAGAATCTTGGTTCCATGAACCTTCTCACACAAAAGATGGAGCTGGTTCTTTTGTTCAAGGAATTGGTGGTGTTGCTGGTTTTACAAGTAAGGAAGGTGCACTTGCCGGTGGTTGGTATGATTGTGGCGACCATTTAAAAGAATCACAAACACAAGCGTATGCTTTTATGGTTCTTTCTGTTATGGCTGCCGCAAATCCTGATAGAGATGAAGACAATTATGCATATAATCATGGAGAAACGGTTAATACAGATGGTATTCCGGATATTCTTCGTGAAGCAAAACATGGTGCTGACTTTTTCCTGAATTCCTATCGTTTTGCTGAAGGCGTTGTTGATAATATGGTCGTTTCTGTCGGCAATTTTGGTGCAGACCATGGTTGGTGGGGACGCCCGGAAAACCAAGATGCTTTGCCTTTAACTTTAACAGGACGTGGTGGGCCTCATGAAAGAGATTTGCGTCTTGGTGAATTAGGTTCAAATATTTCTGGCCAGATAGCAGCAGGCCTTGCATTGCTTTCAAAAGAATATGCAATGTATGATAAAGCTTTTGCAGATTCTTGTTTAATGGTTGCAAAAGATTTGTATGATTTTGCAAAAAATTTAAAATTAGGTAACTCCACTTATGGTAATGGACGACCATTTGTTTATAATACCATTCCAGATGGTTGGTCAAGTCCTGCTTATAACGGGAACAATGAATCTCATGATGATTTGGGATTGGCTGCTATCGCTCTCCATTATGCGGCTTATGACCCTGCAAATCCTGATATGAGTTATTTGAATGATGCTGTAGAAGAACAATCTTATGCAAGCCCGCAAGAACCAGGACCTGGATTTTTCCGAGGTGGTTGGTTCGCTTTAACACGTGATGGTATGCGGAAAAGTATGAAAAATACGAGTTGGGCTAATGCTTACACTTACACTCTTTATGCTTTCTATAAACTTTTGTTAAAAGATGATGAAACTTCTGTAAAATATGGCATTAGTCCTTCTGATCGTTTATGGTATGCAGAAAACGTTATTTATATCCTTGCAGAAAACTTGAGTAACGTTGCTTCTACTGGTGGTTCTTCTATTTCAATTCCTGGGCGTAATAATCCTTTTAATATTTCTTTTGGTACGCTTTGGTATAACATGCAAACGGACCAAACATGGATTTATAACCGTTATCAAGCAGGAAATATTTTTGAAGTTTTTGCGTATGCTGATGTGGCTAAAGATTTGGAAGGAGTTCGTTTGCCACAAAAAGGCCAACAAAATTGGAAATCAGCAGAAATGCGCCAATTAGGCATTAACCAAATGAACTATATGCTTGGTGTAAACCCATGGGATGTTTCATTTATGCTTGGTGTTGGAGACAAAAATGACGCTCACCCTCACCATCGTGCTTCAAACCCAGAAGGGAAAAATATGCCAGGGGCTGCTTATGTATATAATCCGCCAGTTGGTGCTTTATTTGGAGGAGTAACTCCAGGGGATATAAATGCTTGGGCTCCATCAACGATGAGTTGGGAAGATTATCATCTTTCTGAAACTTGTATTGACGGAACAGCTATGTTCCTTGCTGCTGGCGCTATGGCTACACGGGCAGAAGATTTGGGGCGAGCACCAAAAGATGTTAATGTTGAAATCCGTTATGTAGGTTATGACTCTGCGATTGTCAATATTATTCAAGATGTTCGTGGTCAGTCTATGATTCTTTATAGTGAAAGTGAAACAGGACCTTTTAATCAAATGGCTTTGGATTCTGTTCCTGGAGTAAAGCATACCATTCATATGAAAGGTTTAAAGAATGGAACTACTTATTATTTTAAAGTGGTGTCGATTAATTCAAGAAGTGAAAAATATGCCACAAAATGGTTAGTAGATAGTACAAGTACACCATTCTATTTTACAACACTTGCAAGTGAACCTCCTTCAGCGGATATTCAAAATGTTAAAGTTTGTAACTTGTCTGCCGATAGCGCTGAAATTATGTGGTTTACGCCAAATGGTCAGTACGAGTCTAAAATTTATTGGGATACAGTTTTAACTACTTATGATAAAATGGCTTGGAATACAGGCGATGCGAATGCTGATGTTTCTGGTATTCCAACTAATTTCCATTATGTAAAAATTGGTGGTTTAAAAGAAAAGACAACATATTATTATGTTGTAGAAAGTAATGGTGTGCGTCGTAGTGTTGACGAAAAAGGGAACCCGTTAAAATTCACCACTCCTGTGATGCAGTACGACTTTGAAGTCCGTACCTATCAATATGAATTTACTGGTCTTGATTTTATCAACATGAACATTTATAACAACGAAGACAGAGCTTTTGATAGTTTGACACTACGTCTTTATTTAACGGCTCGAGAAGATCAAGTGGCAGAATGCGCTTTAATGATAGATTTAGATATCTGTCAAGCTTACGATGAAGCTGGTTTCAATAAACCATGTGAAACAGATAGTGAAATTCGTGGGCTTTTGCGTGGAGCGATGCCTGTTAAATTAGAAGATACTTATGATGCAGCAACAGGGATGTATTCTTGGTATTATCCAATTCCTTTAGGTTCTACAACTATCAAATCATCGTCTCGTATGCGTATGGATTTAGGTTTTTCAGTAGGGCTTTATCAAAATGGAAAATGTGATCCTTTGAGATCTACGCCACAAAAACGGATGTCTGCAACAACAGGTGATTGGAGTTGGGCTCCACATACTCGTGAAGAAGATGGCGCTGATTATGAAGGTATGCTAGATGCAGACAAAGATTTTGGAGATAGTGATTTAGCTCCTGTTAACCCATATATTGTTGTATATCGTAAAGATGAATTTGTTTCAGGTTTTAGTCCATCTTATCAAGAAATGACCACAAAACGTGCTAATTATGAAATGACTGTTTCATTGGATGCTCCGTTTAATGTTTCTAATGGTTCTTATATACAAATTGATTCTACAACAAGTACAATGCGTGTTAAAGGGAACGCCTTTATTACTGAAAGTGGATTTGTAACGTCTATTTGGGTTAATGGTGTTGCTTTAAGTAAAGAACAATTGAAAACAGCAGCTATTTATAACAAGGCAACAGGTAAATTTGATTTAGATATTCCTGTTAAATTAGCGATAGGAACAAATAAAGTAGATGTGACTATTTTTGCAGGCCCAGATCCAGAATGTGAAGCTTGCACAGAAAATGGCGGGTGTGCATTTGTCAACCGTAGTTATTATATCCAATATAGTAAGGGTGATAGAACAGCTGGAATTTTAACGCTTTTGCAAGAAAATGGTTCTTCGGTTTCAAGTCCTGCTTTGACAGATGGTTCTGCTAAATTCTTTATTGTTGTAAAGGATAAAGACAATAAACAAAATGAATCAATTGAAGCTAAAGTTGTAAATTCAAGAACTGGTGATACGGTTAGTGTGTCATTAAAACGAACAAATGAAACAACCGGAGAATTTAAAAGTGATTTATTGACTCCTGTTGATTCTAAAGATGCAAAATATCCAGAATTTTCATTCTTTGGTGGCGATACTTTGACTGTTATCTATATAGATGCAGAAGACCCAGAAGATATTGTAACACAATCTTTCTTTGCAAATCCAACGCACCCAGTTCCACAAATTGCAGCAATTTATGATGAAAATTGTAATGCTCTTGGCGATGTTGTTATGGCAACATTTGGTGGAAGTGCTTTTGGTGATGGAATTTCTTTAGATAGTGCGGAGTTTGCTTTTGACTCTACCACAACATCTTCTGCAATTACATTTATGGCAAAACCAAGTTCTATAGATGGTATGACAGCAACCTTTGCTTTGAATGAAGATATGATTCCACAAACAGGTTCACCATCTGGAACGGTTGTTTTTTATATGACAGAAAAGGGAACCGCAACAACGGAAAAAATAGTTTTAACAGATAAAATTTCTCCACAACTTTTAAGTATTACAATGCTTGAAAATGAAGAACCTCGTAGCGTTCAAGATACATTGAAAGTTGCTTTTACAGAACCAGTTGTATTGCCTTCAAAAACAGCATGGCCATTACGTGTAACAGATGGAACTTCTGAAATAGACCAAATGGGAATATCGGTTAAAAATGTGTCCACAACTGATAATGGAAAAAGTTGGTTGTATGTAATTGAAGGTAATACGAATGGTGCTGTTGTTAAAAAAGGATTCTTAGCAGAAGTCGCAGAAACATTCGTTATTTCTGATATTGCTATGAACACTTTGACAAATTGTGCTGGACCAAGAACAATTGCTGAATCTGTACGTCCGGTTCCTGTGACATTTGCTCGGATAAGTGATGAAACAGGAGATGGTAAGCCGGATGAAATTTATTTGGAATTTGAAAAGGTTTTACGTGACAAGGACATGCTTGATAGCTTTGACGTTTATTGGGGAAATCCAGCTGTATATGTTGCATTTAAACAACCTGCTAGTGGCTGGAGTGTAGATACAGTATATGGAGAAAAGTACGCAAAACCTATTACGGCCGTAGTTGATTCTTCAATGGAAGAAAAGAAAACAATTTATAAAGAAGTGGTTGGCCAAAAAACGATTTGGTGTGATCAGTTTGAAGTTGTTTTTGATTCTGCTTTAAATGTTTGGGATTCTGTGAAAGTTCAGGATTCTCTAGGCAATACGCTTCAGTATGCTTGCGGTCTCCAAGATTCTACAGTAAACGTTACAAAAATAGATACTATTTGGAGTTATGTGGTGGATACTACAGGGTTTGATACGATTCAAAATGTTGCTTCTGCAATTCGTATTGATGTTCCAAAAGGTGTTTATGAAAAGATGACTTATGGGGCAAAAGATGGTAAAGGTTCTGTTATGCCTCGTAAAGGAGAAGAAGGTGGTTTCTTTGATAAAACTTATTCGTTGAATGATGATTGTCCTCCAATTATCTTGTCTGCTTCGTGGAGTGCTCGAGAAACCAATAGCGGTCAAATGGATTTGTTAGAAGTAAACATGTCTGAACCATTGGATTCTGTTTCGGGTAATAGTTATTACATAGAGCGTCGTCGTGCAGGTGCTGGTGGAGTATTCTTGCAACCATATTCTATTATGAATGGTGATGGTTTGAAAAAGGTTACATTCCTTTATCAAGATGATGCAGAAGATGCTGTCTGGTTTGGTGACTCTATTCGTCTAGTTCCAGATGCTCATAAAAGTTTCTATAAAGATAAAACAGGACTTTTCCCAGGTGAAGAAAACCCGTGGACTCCAGTAAGTGGTGCTATTGATAAAGTTAAATTCAAAGTAAAAATGGAATCTTCTGTGACAAAGAAAGATCCTTCTATTGTTCCTTATTCAGGGCAACAACTTTCAGAAGATGAACATTTCCGCTTGACAGTAGCAAATGAAGCAGGAGAAAAATTGATAGCCTCTGGAAAAGAAACTCTTGAAAAAGTGAACACATCTATAGCAAAAGATTATAAACATGCTGGCCCTGTATTTAGACTAGATATAACGTTGCCAGAAGTTCATGATAAAACAGAGTTAGGAGAATATAAACGGCTTTATCGTATGGAAATAGCTTTAATGCTTTACAATAACCAAGGTAGTTTTGTAAATAAAATGAGCTATCAATTTAACTTAGATGAATTGAGAGAATTCGTGACAGCGAACAATGTTTTGACTCTCTATTTAGAGTGGTGTTCAAAAGAAGAGGCCCCTGTTTCATTAGAAGGTCGAAAAATAGGAAGTGGAGCCTTTATTGGTAAATTTGACTTTGAAGCCAAGGCTATGTATGTAGCAGAACATCCAGATGAAGGTGATAATAAAAAGCCTATTTACAGCGATAAATCTTCTATGGTTACTTTTGGGTTTAAACGTTAAAATAAAATAAAGTTTTAAAGTCCGAATTCTTGTAAAGGGTTCGGACTTTTTTTGTTAATGGGCTTAAAAATTTTAGTTACAAAGGAAAATATTTTATGATTTTTCAAAAAAAAAGGTTTTATTGTCGTTTGAAAACTTAAATTAGAAAATATGAATGGTGAGTTTTTAATAAAAGCAAATTTAAGTTTTGCGTATATAGTTTTTGTTTGCCTTTTTGTATTGTGTGTGATCTTTTTTCACAACAAAATGTTTTCTGCTCAAAAAACTAGAATGCAATTATTCAGAATGCTTTTAGTGTTAGGGATAGGTTGGAACTTTTGTTCGCTTATAACAGTATTACCAAATCCAGTTAGTCTTAATACGCATCTTTTTAATGTGCCTATTATTGTAAATACTGTTTTTATGATTCAAACTTTTTTTTGGTTGCCATTTGGTTATTTTGTCTATAAAACACTTGCTATAGCATTTAATCGTAAACCATCAAAATTTTTAACCATATATACTTTTGCTGGGATTTTAGTCTATTGGATTTTATTTTTCATTTGTTTGTTTACTGAACCATTAGATATATCAGGAGATTACCTAATTGTAGTGATAACGATTTCAGGTTATTTTTTGTTAGTTGTGCCTTCGCTTATTATTAGTGGTATTAACGCACTCTTGTGGGGGATTGAGTCTTGGGAATTACAAGAAAAATTTTATTATATGCGGATAGCTGCGATATTGTTCTTATTTGGTTTTTTAGCTCTTGGTCAGGATATATTTCTTCCTTATGTTTTTTATGGGGGAGCAGACCCCACGTCATTTTTAAAAAACACACAAATCTGGGCTTCTATTTTTCTTTTGGCATTTTATCAAAATTTAGTTCCTAAAATTGAATACACGCAGTTGCAGAAAATTTCATTTCATGTAGATCATATTATAAATGATGGGGTTATTGTTTATAACGAAAAAGGACGAATTAGTTTTGCTAACACGGCAGCACCTTTTTTATTGCATTTGTCTGAAGAACGGTTAAAGAAAATGAACATACAAAAGATTTTTCCGCAGATAAATGTTTTTGAATCTAGTTTTAGGCAATCCATATTGTTGGTTATGCGAAATATTTCTCGTTCGTTTTTGGTTTCAGTTGTTCAAGATGCTTTCTGGTATGGTTCAAAACATTATATGTTGATTTTCTCAGATGTGACTGCTGAAAATTCTATTTTGCATAAGTATGAATCTTTTAAAGATAGAGCAATGCAAAGAGAATTACAATCACAGCAACAAATGTTGAAAGTTTATGAAGAAGGACGCAGTAAAGAAAGATTATTGCAAACCTTAATAGATAATCTTCCGTTCAGAGTCGCTGTAAAAAATCAAAGTGGAACCTATATTTTACAAAACGTTCCAGATAAAAAATATGCGGGAGATTTATATGGTTTGTCGTCTGTAGAACCAGAACTTCGTGAATCTGAAAAAGATGCTTTGCAAGGTAAGGTCGGACATTACGATAAAATAGAATACAAAGAAGGTGAAAGTGGTGATATTGCAATAGCAGAACATATTACTTATTTGCCTGTTCCTATGGAGAATGATGAATACTTTGTGATTCGTTTAGTACAAGATTTAACAGAAGCGATGAAAATGGAAGAAGAACGCAAACATTTTCGGGCTAGAGAAGAGCAACGAACACGATTAGAAGAACTAGGTTCTCTTGCAGGCGGTATTGCCCATGATTTTAACAATATTTTGGGAGCACAACAAGGTTTTTGTGAACTAGCAATGGCTACAGTAGAAGAAACAAGCCGAACGAATAAATATTTACAAGAAATAGAAAAAGCATGTCATCGAGCGAAAATTATTATCAGTCAAATGCTTACAGGAGTTCGCCAACTCAAGCAAACAAAGGAAACAAAAAAGACATTTAGATTTTCAATTTTATTACAAGACCTTATAACGCAAGTGCGTTTGACTTTACCGCCTAATATTGTGATTGTTTCGGGTTCATCGGAATCAGATATCTTTTTGCAAGGTGTTGAAATGGATTTGTTCCGTGTGTTGCAGAACTTAATCAATAATGCTGTTTTTGCAATGAAAGAATCTGGTGGAGAACTTCGAATATTTGTAGAAAGAGTTTATTTAAAAGAAGCACATCAAGAAGGTTTTTCTCAAACTATTCCAGCAGGAGCTTATGCTAGGATTGATATTTCAGATACAGGTTCGGGAATTAAAGGAAATGAACTTCAGAAAATTTTTAGTCCGTTTTTTACCACAAAACCACCAGGAGAAGGTTTTGGCTTAGGCCTTTCTTCGGCGATTTCTTTGGTTAGACAGGCTCAAGGAGAAATAATAGTTCAATCAATTCTTGGAAAAGGTACTACATTTAGTGTATATTGGCCTTTGATGGAAAATAACGAAGGAGATGATTATGGCAAAAGTGCTTATAATTGATGACGATGAGCAAATCAATTTCTTGCTTAGAGAAACCTTTGAATTAGAAGGGTATTCTGTTGATACGGCAAAGAATGGGCAAGAAGCTCAGGTACTTTATACAAAGAATCCTTATGATGTTATCATCACAGATATCATTATGCCAGAACAAGATGGATTTGAAGTGATTCTGGATTTAAGACGTCTTGGAATGTTAGACCGCGTTATTGCCATCAGTGGTGGTGGAAGAATGAGTGCAGATGATTATCTAGTAACTGCCGATCACTTTGATGTAGCTGCATCATTTGCTAAGCCTTTAGACCGTAAAGCTATTTTAGCGAAAGCAAAAGAAATAGTAGAAACTGTCGGAAAGAAATAAATGCAAATTTTGTTGGCTGATCCGGATGCACAATTTGTGCATTCCGTTTTTGATTCGTGGCATCTGCCAGAATCGGTTTTGTTGCCTGTTCTTACCGAAAGGGAATTAATTGCAACTATTGAACAAAAGTCAATAGATTTAGCTTTTATCAACGTGCAATTATTATTGCACGATGGTTTGGATATAGTTTCTTTTTTAAAAGAACGACACCCCATAGCAGAAATAATAGTTTTGGCAGATCATGCCTCTGGCATTTCTATAGCAGAAAATGCTTTGACTAGAGGTGCTTCTCGTTATTTAAAGAAACCAATAAAGATTTCTGCGTTAGAAGAAATTGCTCAAAAGTGTAAACAGCAACAAAGAGAAACTTCTGCAAATCGTTTAATGGAAGACCATGTTTTGGATTCCCTTTTGGGAGACACTCCAGAAATGCGTAAAATATTGAAAACGGTTTATAAAATAGCGCCAACAACAAGTACGGTCTTGATTACTGGGGAGTCTGGTTCGGGTAAAGAATTTTTAGCCAATGTAGTACATCGTTTAAGTAAGCGGTCTTCAGAGCCATTTGTAGCAGTGAACTGTGGTGCTATTCCAGAGAATATTGTTGAAAGTGAATTGTTCGGTAGTCGGAAAGGTGCTTTTACTGGAGCAATAGCAGATAAAAAAGGTTTGTTTGAAGCGGCTTCTGGAGGGACTTTATTTTTAGATGAAGTAGGTGAACTTTCTTTAGCTACTCAAGTTAAATTACTTCGTTTTTTGCAGAATAAAGAAATTCGTCGGGTTGGGGATTCTGAAAATCGTTACTTAGATGTTCGGATTATTGCAGCAACAAATAAAAATTTAAAACAAGCAATGCTCGAAGGTAAATTTCGCGAAGACCTTTATTACCGGTTGAATACATTTCATTTGCATTTGCCCCCTTTGCGTGAACGTCAAATAGTAATCCCGCGACTTGTTTCTTATTTTATTTTAAAGTACAAGCAAGAGCATGGAAAAGAAGTTAATGGCTTAGATCCTGCAGCCCAAATGGCTTTAGCAGCTTATCGTTATCCTGGAAATATTCGAGAATTAGAAAATATTATTGAACATGCAATTGTTCTTTCTGAAGGCGGAATTATTCGTTTAGAAGATTTACCAGAAACGGTTTTGCAAGAGAATTTGCCATCGGCACGGATGCTGTTATCTTTACAGGAACAACAGCCAGAAGAACCTTTGCC
The DNA here is from genome assembly GCA_017631885.1 of Fibrobacteraceae bacterium. Classification (GTDB taxonomy): domain Bacteria; phylum Fibrobacterota; class Fibrobacteria; order Fibrobacterales; family Fibrobacteraceae; genus UBA1765. Next base: position 41,403 of record JAGBSH010000011.1, read on the forward strand.
TTTATTGCCAGACCTTTCTGGAAAAGAAAAAATATTGACATTAGGTGAATTAGAACGCCAGTATATAATACATACTCTTACACAACTTAAAGGTGAAAAATTAGACGAAATAGCAAAAATATTAGGTATAAGTAGAACGACTTTGTGGCGTAAAATAAAAGAGAATAATATTGAGTTTTCTGAATGATTTAGATAAGTCAAGAATGGGAAAAGAAAGCTTACATGTTGGCGTTAAGCTTTAAAAGGTTATTTGATTTTATCAATGCAAAATTCTTTGCGACCACATTTTGCACAATGAGTTCCCATCCAAAGGGTGTCGAATTGTTCTATTGCGGCTTCCACGATTTTAGGCTCATTAGTTAAAATTCCAGATTCAAAATTTCTACGGTTGGGACCTTTCATTCCTATACCAGCACCAGTTAAATTTGCAGATCCGATATAAACGATTTCTAAATCAAAAATGATCATTTTAAAATGAACGCGAGGACATAAAACTCGTTCTAATTCTGTTGTTAAAATAGGAAACTTATCAAAATCTTCTTGAAAATTAGAGCCTGGTTCTTTAGCATGAACTAGACGTACTCCCACTCCGCGTTTAAGTAAATCTGCTAATTGTCCAAGTAAAGGAATGGCTGAAGAATTTTGCTTTACATATACATCTTTAATATCAGCCGTTCCTATCCATAACGTTTTACGGACAGAAGTAATACGCGAAAGGACTTCGGAATAATGTTCTTCATTTTGGATATACTTTATAAAAGTAGGCATAAATGAAATATATAATTATTGTTAGCTCTTATAATTCAATCTACTTTTATTTGAATTCGGTCTTTTTTATAAAATTCTGCCATATTCTCATTTTTCTTTTGTATGGCAGTATTTGTAAATATCGGAAAAACTCTCTAACTTAGTTTTAGTAAATCAAAATTTTACTTATAACTTTGTTCGTAAACGAAATATTTATTGATAAAAATCAAAAATGAGTTTATATTGCATTTACTTGGAACTAATAATTCCAATTCTCCGAAAGAGCTTTGCTCTTTGACTAAATTCTGGAATATAAGGCTGTATTGTAGTAAGGCGTTAAAACCCAAATTTATCTCAGGAGATTTTATGAAGAGAAACTTTTCATCTTTCCTTATCGGATTCCCTTTAGTTTTAGGGTAGTCTAGTGCAGCAATTGCTCAAGATGTTGACCCTTGTAAAACAGATATGGGGCACCCTGGCAATGTACTACCGTTAATTATAACCAAACAGGTTCCATCAGTGGAACACCGTGGGGCTATGAAATTTGGTTTGACGGTGGCAATAACTCCATGACTTATTATAGCAATGGTACATTCAAAGCTTCATGGAGTGGTAGTAACGACTTTCTCGCCCGTGTAGGTTATCGTTATGGAGATAACGGATCAGGTATTAATCACAATGATTACCAATTCACAGTAGATTACAGTTATAAAAAACAAAGTCAATCTGCTGGCTATGGTTATATTGGTGTTTACGGCTGGACAGTTAACTCAGGTTGAATACTACATCGTTGATGACTGGTATAGCCAACCAAATGAACAATATATTGGCGCTAAATTTGGTGAAATTACTGTTGATGGCGCAAAATATACTATTCATGCTTTCCTTCGTCAAGAAGAACCTTCTAAAACTGGAACTTCTACATTCTTGCAAATTTTCAGTGTTCGTCAAACTCCTCGCCAGTGTGGTCATATTGATATTTCTGCACACTTTAAAAAGTGGGACGAAGTCTTTACGGGCCAAACAGCACAACTCAGAGGTTCAAAAGGTGGTGGCTCTGCAACGCTTAAATTTGGTAAAGTAACTGAAGTGATGCTTATGAACGAAGCTGGTGGTAATGCTTCTGGTTCTGTAGATTACACATATTTTAATATGAGTGATAATGGCAAAGCTTCTGAAATTGTTCCACCAAAAGATATTCCTCGCCAACCATATAAGGGCGTAAAAGCAAAAATTCCTGGAACAATTGAAACTGAAAACTTTGATGAAGGAAACGAAGGGGATTCTTACGCTGGCGCAACAGGTTCTTCTGGTAGTGATGGACTTGATTATCGTGGTGAAGATTACTTTATTGACATTGTAGGTTGCGGAGAAGGTGCATGTCTTGGCTATACAGCAGCAAATGAATGGCTAGAATACACTGTAGATGTTCTTGAATCAGGTGAATATGATATTGAAGCTTACGTTTCTAATGGTTCTGGCTCTGGTACTGTAGAACTTGCTTTAGATGGTAAAGCCCTTGCTTCATTACCATTTACAGGAACAGTTGATGATTGGAATACTTATGAATCAGCAACCGGTAAAGCTTCTTTGACTGCTGGCGAACATGTTCTTCGTGTAACTATTGCTACAGCAAATACAAACTTAGACTATGTTAAATTTACTTTGCCAGGTTATACACCTCCAGCAGAAGATCCTTCAGCAATTGCTGCAACACTTCGTTTGAATGCTGTTGGTAAAACATATCAAGTGTTTGATATGCAAGGTCGTACACTTGGTCAAGTAGATGTTGTAAAGGGTTCTTCTATTTCATAAGCTCTCTTCAGCAAGTTCCAAAAGACTGGTCTTTATATCGTTAAACAAGGTTCTTTTATTCAAAAAGTAAAAGTATCTCGTTAATTCAAAAATAACGATAATATAAAACAATAAGCGCGCCATAGGCGCGCTTATTGTTTTATATAAAAATATTCCTAGAATAAAATTCTAGGAATATTCATTATGAATTAAAAAGAGTTGAACAGATATGAATTTTAAAGAAGTTCTTTAAAGAAATCATTCCCTTTATCATCAACCAAAATAAAAGCAGGGAAGTCTTTAATCGTAATTTTACGAATGGCTTCCATACCTAGTTCTGGGAAAGCGACAATGTCATTAGAGAGAATATTCTGTTCTGCAAGAATTGCTGCTGGACCACCAATGGAACCTAGGTAGAAACCACCATATTTATGGCAAGCGTCTGTTACATCTTGACTACGGTTTCCTTTAGCAACCATAATCATAGAAGCTCCTTTGCTTTGGAATCCCATAACATACGGATCCATACGACCTGCGGTTGTTGGGCCAAAACTACCTGTAGGCATTCCTTCAGGTGTTTTTGCAGGGCCAGCATAATAAATCGGGTGGTTGCGAACGACTTCTAAAACAGTATTTTCTTCAGCAGTAAGTTCTTCACCTTTTTCTTGTTTTTCAAAGATTTCAGCAATTTTCGCATGAGCCATATCGCGAGCAACTATCATTGTGCCCTTCAAGTTCAAACGAGTTTTTACTGGGTATTTTGAAAGTTCGGCTAAAACTTCATTCATTGGTTTGTCCAAATCAATTTCTACTGCAGGAGCCATATTAACAGCGTTTCCTTCTAGCAAATATTGTTCTGGATTGTGTTCCATTTTTTCAAGCCAAAGCCCATTTTCATCAATTTTAGCTTTGATATTTCTATCTGCAGAACAGCTAACTCCAATAGAAACAGGGCAACTTGCCGCATGACGAGGTGCGCGAATGACGCGAACATCGTGAACAAAATATTTACCGCCGAATTGAGCACCAATCCCTGTATTTTGACAAATATGCAAAACCTTTTCTTCCATTTCTAAATCGCGGAACATACGTCCACCTTCAGATCCAGAAGTTGGTAAATCATCGTAATAACCGCAACTAGCAAGTTTTACGGTATGTGTATTCATTTCTGCACTTGTTCCGCCAATAACAATTGCCAAATGGTATGGAGGGCATGCTGCAGTTCCTAGAGTTTTGACTTTTTCAGTAATGAATTTTTCTAAAGACTTTGGATTTAATAAAGCCTTTGTCATTGGCCAATAATAGGTTTTGTTTGCAGAACCGCCACCTTTAGCGACAAACAAAAATTTCATTTCATCGCCTTCTTCTGCATGCACATCAATTTGAGCCGGCAAATTACAAGCAGTATTTTTTTCTTCATACATGGTTAAAGGAGCAATTTGGCTATAGCGTAAATTCTTTGAGGTATAAGCATTATAAATACCTTCAGAAATAGCTTTAAAGTCATCACATCCTGTCCAGACTTGTTGGCCTTTATGGCAAACGCAAATAGCTGTTCCTGTGTCTTGGCAGAAAGGAAGAACTCCCTTAGCGGCAACACAAGCGTTTTTCAAGAGTGTTAAAGCCACAAATTTATCATTATCACTAGCTTCTGGATCTTGTAAAATTTTCGCCACTTTCTTTGTATGTGCTGGGCGTAAACAAAAGCTAACTTCTTCAAATGCAGCTTGTGCAATTTTTGTTAAAGCTTCTGGAGCGACTTTTAGAATCTTTTTTCCTTCAAATTCTGCTACAGAAATGCCTTCTTTACCAAGATTTACATATTCTGTTGTATCTTTACCGTGTTGAACGGTTGCTTCGTATTGAAATGCCATAAAATAACCTCTTAATTGATGATAACCGAAAATTACTCTTTTTTTTGCACTTTTGGAATACTTTTTAGTTATTGTAACTCTTTTTTTCACTTTTCCATAAAAAAAAGGATATCCTTTTCATTTTAAAAAAGGTATTTTTCAAGCGTACAATTTTGAAAAAATAAGGAGTCTTATGAATTTAACAAAAATGCTTTGCGCTATCGCTTTCGTTTCTGTTGCAGCTTTTGCACAAAATGCTACACCTGCTAAAGCAGATGTTAAAGCCGCCCCAGCGAAAGAAGTTGTAAAACCAGCTGAACAACCAGCCGCAGCTCCAGCGAAAGAAGCAGCAAAACCAGCTGAACAACCAGCTGCAGCTCCAGCGAAAGAAGCAGCAAAACCAGCTGAACAACCAGCCGCAGCTCCAGCGAAAGAAGCAGCAAAACCAGCTGAACAACCAGCAGCTGCCCCAGCGAAAGAAGCAGCAAAACCGGCTGAACAACCAGCAGCTGCCCCAGCGAAAGAAGCAGCAAAGCCAGCTGAACAACCAGCAGCTGCCCCAGCGAAAGAAGTTGTAAAGCCAGCTGAACAACCAGCTGCTGCTCCTGCACAAGAAGCAGCAAAACCAGCTGAACAACCAGCCGCAGCTCCTGCACAAGAAGTAGCAAAGCCTGCTGAACAACCAGCAACTGATTCTGCTAAGGTAGCAGAAACCGCTCCAGCAGCGCCTGCTGATTCTACAGCTCCAGTTGCAGTAGCAACGGATTCTGCACAAGCAGCCCCTGTTGCTGATTCTGCTAAAGTAGCAGAAACTGCTCCAGCTGACTCAGCAAAAGAAGTTTTAGAACCAACAGCTCCAGTTGCTGCAGCAACGGATTCTGCGCAAGCAGCCCCTGTTACTGATTCTGCTAAAGTAGCTGAAGCTACCCCAGCAGAACAACCAACTGAAACAGAAGAACAAGTTGCTCCTCGTGAAGTAACAGCGACAGCAGGAAAAACCATTATGGAAAATCCATGGGAATTCTTAGTTGTTTCTGTTTTGTTTATTGCAACAACAATTGCAATTATTTTCACCGGTAAAGACTAATTTGATTACAGTCATTTAGACTATTAAATTAAAAGTCTCCTCATTGTTGGGGAGACTTTTTTATGCGTTGTTAATGTTTGGTTGTAAATAGTAGAGTTTAATTGTCTTTAGAATTTTTAGGTGAAAAAACCCAAAATCGGAAAAGAGAATAAGACACTAATACATATGCGATATTAGCAAAAAGGTTTGCTATATAACCAGGTTTTACCCAAGTTAATATGGCTGTTGGCAATGTTTTCATAAAATAATCGCTTAATAAATTGTCACACAATTTTAATACAAAAAGATTCACTAAATAAGCAATAAGAAAAACAATAATAAACCGAATAACTTCGGATCTTTTTTTGTTCTGACTTTTAAAGTTCCAAATACGATTACATAAGTATGAATTTATCGCCCCAGCAACAAAACCTAAAAAATTGGATAGAATTAAATTAAGAGAAAAAAGTTGGTATAAAATCCAAACCACCAATAGCGATATAAGTGTATTTAAAATACCGATTAGATTATATTTCAAAAAATGCACTAGAAATTCTCCTAAATACTTAAATCATTAACAATTTGATCCATAAAAAGCCATCCATCACCAGTAAGGAAAATTTTGTCCTTATTAAAACCTAGAAAACCTTTTTCATACCATTGTATTAAGTTTTTCTTTGGAACTTCATAATCGTATTTTCTTTGAAGATTTTTTATATCTAAACCTTCTGCTTGCCGTAAAGAAAGCCAAATTTCTTCTAATATTTCAGCGTTTCTATCTAAAATATCTTTTTCATATAAAGTATCTGGGCAGCCATTTTTTATCCAAGATTTCCAATGGCTGTAACGCATAGGAGCATTAAATCTGATTTTATTTATAAAGGAATGGGCTCCAGGACCTATTCCTAGATATTCTCCGCGGCACCAATAATTTTTATTATGCAAACTTTCTTTGCCTAAAAGAGCGAAATTAGATACTTCGTAACGATGGAACCCATGAGCTTCTAATAATTCTACTCCTACTTTATACATTGGCGCATATAGCGATTCATCAACAAAAAGTTTGCCTCGACGAATTTTAGATTCAAGCATTGTTCGTGGTGAAATTTGTAATCCATAAAAACTGATATGCGAAGGGGTATATTCTAATAGCGTTTTTAAATCTTGCTTAAAATCTTCTAAAGTTTGGTTAGGCAACATAAACATCAAATCAGCATTAAACTGAATGTCGTTGTTTTGAATATGATTCAATATTTTTAATGCGTCATAAGCCATTTGCGGAGAATGTGAACGGCCAATAGTTTTTAAAAGTTCTTGATTAAAAGTTTGAATCCCTAAGCTAAAACGTTTTACACCAAAATCTTTTGCGGCATATACTTTTTCCATAGAACAAGATTCTGGATTAAATTCCATTGAAACTTCTTGTAATTTGTTTATTCTTACTCCATTTTTTTGTAAAGCATTGAAAATTTTTTCTAATAAAGGAATTGGTAATTGAGATGGAGTCCCGCCACCAATATAAAGAGTTTCTGCTTTTTCAAAAAAGTCTGGAAATTGCAAATGCAAATATTCCATTTCATGTTCTAATAAATCAACATATTCTGCATACAGCCGTTCTGGAGCAGCTAATACAGAAAAATCGCAATAATCGCAAACTTTATTGCAAAAAGGAACATGTAAGTACAAACCACGCATAATCAAGATTATTTTAATTTAAAAATAAAAAATGATTCATTATGGACGAAATATCAACAGAATAAATCTTTTTTTTAAACCCCTTTTTGTTGAAGAGAGTTTATATTCTTAATATGCAAAAAAAGCCTTTTCAAAAACTGAAGAAAAAAATTGCCGACAAATATTCTTTGCCGATTCTTGCATTATTGGCTGTTCTTACTCTTCTTTTTGTCGCAACGCTTTTATTTGGAGAATCTTATAAAGATATTTTTTTAATTCTTATGATTTGGTCTCTCCCATTGTTTTTTCATTAAAGGTGTGTCTTAATGCTATCTAGGATAACAAAACGCAAATTTAAAGCAATGTGTTTTTATATGTCGAGCTGGCTTTTAGGTTGCTTTGCTTTTATTTTGTTATACTATTTTGGAACACCTAATGTTTTTAGCTTTTCTTTTTACCTTTATATAATCCAGTTTTCAATATTTACAGGGCTTTCACAAGGCATTTATGATATTTTGATTCTTCAAGATGATAAAGACCATCGCTCAGTTATTCCTTCTCTTTTGATTCGTTCTCTTTATCTTTCTTTAACTATAGTTATAAATATATCCCTTTGCGTATTTATTGAACACTTGTATTCAACAGGGTCTCTTATTTCTGAAAATAGTTTGACTGCTTTATGCCAACATTGGTCTGAAAATTCAACAAGAGCTTTTGCGATTTATTCTTTTTTATTGGGGTATCTCATTACTTTTATTCGTTCGGTTCATAAGAAATTTGGAACTCGTGTTTTAATAAATACTGTTCTTGGAAAATACCAAGAACCGACAGAGGAAGAACGCGTTTTTATGTTTGTTGATTTGCGGCAATCTACAGCTTTAGCAGAAGAATTAGGGAATTTTAAGTATAGTAGTTTTTTAAGGGATTATTATCATTACCTTTCAAACTGTTGTGAAGAAAACCATGGGGAAATTTATCAGATTGTTGGTGACGGAGTTGTACTTTCTTGGGCAATGAAAAAGTGCCTTAAAAAGCCAAGGCCTATTTATTGCTTTGAAGATTTAAAGCTTTGTTTTCAACGGTTAGCTCCAGTTTTTCAAAAAAAATATGGTAAAATACCTTCTTTTCGAGCTGCGGCACATTGTGGAAAAGTGATTGTAAGTGAAGTCGGGAATTTTGGTAGCGCGATGGCTTATCACGGAGATGCTGTTAATACTACAGCTCGTTTGCAAACACTTTGTTCTCAAAATAATTATGAATTCTTAATTAGCGAAGAATTACTCTTAAAATTGAAAAAAATGGAAAAATACCACCCAGAGAATAAAGGAATTATGGAACTTAAGGGAAAAAAAAGAAATATTTTTGCATATACTCTTGATTTTTCCCTTGACAACCTAAAAAATATTTCCTAACTTGTGGCTACTCTCGCGGGAATAGCTCAGTTGGTAGAGCATAACCTTGCCAAGGTTAGGGTCGGGGGTTCGAGTCTCCTTTCCCGCTCTAAAAAAAACGATGTAATAACATCGTTTTTTTTGTTTTTATAAGAAAAATGTTTAAAAGAAACTTGCTTTTTTTTTAAAATTTAAAGTTCTGAATGAAAATATACTAGCGAGTTTTTGTTTTTTATTGTAGATTATATCTTGTAATTTTACACTTACCCCTATGGAGGCTTAAAATGAAAAAGATTATTATGGCTTTTGCAGTTACAGCTTTTCTTGTTGGTTGTGCAGGGACTCCTCAAGAAAAATCCGCGGACATTCTTGTAGAAATGCAAATGAAAAAAGTAAATCTCATTAAAAAGGAACATATTCCTGCCGGTTTAGGGATTGGCGTTTCTAAAGATGAACAAATTGCAATGGAAAAAGCAGACCAAAATGCCCGTGTTGATTTAGCTAAAGAAATTGATGCTCAAATGAAAGCCCTTACAAAAAATTTTAAAGAAGAAGTGGGTGGTGATATTGTAGAACATTTTCAAACAGCTTCTAAAACAGTTGTTGATACACGTATGAATGGAGCTACATTAACAGATGTTAAAGTGGAGACAACAGAAGATGGTCAATTTAAAATTTATGGCATTATGACTCTTGAAGTTGATTTAGTTTCTGAATATTTAAAATCTCTTCAAGATACTGACGCCGCTAATGAAGAAATGAAAAATAAAATTCGTGCTGCTGCTGATAAAGCATATGCAGAACTTGATGCACAAACAAAATAATTTTTCTTGATTAAAATTACTGACGTTAAATGCACTACCTTTTTAGGTAGTGTATTTTTTATTTTCAAAAAGATTCTAAATTTGTGTGTATGGAAAATCGCCCTAATTCTTTAGATTTGCCGGCTTTTAAAAGTTTTGAAGGAACTCTTCGTGTTCCTGGTTCTAAAAGTATTTCAAATCGAGCTCTTTTACTTTCTGCTTTAGCTAAAGGTGAAACCAGGCTCCATTATCTTTTACAAAGTGATGATACCATACACATGGGGAACGCTTTAGCGCAACTTGGTGTTGATATTTCTTTTTTTGAAAATGGTACTGAAGCTGTTATTAAAGGACTTGGCTCTTCTTTTGTAGCGCAAGAAGGCAAATTTTTCCTTGGTAATGCCGGAACTGCAATGCGTTCTTTAACGGCTGCTTTGTGTTTAGGAAATGGTAAATTTACGCTCCATGGTGAACCAAGAATGCATGAACGTCCTATTGGCGATTTGATTTTTGCTTTGCGTTCTTTAGGGGCAGATATTCGTTGTTTAGAAAATGAATCTTATCCTCCGCTTGAAATACATGCAAATGGCTTAAAAGGTTCTTCTGTTTCTGTTCGTGGAAACATTTCTAGCCAGTATTTAACAGCTCTTTTGCTTTGTGCTCCTTATACAGAAAATGGTTTAACCATTACTGTAGAAGGCGAACTCATTTCAAAGCCTTATATTGCCTTAACGATTTCGATGATGAAGGATTTTGGGATTACAGTAAAAAACAATAATTTTGAATCTTTTGAAATACCAAAAGGTGTTTATATTGCTCCTGGTGATTACGAAATAGAAGGAGATGCGTCTTCTGCAAGTTACCCATTAGCAGCGGCTGCGATTTCTCATGGTAAAGTTCGTGTAGAGGGCGTGGGAGAAAATAGTATTCAAGGTGATATTCGCTTTGCAAGTGTTTTACAACAAATGGGGGCTCAGATTACCTATGGTAAAAATTGGGTAGAATGTAAAGGGTGTGAATTGAATGCTATTGATATGGATTTAAATCATATTCCAGATGCGGCGATGACTATTGCTGTACTTGCGTTATTTGCAAAAGGAACAACAAAAATTAGAGGCATTGCTAGTTGGAAAGTTAAAGAAACCGATAGACTTTTTGCATTAAAAACAGAGCTACAAAAACTTGGTGCATTTGTTGAAACGGATGATGATTCTATAACTATTACGCCACCAGCAAAATTAAAATCAGCAAGTATTGATACTTATAATGACCATCGTATGGCAATGTGTTTTAGTTTAGTTTCTCTCGGAGGAACTCCTATTACTATAATGGATCCAGCTTGTGTAAATAAAACCTATCCCAGTTATTTTGATGATTTTATGCGGTTAGCGAAATGAGTCGAATTTTATTTGTTTTTCTTTTCTGTTTTTTTTCAATATCTTTTGCAGAAAGTTTATTTCCTTTAGAAAGTTATCAAACTTTAGTGGATTCAATGGTCCCAGAATCTAAACTAGGACTTTCTATTCGCTCTTTAAAAACAGGAAAAGAATTAGCAAATATTCGAGCTAGTGAACCTTTTACTCCAGCAAGTACTTTAAAAACTTTAACTACAGCAGCCGCACTTTATCACTTACCTTTAAATTATGAACCACAAACGCACTTTTTTTTAGACGGAAGTGTTTCGCAAGGTGTTTTTAAAGGGATTCTTCGTATTCGTGGTGAAGGTGACCCCAATATTTCTGCTCGTTTTTACCCAGAACCTCTTTATTTGTTACATGTAATGGCTGATTCTTTAAAAGAATTGGGTATAGATTCTCTTGTTGGTAAAATTGAACTAGATACTTCCTTTTATTCTGGGCCTAGAAAACCTCTTTATTGGGCTCCTCATTTTTACAATGCATGGTATGGTGCAGAGGTTTCTCCTTTGCAATTTAACGATAATTGTACATTGATTCGCTTGAAACCAGGCCAAAAAATTGGAGATACTGCAACCATTTCTATTCACCCTGATGTGGGTTATGTACAAGTGAAAAATGAATTAGTTACAGGGAAAAAGAAACGCCGCCGTTGGACTTGGGCTTTAAATGATACTTTGCCAATTATTACTATTGGCGGAAATATTGGAGAAAAAATAGATTCAGCGAGTTTAGTTTTACCTGTTAGGAACCCTCCTTTATATTTTAAACACGCTCTTTTGTTTGCATTAAAAGACAAGGGAATTGGATTTCAAGAAACAGAAAATATTTCACGTGGGATAGAAATTAAATCTTTTTCTTTTTCGGCAGCGCCATTTCTTAGCATTTTAGATGAAATCAATCAACGGAGTCAAAATTTACATGCTGAAACGCTATTACGTAATATGGGAAAAATTGTAGCTAATAAAGGTAATGTGGAAGGTGGAAAAATTGCTATCCATAAATATTTAAATCATATTGGTTTATCTCCTGAGGATTTTTACTTTGTGGACGGAAGTGGACTTTCTCAAAAAAACAAAGTAAAACCTTCTGCAGAAAGTGCATTGCTTTTTAAAGTGGCTCGTTCATCTTTTGCAGATACATATATTAGAAGTCTTGCTTCTCCTGATATTGGTACTGGTTCAAAACGCATGAAAGGAATTCAACACCCTTGGCGGACTCGGTTTAAAACAGGTTTTATTGGCGGTGTTCATGCTCTTGCCGGTTATATATTTACAACAGAAGATACGCTAGCAGTAGCCCTTTATTTAAATGAAACGGGGAAAAATCCTGATGCTATTTGTAAAGACGCGTTAGATTCTATTTGGTTACGCCTTGTGAATTTTGCAGATGCAGAATACGCGCATGTTTTAAAAGCCAAAGAATTATGGCTTAATGCTATTTCTAAAAAAGGTTTGAATGAAAGAATCCGTTATTTTTCAGAAGCCCTTAAAGAAACTCCTTATAATTTAGGCCCGACTGGAGAAGGATTTAAAGGTAAAATAGATACAAAACCAATTTTCCGTTTAGATTCTGTTGATTGTGTTACTTATATGGAAAGTGTTTTAGCGTTAACATTTGCACCCCATGAAGATTCTTTATTGTCTACACTAAAACAGATCCGTTACTTAAATGGTGAAGTAAGTTATTTAAATCGCAAGCATTACTTTGTTGCCGATTGGATTCAAAAAAGTGATTTTGCAAAAGTTCTTGAAGACAAAAATACTCAAACAATGAAACGAACCCTTCCTAAAAAGAAATTTTTCAAAAATAAAGGGATAGATTTTTCAAATGATGAAAAAATAGAATTTGCTTATTTACCTTTAGATAAAGCCAAGGATTTTGCGAGTAAAAATTGGAATGGCACTTCTGAAATTCGTGGGGTAGGATTTGTTTTTGCTGGCGATGTGGTTGACGTATTCCATGTTGGATTTTTGCTTTTAAACCCAGGTGAAAAACCAATTTTTAGACATGCTTCTCAAATTTCAGGAAAAGTTATTGACCAGACTTTAGAAAGCTACTTGGCAAATTCCAAAAAGAAAATTCCAGGAATCGTTCAGTTTGAGTTTTTAGGGAAAATTTAAATCTGCGGCATATACAACAATCGGTTCATGCACTTTGGCCATTCTCTATAATGCGAAACAAACAGAATAGATGTTTTGTCTGAAAGGAAGTTCAGTAAATCAAATAATCGTTCGCGTGATTTTTCATCCATTCCTTGCGTGGGTTCATCTAATACAAGAACTTTTGGTGGGCGAATGGCTGCTCTTGCCACAAGCGCAAGGCGTTTTTCCATTGTGGAAAGAGCAGCGAAAGGAATTTCTGGGTTTGTAAAGCCAAGTTCTTTAAGCCAATGTAAAGCCTTGGTGCGTTCTTCATAATTAATTTCTTGAAAAAGACCTAAATTGCTTGAAAAACCTGTGCAAAGGACTTCATAAAGTTTCAGCTTTTCTTTATAATGCAAAGCAAGTTCGGGTGAGAAAAAACCTATTTGAGCTTTGTGTTCCCAAACATCTAAACCTTGCCCCGGCCGCATTCCAAGCAAAACAACATCGTTATTATACATTTGCGGATGGTCGCCAGATAAAAGGGCTAAAAGAGTGCTTTTTCCAGCACCATTAGGGCCCATAATAACCCAATGTTCACCTTTTCGCATTTGCCAATTTAAATTACGTATAATTTCATTTTCGCCAAATCGAATCGTGACATTTTTTAAATCAAAAAGAATTTCTCCATTTAAAGGTGCTTCTGAAAGAATTTCTGTTGAATATTGTTTTTGGGTATTATCCTTTTTTATGAAGTTTTCTTCAGTTTCTGTTTTAAATTCAATGCTTTCAAGTTTCCCATTCAAAAAAACAAACGCCGGTATGCCAGCTAATAATTCATCTTCTCTTTGCATTCTAAAAATAGAACGAATATTAGTGTGCGCTAAATTTTTTAAAACATGAGTTAAGTGTTTTCGGTATTCTGGGTCAAGTCCGCCAAAAGGGTCGTTAAAATAAGCCCATTCCGGACTTTCCATCCAAAGTCGGGCAAGTAAAACACGGCGCAGTTCTCCATTTGAAAGGCTTATCAATTTTTTTTCTAATATGTCTGTTTTTAATGAAGCTAATTCTAAAGCACTTTCTAAAAGTTCTGGATTAGTTTTTGGGAATGGTTCAGAATCTACAAAGAATTCTGTTTGCAAAAAAAACTTTGGAGATAGCAATAAATCTTTAACTAAAAGAGCTTCTTCGCCTGCAATGCTTATATAACGTTCTTGCCAAAATGGTGTAACAGCCCGCCTAATTTTTTGTTGAATAGCTTCGGAAAAAACAGAAACGTAATTTTGTTTTTTTAAAAAATCAGTAATGTATTTTTCTGCACTTGACAATGGGTCCAAAATTTGAACCTGCGCGTGTTTTATAAACAAATTATGTAAACATTCAGTTGTATTAGTTTGATTCATTTTATAAAAGGCCTTTAATTTTAAAGCAAAAATAGAAAAATCTCTTTGTTTTATAATTTTTAATAAAATTTCACACTTGTTTAGAATAAAAAACTTGACATAATTTTGTGAATATTTTTAATTTTTATAAAAAGGAGTTTGTTTATGGGTACATTCAAAATCAGAGCATTATTGCTCTTGTCTTTTTCTTTGTCTTTTGCAGTAACTTCAAAAGATTTACCAATGACTGGGTGGGCAACTGTCAACAATACTACAGGGGGACTTGGTTATGATACCGTTACCGTTGATAATGTTTCTGCCTTAAAGTCTTTTGCCGAAGATGGCAATAAAGTCATTTTTGTAAAGCCAGGGAATTATCTTGGGCCAATTAATGTTGGCTCTAATGTTACGATTTATGGCTATCAAGGTGCAGTCATTCAACAACCTTCAACAGGAAGCGCAATGAAACTCAGCGAATCAAAAAACGTTATTATTCGCAATTTAGAGTTTCAAGGCGTGGGCGCTCTTGATGAAGATGACGAAGATTGTTTACAGATAAATAAAAATTCTACTAATGTTTGGATCGATCACGTTTATATTTACGATGGTCATGATGGAAATTTAGATATTACAAATGGTTCGAATTACATCACTATTTCATGGACAAAATTTGCTTATACAAATGCTTCTTCAAATCACCAGTTTAGTAACCTTATCGGAAACAGCGATTCTAAAACTAGTGACGAAGGAAAACTTAAAGTGACTTTTCATCACACTTGGTGGAGTGATGGTGTAAAAGAACGCATGCCTCGCGTTCGTTATGGTCAAGTTCATCTTTACAATAATCTTTTTGATAGCAAAAATTCAAGCACTTGTATTCGGGCCGGAATAAAGGCCGATTTAAGAGTAGAAAACAATGTTTTTATTGGGGTAAATAAACCGATTGATTTATATGAAAATGATTTTACCGCTGTTAGCGCGAACGGAAATTATTTTGAAAATACTTCAGGCAATACAAGTGGAAGTGGTAATGCTTTTACACCAGGTTATACAGTTTCGCCTACTGATGTAAGTACGCAAGCTAAAGCTTACGCCCTGCGCGATTCTATACAACTTTACGCTGGTGCGACTTTACCTAATCCAGGGACAATACCACAAATTCAATCTTCCTCTTCTATTCCTAATAGTTCTTCTAGTGCTGTTAGCAGTTCTTCTGTTAAACCAGTATCGTCTTCATCTGGCATTTCAAATGGGAGTGCTACCCTTACAAAACATGGAGCAGGTTCTTCTTCACAGACAGTAAACCAAGGAGATTCTATTCAAAGTTTCTATTACACTTTTGAAAACGCCACAAGTGCTAGTGTTTCTGGTTTACCCGAAGGCCTCCTTTCTAGCATTAAAGGCAACAATATTCACATTTCTGGAATAGTTTCTTGTTCTGCTGAAGCAAAAGAATACCCTTATGTTATAACAACTGTAGGGGGCTCCACTGATGCCTCAAAGAAAGGAACCATTACAGTAGTTGCTGTAGAACAAGATTCTTCTGAAATAAATCCAACACCAAATGATTCTTCAACAAACTCGATTGTTCAAAATAAACAAAACCTTTTTGTAATTCCGCAATCTTTTGCAGAACAAGGGAAAATTGAATTTTATTCTACCAAATCAGGAATTTCAAAAATTTTCTTGTTTGATGTGAATGGTGTTATGCTAAGATCAAAAACTATTAACACGCAATCTGGTTTTAACGCCATTACCATTGAGCGAAAAGGAATTTCTTCAGGAGCGGTATATTTGGTGTTACAAACTCCAGAATATTCCTTAAAAAGACGAATTGTTATTGAATAAAATAAAACGTTAAAAGTAACTCGCCGGCTTTAGCCGGCGCACTTATTATGACTTAGTCCATTTTAAATAAACATTCAACAAGCCAGTCCCAAAAATTGAAAGTTGACACAGATTATAAAAAAAATATTTTTTTGTAAAATTTGTTCTGTAGAAGCATGGAAGATAAAAACTAAATATGGCGGTATCATAACTATTCATAAGGAGTTGTAATGTCTTTTATGCGTTATATTTTTTTGATTTTTTTTCGGAATTCACTTATTAAGTTCTGTTGCATTAGCAAGCGATTTAAATTCGTTTGATACACAAATAGCAAAAGACATACAACTAACAGAAATAGATAGTGCTGAAATTTACCAGAACTTAATTGCAGAGGAAAACTTAGATGCTAATTACAAACCAAATATATCAGGAATGATTGTTGGAGGAACTTTGTTTGGGCTAGGCACCTTCTCAATTGGAGCAGGATACTATTTATTGTATGAATATTCAAATTCTAAAGACTGGGGAAATGAATTTGCTGCGAAAATGGAAGGTACAATCTGTTTATTAGGAGGTGGATTGTTATTTGCTATCGGAACGCCTCTTTTGGCATATAATATTTATCAATATAACGTTCGTAAAAATCATGCCGAAAAACGCGATGAATACATAAGAGCTTATAAACGTTATAAAAAACAAAAAGAAGAAACATCATTACAAATTATGCTTTTACCTTCTATAAATTTTGCACATAACGCTGCAGGTTTAAGTGCTGTTGTTGCGTTTTAGTTTGTTTTCATAAAAACAAATTTGAACTAGTTGAAATAGAAAAAATTACACACTGAAGTAAACAACGGGACTGATAGAGTCCAATTTTCATTGAAAAAAATCCCACTTCTTTTGAAGTGAGATTTTTGAATTTAAACTACGCTTTTTATCAAATTTTCTTTAGAATAAATAAATGACCAGGTGCTTTTGAAGGTTCTAAACGAACAAAATTTTTAGAACCACGCCAAACAAATGATTCATCAGTAATGACATCTTTCAAGAAATAGAAAGCGTCTTCTTCTAAACCAAGTTTTGACATATCTAATTCAACAAGTCCTTCTTGTGTATTATCCATATCTAAGTTTGCAATGCAAAGGATTCTATCTTCACCAAGAACTTTTGAATATACCATCAACTGATCATTTGCAGCGTAATGGAATTCCAGGTTGTCGTATTCTTGTAAAGCAGCATGAGCTAAACGAGCTTCGTTTACTCTACGAATAAAATCCTTGATGCCTGGAGCGTTCCAATCGTGAACTTTGTATTGATACTTTTCACTGTCTTGCAATTCTTCTTTAATTGGCGAAGGAATATTTTCGCAGAGTTCATAACCATTATACAATCCAGTAAGACTAGAAAGTGTTGCTGCTAAGAAATAACGCAACTGGAAAGCATTAGCGCCTTTATAAGCCAAATACTTCGGGAAAATATCTGGAGTCGTCGGGAAGAAAATCCCACGCATATATTCCTTTGCATTTGATTGAGTGAGTTCTTTCAAGTATTGTTCAAATTCCCACTTTTCACTACGCCAAGTAAAATAAGTGTAGCTCATGTCAAAGCCAGCTTTTGCCAAGCGATGCATCATTTTAGGGCGAGTGAAGGCTTCTGCTAAGAAAACTAATTCAGGACGTTTTTCTTTAACATCAGAAATCAGCCATTCCCAGAATGGGAACGGTTTGGTATGTGGGTTATCAATGCGGAAAATTTCAATTCCTTTATCAGCCCAGAATAAAATGATATTTTCAATTTCTTGCCAAAGTGCTTTATAATTTTCGTTGTAATAATCAAACGGATAAATGTCCTCGTATTTTTTAGGAGGATTCTCAGCAAACTTAATAGAGCCATCTGGTTCATGATAGAACCATTCCGGATGATCTTTTACATAAGGGTGGTCAGGGCTACAATTCAAAGCAATATCTAATGCAAGGCGTAAGCCCTTTGCACGAGCTGCTTTGGCAAACTTTTCAAAATCCTTCATAGAACCAAGCTCTGGATCCACAGCAAAATGCCCGCCATGCTTATTTCCTACCGCGTATGGGCAACCAGGTTCTAGCGGTTTTCCCTTTTTATCTGTCTTTGCATGAAGCGCATTGTTAGCACCTTTTCGGTTCGTAATTCCAATAGGGTGAATAGGAACTAAGTAAACCGTATCAAACCCCATTTCTGCAATGTAATCTAATTGCTTTTCACAATCTTTCCATGTAGCACTTTTCGAAGGATCACTACCTTGACTTTTGGGCCATATTTCATACCATGTACCAATGCGAGCGTAAAGCGGATCTACGCGCAATTTCATTACAGGACTTTCAGTAGGAACATCTTTTGGTTCTAAAGTCCAAGCAACCACTTTGTATTCGTAATAACCAATGTTTTGCACAATAAAAGTGCCTTCCCAAAGGTCATTATCAACAAAATACATAGGTGCTTTTTCCCATTTCTTTTTGGAAATGTGGCGATACATAATGGCAGCATCGTATTTTTCATGACTGTGTCTGAAAATATCGGCCTGGATAGTTACAGAATCGCCGGGTTCACGTTTAAGCATAAAACGCCCACCTTCAATTTGCGGGCGAATATTTTCTATTACAAGATTGTCTTTTAAAGAAGGTATAGTAGCCATAGCTTAAATATAAATTATCTGTTTTAAAAAAAATCAAATTTTAGAATAAGGATTCCATTTTTGGACTTCCTTTGAAGATTAGATAGATTTTATATTTGTCGTATGTCAAAATGGCGAGCATTCTTTTTAAGTTTTCTGCTCTTTTTTTCTGTAAGCCAAGCTAGTGAAAGAATTCCCTTATGGGAAAACCTTTTTTATCGTATTGGACAAAATTCTCTTGGAACTTTCACGTATGCTTATGGTTCGCACTTGGCACTTGGAATAGGTGCTACTTATGCGATGGTTGAAAGCGGTATAGATTGGAAATGGAATCGTTTTTGTGTCCGGCATGAAACCCTTTCTCTATGGGCTTCTCTCCCCGGGGGAGTTGTTGGTACATTTGCACCGGTAGCGCTTCCGCTAGCACTTTATCTTGGTTCTGATGATAAAGAAATTCAATTGGCAGGAATTGCCATGGGGCAGGCCGCTCTTTTAGCTTTTGGAACTACAACCGTTATTAAAGCTTTTACGGGAAGAACGCCACCTCACGTTTTAGACGCTATAGACAATGACCCAAAATACCAAGAAGATTATAGTGACAAATTCCGCTTTGGATTTGTTCGAGGGAGCCTAATTGATGGTTGGCCTTCTGGGCATACAGCGACAGCCGTTGCCATGGCAACTACTTTAATCACTCTTTACCCAGACAATTCTTGGATTCTCGCCGGTGGTATTCTTTATTCAGCAACCATTGGAATCAGTATGTCTTTTATTGCTCATTGGGCAAGTGATATTTTTGCTGGAATGTTAACGGGAATTGCAATTGGGCGAACTGTTGGAAAAAGTTTTGCTGCATTACAAAATAAACAAGCGCAAAGTAAAGTATCTTTTTTAATAACACCTTCATTTGCTGGAATCAATGTAAAATTTTAATTTTAATCCATTTGATTTCAAGAAATCTGCTTAAAATATTATAGCCTTTACAGAATTATTTGTATACATTTAAGTAATCTTGGAAAATTAGAGTTTTTAGATGAGGCTTTATGCGTTTTTCGCTTTTGATTTTCATTATACTATTACAAGTGAGTTCCATAATGGCTATGGACACGCTTTCTGTATGGATAATGCCAAATGGTGCTTCACCTAAAGAAAAATTAGAAGCTCAATTAGAAAATTATACAAAGCAAACGGGTATAGCTACTAAAATTGTTGTTTTAGATTGGGGTGAAGCTTGGAATCGCATTAGTACAGCTCTTGAACGCAATAAAGATCTTCCGGCGGTTCTTCAGGTAGGAACCACTTGGATTCCATTTTTTGCAGCGCAAGGTTACCTTCTTGAATTAAATCCTTGGTTAGATAAAATTCAACAAGAACGTTTTATTCCGGTTAGTTTTAATACAACGCATATAGAAGGCGATTCTTCTATTTATTCTGTTCCTTGGTTTGTTGATGCAAGAGCTTTACTTGCCAACAAAAAATTACTTGAAGCAAATGGTATTGAACCATCAGATGTTAAAACGTATCAAAGTTTTAGAAATGCTTTAAAAAAAATAAATGAAGCCAAAATGCAACTTCCTGACGGCACGCCTATTGAAGCTTTTGCCTTTCCGGGAAAAAGTGACTGGAATATCCCTCATAATTTTGCTCCTTGGATTTGGTCAGAAGGTGGTGATTTTATTAAAAAACAAGATTCTGTTTATCGCTCAGCTCTTATGGACAAAGAAACATTGCAAGGAATTGCAAAATATTTAAGTCTTGTTGTTGATTCTCTTGTATATAGAACCAATTTAACGCAAAATACAGCACAAATAATCCAGCGTTTTAATAATGGTGAATTGGCTTTTATTTTAAACACGGCAGAAATCGCAATGCTTACAAGAATTCCTTCTGTAAATGGAGGCTTGCAAGGTTCAAGAATAAGCAACGATGGCATTGTTGTATTACCGGTACCTCAAGGTTCAAATGGCAGTGTTAGTTTTATAGGTGGTAGTAACTTAAGTATTCCTGCCAATTATCCTAACAAAAAAGAAGCTATTGAATTGCTTATGTTTTTAACAAGCGATTCTTCTATTGATGCTTACACTAAAACGATAGGTTTTTTGCCTCCGATTCAATCGGCTTTAAAGTCTTGGGAAACAGATTCCGTTTACAAATCTCTTGTTGAATGTTTGAATAATGGAAAAGCCTACACAAGCATTCCAAAATGGTGGGAAGTTGAAAATATTTTAGCTTCGTTATTTTCAGACATTTGGTCTGTTTTAGAATTTGAAGATTTATATTCTGAAAAAAGGATTTATAGTATTTTATTAAAATACCACATTGAAATAAATAAATTACTTGGTTACGAAGAAGACGCACCAAAATTTGATTATTTTTCTCAAATTTGGCGAAATGCACTTCCTGTCAAAAAGCAAATTGTAGAAAATACAGAAAATTCTTCTGACAATGCTTTGCTATTTTCCAAGAAATTTTCTCTAGGTCTTTTTTTGACTATGATGCTTTTTGGATTTGTTTTTACTTACAGAAAAAAAAGATAGGCTGATATGAAAATCAAAGTGTTATTACATAGCCTTATTTTTAGGAGTTTAATTTTACTCGTTCTTTTTATTTGTCTCTTATTATGTGGGATATCTCTTTATTTTATTAATACGCAAAAAAAGTCATTAGGGGATTCTGTTTTTAAAAGGAATTATGAAGAAATTGTCCGTTTAGAAGAATCCATTGGCTTAAAAATGGACCAATTTTCAAGTCTCTTATCGCTTTTAGCTAAAACCTCTTCTATCATCGCTTTAGACCCAACAGAATCTTCTGGATTTCTCAAAAGTTTTGATGTAACATCGCTTTTTGTTTCAGGAGAAAGTGTTTTTCTTTATGATAGAAATCAAAAACTAATCTGTGATAATTCCATGCTTGGAACGAATTTAAAAGACAAAAAACAATTTACTGATTTTGATAAAGTAACCCCTATACGTGCTTATACAACGCCTTGGTTTTGGGAAAACGATTCTCCTCAAAAAATGTTCGCTTATGCCGTTGGTTCTAAAGCAACAGCTAGTGGAACAATTGTTGCTTCATTTTCATTCAGAAGAATATGGCAGACTTATGCCAATTACACAATTGGTGAAAAGGGCTTTTTAATAGCGACTGATTTAAACGGCAAAATTTTAATGCATCCTGATTTACAATTAGCCACATCTGGGAAACATCATATTTCAGAATTTGGCATTTCTATGCCTCAAAAATTGTCCGAAAAACAAGCCCTTCCTTTGGTTATTCAAAATAAGAACAAACAATATTTAGTGACTTACGCGTATAATTCAAATTATCAATTTGCCTTATTTTCTCTTCAACCTATTGCAGAAATTGAATCAACTCTTTCAACATTCCGTTCAGGGATTCTCCTTGTTTTTGCGATTATTTTACCGACAACTATTTTAATCATTATTTTACTCTTTTTCCATTTTGCAACTCCTCTTTATCGTTTGATTTCTTATATCAATCATGTGGGCGAAGGCCATTTTAATGCAAAACCGTTCCCCATTACTAAACGTAAAGATGAAGTAGGTTCTTTAGCAACAGCTTTCAATAAAATGTTGTTACTTATACAAGATCAAATGAAACAATTAAACGACCATCAAAAATATCTAGAAGAACAAGTTCAAAAGCGAACATTAGAATTAGAGAATGCAAAAAATCAACTTGAAATACTTTCTAGAACAGATGAACTTACGAAGCTTCCGAATCGGCGCGATTTAATGGAAAAAATCCAACATGAATCGCATAGAGCGAATAGAATGCATCGTAACTTCTGTTTTATTTTTATTGACATTGATAAATTTAAAAGTATTAATGATACTTATGGTCACCATTGTGGAGATGTTGTTTTGCAAACGGTTGCAAATACAATAAGACAGTTATTACGCAAATACGATTTTGTTGCTCGTTGGGGTGGTGAAGAATTTTTAGCGGTTCTTCCTGAAACTGAAATTGCTGGAGCAATTGTAGTTGCGGAACGCTTCCGTAAATCTATTGAAAATTTGCAGATTGACTACAAAGGGACTCCTATACCGGTTACCATTACTTTAGGTGTATCACAATATGATTCAGAACTTGGTGTCGATAAAAGTATACAACTTGCAGACCAAGCCTTATACGATGGAAAAATGAATGGCAGAAACCAAGTCGTTATCAATAAAAAGCAAAACAATAAATCTGACGAAACAACTATTTAGAATAATTTTATGACACGAATTGTTCCAAAAGACGAAGGCCCAGAAGTTCGACGTGTAACGTGGATTGGTTTATTTGTTAACATAATGCTTACAGCAATTAAATTTTTAGCCGGTATTTTCGGGCATTCACAAGCTTTACTTGCTGATGCCATTCATAGTGCGTCAGATTTAACAACAGATATAGCCATTTTAGTTGGGTCAAAATATTGGTATTCTCCGCCAGATGCAGACCACCCGAATGGGCATAGAAAATTTGAAACGTTAATAACTATTTGTATTGGTTTTGCTATCGCAGCAGTTGGTATTTTTATCATATTAGATTCTGCAGATGCTTTAATACAAAAAAACTTTTCTCACCCAGAAATTATCACAGCAGTGGTTGCTTTTCTTTCAGTAATTGCAAAAGAAATACTTTTTCGTTATACCAAAAATGCAGGCAAAAAAATTAGAAGTCAAGCTTTAGAAGCTAATGCGTGGCATCATCGAAGTGATGCTTTGAGTTCTGTTCCTGTTCTTATAGCTATTTTGATAACTATTATATTCCCTCAATTCAACTTCATAGATAGCATTGGAGCTTTAATTGTCGCTGTGTTTATTATAAAAGCAGGCTTAAGTATTATTTTGCCAGCAATACACCAAGTTGCAGACGGAGCTCCTAGTAAAAAAATTTCAGATAAATTATATAATGTTGCTTCTCAGGTTCCAGGTGTTATAAGTATTCATAATTTTAGAATTCGTTATATTGGAAATGATTTACAAGTCCTTTTGCATATTGTGGTTAATTCCAATATGTCTTTATTAGAAGCTCATGAACTTTCTGAAAAAGTAGAACGGGCTTTAATTGATTGCGGAGAAAATGTAATTGATGCTATGGTTCATGTAGACCCTTACGACTCTCAAAAAATATAGAGTTAAGTATTTTCTATAAGACCTTATTTTAAGTTTTTTAGTTTCAATTTTCTCCGCGGTTTTTAGCAGCGATGTTTTTATAATTGTTGTGTTCTGCAAGTGTAGCGCTAAAGAAGTGTGTTCCTGAACCATCGTCTTTTGCAACAAAATAAAGTTTATTTGTTTTATCAGGATAAAGAGTGGCTTCAATTGCTTTCCTTCCGGGATTTGATATAGGACCAGGCATAAGGCCTTTAAATTTTCTGGTATTATAAGGATTGTCACTTTGTAATTGGCTTTTATAAATAGGACCGGTAAGATTTTTAAAAATAAAACGAACAGTTGGGTCTGCTCCAAGAGGCATTCCAATATCTAATCGATTGTGGAAAACTCCCGCAATCAAAGGTCGTTCGTCTGGTTTACCTGTTTCTTCTTCTACAACACTAGCTAGCGTGAGAATTTGATGCCAACCGCCTAATTTTTTCCACATAGGGCTATTTTTTTCTTCCATTTCTTTTTTGAGTTTTAGGTTGGCTTGAACCATTTGTTTTAAAATATCTTCTTCGGTGGCGTTAACTGGAAATGGGTAAGTATCTGGCAATAAATAACCTTCTAAATTCCCAATAGTTATGCCTAACTGATTGGCAAAATTTTTATCACGCACAAGTGCATTCCATTTTGCAGAATCAATTTTTGGAAAAGCTTTTTGCAAGTAATTAGGGATTTCCCAAGAAGCACGACCTTCAGGGATGGTTACTTTACGCACGGCGTTTTTTCCACTAGAAAGGAGCGCAATTAATTCTTCTAAAGGCATATTTGGTGGTATTTCGTACCAACCTGCTTTTAAAGCACATTTTTTTAATCGGCAATGTAAATTGAATATGTCAGAATCATTCCAGACATTGTTTTGGTGTAAAATTTTAGAAACATTCTTTGGCGAAGAACCTTTTGGAAGTTCAAGCAGAACAATTTCTTTATTTTGAGAAACGGCTTCAAACCTTGATTTTATGTGGAAAAAGCCAAAAAGTCCTAAAAGGACCAAGAAAAATGTTAAAAATGCAAAAAATTTCTTCATAAACAGAAATTTAATGAAAAAATTTGCCACAAGGGCAAAATAAAGAATATATTTGGGATACATATTGAAAAATGGAATTTTCTGTTTTTGAGGATTTGAATATGAAAAGAGTTTTGTTCCTTCTTTTGGCGTCTATGGTAGCAGTTTCTTTTGCTGCTCCAAGTAAAGTTAAATCTAAACGTGGTGACGTAGATTTAACTAAAGAACAAGGCGGTGGTAGCGTTGTTTGTACTGCTGGCTTTAATGATGAAATGACGATTTTGAAGGATGGCGGTGAAGCCGTTTTGGTTAAAGCAAGTTGTGGCCAGGGCTGGGTGCCTAAGTCCGCAGTTGAATATGTGGTTGCTGCTGCTGGTGATAAGTCTATGCAACTTGAAGGCGTGGACGTTATTGGTTGGTTAGATAACCCAAGTGCTGTGTTCGTGCTTGAAAACGATATTTCTGATTTTGATGGTGTGACTATTGATCGTGACTTTAAGGAATACTTACAGCACACAATGGACCGCGAATCTATGGAAATGCGTAACAACGAAAACTAAGTTGTATTGGTTTTAAACTAGCCCCGCTTCAAAGAAGCGGGGCTAGTTTGTTTTTATGAATAAAAACAAAAAAGGTTGTGTCTTTTGACACAACCTTTTAAAATTAAAAGAAATAGGTTTAGCCGTAAATCTTTAAGAAATCAGCCACATTGTTTTTGAATTCTTGGAGATATTCTTTTGCACTTTCAGCAACGGCTTCTGGGGTGTAACCAAATTCTTTTTCAAGCACACCAGCAGGTGCAGATGCACCAAAGCGTTCAAGACCAACGGTCTTACCAAAGCCACCAACAACTTTTTCAAAAAGCAGTGGAAGACCGCTAGATTTAGCATAGACTGGCGTCCAAGGAACGATTATGCTTTGGCGGAATTCTTTTGGTTGTGAAAGGAATAATGCCGGGCTAATCATAGATACAACTCGGACAGCAAGTCCTTCGTCTCTTAAAATTTCCGCAGCATCATGAGTTAAAAGAACGTCCGAACCATTTGCAATGAAAGTTAAATCAGGGCGCTTGTTTGCACTTGTATTATCGCTTATAATGTAAGCCCCTTGACGGCACTTAGCGGCTGTTTCGTAAGCAATACCATTATAAGGGAGAGATTTAACAACTTGTCTTGTAAGAATCAATGCTGTAGGGCTTGAGGTGTTTTCAAAAGCCATTTCCCAAGCAGCAATAGTTTCATAAGCATCGGCTGGGCGTAATACAAGCATTTCAGATTCGCCAGAATCCTTTTTAAGACCTTCCAATAAACGAATCTGTGTTTCGTGTTCAATTGGTTGGTGGGTCGGACCATCTTCGCCAACACGGAAACTATCGTGAGTATAAACAAACTTTACTGGAAGTCCCATTAAAGCAGCCATACGAAGTGCTGGTTTCATGAAGTCACTAAAGACAAAGAACGTTGCACAAATTGGATAAAGTCCACCATGTAAAGCAATACCGCAGCAAATAGCTCCCATTGTCAGTTCAGCTACACCAACTTGGACAAAGGCGCCAGAAAAATCTCCTGGACGGAAAATGCCGGTTTTGTCAAGGAATGCTTGAGTATTGTCACTATTAGAAAGGTCTGCGGAACTGCAAATGCAGTTCTTAACATTTTCAGCAAGATGAGCAAGAACAGTTCCTGAAGTAACGCGAGTAGCAACGCCTTCTTTAACTTGGAGAGAAGAAAGATTTACAACAGGAGCTTTTCCAGAAAGCCATTCAGAAAGAGTTGCAGATTTTTCTGAGTTAGCTTTATCCCACTTTGCTTTTTTCTGTTTCCAAGCCGCAACTTCAAGGCGAAGTTCTTCAAGGCGAGCTTCAAAAGCTTGTTTTACATCATCAAAAATTTCAAAAGGAAATTCAGGATTGCCTCCGAGATTTTTGATAGTAGCGTCAGTAGAAGCTCCGGCAGCATTTAATGGTTGACCGTGAGTAGAAACTGCACCTTCAAAAGAAGTTCCGTCTTCAGCAATAGCACCTTTTGCCATTGTGGTATGCCCGATAACGAGAACAGGTTTTTCAGTTTCAGCCCAAGCAACTTTAAAAGCATTACGCAATTCGTCGATATCGCTTCCGTTAGCTTCTAAAACGCGGAACCCCCAAGATTCATATTGTTTAATGAAATCTTGGCTCATAACGTCTTTAGTTTTGCAAGAAAGCTGGACTTCGTTGGCGTCGTAAAAGAAAATTAAATTGGAAAGCTTTAAATGACCAGCAATGCGGCCGACACCATAAGCGATTTCTTCTTGAATACCGCCATCAGAAACAAGAACTACAGTTTTGTGAGAAAGAATTTCTCCAAAACGTTCTACCATAAAACGTTCGGCGATTGCTGTACCAAGAGCCATACCATGGCCGATTCCAAGTGGACCAGAAGAGTTTTCAATCCCTAAATTCACATCTAATTCAGGGTGACCTGGAGTTCTTGAAAAGCGTTGGCGGAAGTTTTTTAAATCTTCCATAGAAAGTTTGTCTAGAAGCGCTAGTTCTGAATAAAGAAGCGGAGACATGTGACCAGGATCCATAAAGAAACGGTCTCTGGCCATCCAATGAGGATCTTCTGGGTCAAAACGTAAAAATTCGGCAAAAAGTAAAGTAATAGCATCAGCTGCTCCCATGGCTCCACCTGGGTGTCCAGATTTGGCTTTTTGCACCATGGCGGCAGAAAGAATCCTAACGTTGTCTGCGGCTTTTGTAACCAAAGCGTTTTGCACTATAAACCTCGCTTCCATTTTATGAACCTAAACAAAGGCTCGTTTTCTAGGGCTGCCCAAATATAGGATTTCTTACAGAACTCTAAAGGGTGAAAGAAAAAAAACTA
Organism: Fibrobacteraceae bacterium; assembly: GCA_017631885.1. GTDB lineage: Bacteria > Fibrobacterota > Fibrobacteria > Fibrobacterales > Fibrobacteraceae > UBA1765. The sequence continues at coordinate 69,124 of JAGBSH010000011.1, forward strand.
TATTCTTATTGAGTTACTTTATCATTCCTTTTAGTCTCTTATGGGAAAAATTTTCTTTTTTCTTAAAAATTTGTGTCATCCTTTAGGAATAGTCGCAGTTCTACTATCTTGTGCTGTTCCCTTGTCCATTTATTTACTGCCCAAAAATATTTTACGCGAACTTGATTTATCACTACCGTTGCCATTGTTTCTTGTTCAAACGATTTTGGGTTTAGGGCTTGTTGGATTTTTATTTAAAGATGTTCGTTCATTCTTTGTAAAATTATTGCCTTCAAAAATTTATAGTGTAATTCTTGTTGTATTTGTTTTAGCATTAGCGGTTTTTGCCAGCACGCAAATTGAAGCAAAACATAGAGTCCAAAGTGATGAAAGTGTATTCCTTTCAATGGCTCAGAATATGTATCACAATCATATTTCTGGGACTTGCAATCAGGGTGAATTTGAATATGGTAAACTTCAATGCCATGTTAATAGTAATAGTTTTAAAACTAAAGGGCTTTCGTTTCTTTACTTTTTAGGAATGCCTCTTTTAGGCAGTGATTTGCATTGGGCTTTTTACGCACAGATTTTTGCTTATGTCATTACAGTTTTGCTTTTCTTTTTTGCTTTACTTGCCTGGACAAGAGAGCCTTCATTTTCTTTAGTTGCAACGATAATTCTTGCTGTACAGCCAACGTTACTTTTCCAATTCCGAGCGCTTTCGGTTGAACCTCTTTATATACTTTTATTTTCTCTTTCTTTGTTGCTTGTTCGTTTTGCAATAGAATACAATACTTGGAAACACTGGGTTTTACTGGCTTTGGTTTTAGCATTTTTTGCGCAAACTAGACAAGAAACGGTGTTCTGTATTCCTGCTTTTGTAGCCCTTGCTTTGCCTACACTTCTTAAAGAAAAAAATAATAAAGCCCCATTATTCATATTATTTTTAGCACTGTTTTCTGTTCCGGTTTTAATCACCATTAGCTATTACCAGAATTTTAATTTTCAAGGTGGAGAATTTGCGGCTCACGGGCATTTCTTGGAGCATTTGAAACAGAATTGGATTGTGATGACGCAAATAAGAGAATATGGCAATTTACCAGAAAATCCATTTTTGCCGTATTTTAATTATTTGACATTAGTTGGAATTCTTTTCTTAATAGCATCAGTTGCATTTGAGGTTTATAAAAAATCTTTTGGAAAAGCAACTGTGTTTTTGATTTTCCTTGTATTGTTCCATGTACAAACATATGTGATTCTTGAAAATGTATCGGGTGATTTTACTATACAGATTAATCAGCGTTATAGTTTAGTGCTGTTCCCGACTATGGCTATGCTTTCGGCGTATCCGTTGTGGCTTTTGTTGAAATGGCTTAAAAAGAAAGAAATGCCAGAACATTTTGCCTTGACTTTAGGGGTTCTTCTTTCTCTTGCTTTTGCTTTGTATACCTTTTCTTATAAAGATGCTTTTAATGCAAATATCATGTATAACAGAAATCACTTGACAACAGAAGAAAGTGAAATTTGGAAATGGTTAAAGCAACAAGATGATTTAGAGAATAAACTTTTTATTTATGCAAGACCTTATCACTTTGTGGGTTACGGACTTTCTGCTATTCACTACGATAAAATCAGACAATTGAGTAATTCTGAAATACAAAAATTATTAGAAAAGTACCCTAATGAAATTTATTATATCAGAGGATTAGATTGCTGGGATAGTAAAACTTATCATAAAAAAGCGGTAGAACACAGAATCCCTACAACATGTGATCATTTTGAACGCGATATGGCGATAGAACCTGTTTATAATGTTCTTATAACTAATAGCTATTTTGTAGAAATTTCAAAATTCAATGGGAAAAAAGAGTTTATACAAAATCATGTTTTGAACCATATAAAAACGGAAGAAAAACCAGATGGTTATGAAGTGACTCTAAAATTAGGTGCTAAACAAAAACTCCCTTGGCAAATAAAAGCTTCTATTTCAGAAACAGAAATTTATAACGCTCCTTATGCTTATAATGATTCTTTTAAAGTGAATGTTCCTGTTCAAGAAAAAGGTTATCACCTTTTGAATGTGGTAGTTGAAGACCCTGTAGGAAAAGAAATAGCTTCTTATAAAGAACATTTGCTGTTTGGTAAAGATTCACTGGAACTTTTAGAAAATTTGGCACCGGCATTTCATGAACAAGGTTGGGGTAGCAGGCAGCTAAACCAGAGTATAGATAATAATCCACTAACCATAAATGGAAATGTTTTTAAGGCAGGAATAGGTACACACGCTCCATCTAGAACGATTTTTAAATTGAATGGTCTTTACGATTCATTGTCTATGTTTGTTGGACTAGATGAAGAAAAATTATGTAGCGATGGAGCAAAAATTAAAATAGCTCTTGATGGACAATGGCTATTTGAAAGCCATTTGAATTACAAAAATATTGTGCCAATTTCTATTCCTTTACAAAAAGCTAAGCAATTAGAAATAACTACAGAGGCTTTGCAATCAATGGATTGTGATCATGTAGATATTGTTTTGCCGATTTTGTACAAGAGTTTTTAAAAGGGGTTTTTAATGTTACTTTCTGTTATAGTTCCCTTATATAACGAAGAAGAAATTGTTGAAAAAACATTTCGGGTTCTTGAAGATGAGTTAAAAGAAATTGAGCATGAAATCATTTTTGTAAATGATGGTTCAAAAGATAAAACGCGAGAAATTTTAGAACGTTTGTTGGAAGAAACTCCAAATAATAAGCTCGTTAATTTTAGTAGAAATTTTGGTCATCAGGCGGCATTTAGTGCTGGGCTTGATAAAGCAAATGGCGATGCAGTTGTTATTATTGACGGGGATTTACAAGACCCACCTTCACTAATTCATGAAATGTTAAAAAAATGGCGTGAAGGTTATCAGGTTGTTTACGCCCAACGGAAAAAAAGAAACGGCGAGACAATATTTAAAAAACTTTCGGCTTTTGCTTTTTATCGTTTCTTTGCTAAGTTGACAAATATTGAAATTCCGCCAGATACTGGGGACTTTCGTTTAATGGACAGAGTTGTTGTTGACCATTTGAAAAGTTTACCTGAAAGGAGCCGTTTTTTACGTGGCCTTGTTTGTTGGGTTGGTTTTAAAAAAACAGGTGTTTTATACGAACGCGCAGAACGTACGGCAGGAAAATCAAAATACCCTTTGCGTAAAATGTTCCGTTTAGCATTTGATGGAATAACAGGCTTTTCTTCTGCACCATTAAAAATCAGTTTTACAATGGGATGTCTTGCAACGATTGTGGCGTTTGTTTTGTTTGCTTGGAGTATTCTTGAAAAAATTCTTGCTCCAGAAACAACTGTCCCGGGCTGGGCATCTATTATGACAGCGATAGTATTTTTTGGCGGAGTACAATTGATTTCTATTGGTATTTTAGGTGAATATATTGGGCGAATTTACGAAGAAGTGAAACAGCGTCCTCTTTACATTGAAGACAAAAAGGAAGTAAAAGAGTAATTATGAAAAATCGTTTATTTGTAATGAGTGCTGCAAGTGGGGCAGGTAAAACTACTTTAAAAGATAAAGTAATTCAAAAATTTCCAGATATCCGTTATTCTATTTCGGCAACGACAAGAGCTCCACGAGCTGGAGAGGTTGATGGCGTGCATTATTTTTTCAAGACAAAAGAAGAATTCTTGAAAATGATAGAAGATGACGCCTTAGTTGAATGGAATGAAGTTCATGGAAACTTTTATGGAACACCTAAAAGTTTTGTTGAAGAAACACTTGCAAAAGGTGAACGGGTTATATTTGATATTGATGTTTTTGGAAAAGTGAATTTTGATAAAGTGTATCCAGATGCAACAGGGATTTTAATTTTGCCTCCTTCTTCAGAAGAACTAGAAAGACGCCTTCGTTCTCGTGCAAGCGATTCTGAAGAAGTTATAAAATTGCGTTTGGAAAATGCAGAAAAAGAAATTGATTTTGCTAAAAATAATGGCAAATATGAATATGTCATTATAAATGATGATTTAGAAAAGGCTGCCAAAGAGTTAGAAAATATTTTGACTTTAAAATGATTATTCTAATTCTACTTTGAAATCTACTTTTGGAAAATTTATTTCAAGTTTTTCTAGTAAAGGTAAAAGAGAATTTCTTAAATAGGACAGTTTAAATGTTTTGAAAGAAATTTTCATCCAATAAGTGTTTTGTATAAAAGGTATAGGAGCTTCCATTGGACCGAGAATTTTTAAGGAAGGTTCTTTTTTAAAATGGTTTTCAATGATATGTAATGCTTCTTGAACTTGTTCGATTTTTTTTGAACCGCAGGACAGAGTGACTAGTTTGCAATAAGGTGGGTAAAGAGCAAGTTTTCTATTTTTAAATTCTTCTTTTGCAAAAGCATGGTAATCGTGATTGATAGCGTATTGAATAATCGAATTTTCAGGTCTAAGTGTTTGAATAAAAACATGGCCTTGAGGCCCGCTTCGCCCCGCACGGCCAGCCGTTTGGCTGAGTAGTTGGAAAAGTCTTTCGCCAGAACGAAAATCGGGCAAACACAGCGTGTCGTCAGCATTGATAATGCCAACTAATTGCACTCCTGGAAAATCGTGCCCTTTAGATACCATTTGAGTTCCAATCAAAACATTGTATTCTCTGTTCCTGAATGCGTTGAGAATTTTATCAGTTGCTCCAATATTTTGTGTAGTATCTCTATCCATTCGGATAACTTTTGCATTAGGTATCCATTCAATGATTTCTTCTTCAAGTTTTTCTATAGCCCCACCTGAAAATTCAAAAGTTTCTTTTCCGCAAGAAAAACATGGCGAATTAGTGGGGTAAAGTTGGTGGCAATAATGGCAAAGTAAAGCATTGTATTGCTTGTGGAAAACAAGTGGAATTCTACATTGTTTGCAAAAAAGAGATTCTCCGCAAGATTGACATATTCTGACTTTTGAATAGCCGCGTCTGTTCATTAAAATGATGGCTTGTTCACCTGCTTGTAATGTATCTATTAAAGCTTCACGTAATTCATAAGATAAAAGCATGCCTTTTTGTTGTTTGTTTTCACGCATGTTTATCAAATGAACTTTAGGCATTAGGGCATTTGTTGCTCGTTTTAAAAGAGTGATGTAATCTAATTTTTTTGAATGCGCATAGAAGAATGTTTCAATAGAAGGAGTGGCACTCCCTAAAAGAATTAAACCGCCATAATGGTGTATAATGTAGAGTGCTAAATCTCGTGTGTGATAACGAGGAGAAGAATCTTGTTGCTTGAAAGAAGAATCTTGTTCTTCGTCAATAATAATAACATCAAATTCAAAAGGTGTTAAAATGGCGCTTCTTGTGCCAAGAACAATTTTTGCACTACCATTTAAAATGGAAACATAACTAGCCCTTTTTTTAGGCGCTGAAAGTGCCGAGTGCAATATGGCAATAGGGACTTGTAAAAAATCTTCAAAGCGTTTTGCGGTTTGAGGTGTTAAACCAATTTCAGGAACTAGAATAAGAACTTTTTTCCCTTGTTCTAAAGCTTTTTTAGCGAGTTCTTGATAAACACGTGTTTTTCCAGAGCCAGTTACTCCGTGCAATAAAACGCCTTGAAAACCATTTGCATTTAATTTTTCTTCAAGATTCTCTAGCGCTTTTTTTTGTTCTTCTGTTAATTCAGGCCATGAAACGTTAGTTTTTGAAGGTTTAGGTAAATTTTGCTCTACTCCATAAGCGAGAGCATCAAGGTAATTTTCTAAATCAGCAGTCCAAAAAGTATGAAGTGTTCTTGGTAGGGTAGAAAAAAAATATTTGGCTGTCCATTCAAGAATTTCAATGTAACGTTCCGTAAAGCAATAGTGAGACGCATGAGTTATAGCTTCTTTTAATGGAAATGCCGGAGGGATTTTTGAAATTTTAAGAACAAGAGCTAATTCTGGAGTTTTTCTTTTCGCAAGGCAAATCCATACAACGCTTCCTCTTTTAATGTTTAAATCTTTGGAACCATATGTAAAAATTTGGGGCGTTCCTGGTATGCAAACATCAACAAAAAAAAGAAAAGAACTCGCGTTTGAAGCTTGAGTTAACCCTTCTTTTGGTTTTGTTTTTGGAATGCGTTTAGCCATGATTTTTACAAGATAATTTTATTTTTTGCATTTTGGTGTGAGAAAAATACCATAAAACCCCTTTCTGGCTTTATTTTAGGGGATTTTTTATGAAAAATTCTTTTTTTTCGAAAACCGCAAATGAATCTTTTTATTTAGATTATAGGAGGTTTCTAAAAAGCGTTTATTTTGAAAATGGTTTAGCCCTAGAAAAATAAAAGCTTGTTTCTAGTGGCTGTTAATCGTTTCTTTTGAATTTTGAATACAAATTCTTATTAAACGGCATGCCTTTTCAGGACGTGTTTTTAGAACATACACTTTCTTACCTTTGGAGTTTGGTTATGAGTATTTTTGATTTGTTTAAACGCGACTGGAAACATTCCGACCCGGAAAAGCGTTCTAAGGCATTGCAACATTTAGATGACACCCATCAAGATGTTTTTGCAGATAAAGCCACAACGGACCCGGATAAAGCAGTTCGTTTAGAAGCGTTAAAAAAATTATCGTCAATAGATGTTATTCGCCGTATAGCCGATTCTGATTCAGAAGAAAGTATTCGTAAGTTAGCTATTACACGTCTTTATGAAGAAATTGCAAAGCATTTGAAATCTTTCCGTGGAGAACCAACCGCAAGAGAATTTGCTTTAGTTGAAGAAATCGCTCCGCATGCTCTTGCAGAAGAAGTTTATCATGTTTTATCGCACCCAAAACTTCGTTTGGCTTTGGTAAAAAAATCTAAAAGACAGCCATTGCTTGCTTTAGCAGCAACGCGTGATATGCACGAAGAAACCGCTCTTGCAGCATTAGAAAATGTTCAATCAATCCCTGCATTACAAGAAATTAGTGAAAAATCTCGCCATAATTCCGTTCGCCAAGAAGCTTTAGCAAAGTGGAAAGCAAAGCGCGAACAAGAAACAGTTACTCCAAAAGCTGAAGATGTTCTTTTGCTACAATGTAAAGCTTTGATTAGCCAAGCAGAACGTTTAGCAGAAGCTAAACCAATTTTAGCTCAAGAAGAAGCTTTTGCTCTTTTAATGCAAGAAGCATCTAAAATGGATTTGGGCGAATCAAAAGCAAAATTAGATTCCTTGTATAACACTTTCTTAGAAAAAGTGGCGATTGAAAAAGAAAAGGAAGCTCTTGCAGAAAAAGAAAGACAAGCATTGGCTGAAAAGCAAGCTATGCGTGCTAAATTGTTAGAAGATTGGAATGCTTTATTGCAAGCTCCACAAACAGATGAAAACGTTGCTTTGATGCAAGAATTAAAACAAAAAGCAGAAAGCATGGTGGCTGATGCAGATAAAGCATGGGTTGAAAAACTCCAAGATCTTTCTAGACGTCATGTTAAAGTTTTACAGAATCGTGTTCAAGTTCAAGAACCTCCAAAAGAAGTGGCTGATAATCTTGGATTAAAAGAATTGCTTTTAGAACTTTCCAATTTGAACGATTCTCCTTTGAATCATTATACAGAAAAGAATCTTGCAAAAATAAAATTGAATTGGGAAAAATTGGTTAATGAAGATGTTTCTGCTGATGACGTCTCTGCTTTTGATTCATTAGTAAAATCTTTGAATGAAAAGGTTTCTGCTTGGAAAGAAGCGCTTGAAAAAGAATTTGCAGAAAAATCTTCTATTTTGAAAGGTTTGATAGATAGCGTTCGTGCTATTGAAGAATCTGATGAAGACTTTAGAGAAATTTCTCAAAAGTTGAAAGCAATTAAATACCAATGGAAAGAAACTGTTGGCGAAGATAAATTCCGCTACCAAGAATTGTGGAAAGAATTTTTAGATGCAACATCAAGATTCCAGGAAATGCGTGAATGGGAATCTTGGAAAAATGAAAAAGATAAAGATGTTCTTTTAGCGGAATTGGAAAAACTTTCTGAAGAAGCTCCTAGTGAAGAACTTCTTGAAAAAGCTAAGAAAGCAATTGCACAGTGGAAAGAAATTGGCCCTGTAAGTGTTGCCCGAGGATTAGAATATCGAGATAGGTATAAACTTTTAATTGATAAAATCTTTACGAATTGCGCTTCTATTTTAGAAGCAAAGCAAGAAGAACGTGAAGCTAACTTGAAACTTAAAACAGAACTGACTGAAAGAGTCGAAGTTTTGTTGAAAGATGAATCTGTTTCTGGAAAAGAAAAGTATTTAGAAATTAAAGAAATTCAAGAAAAGTGGAAATCTATTGGACAAGTGCCAAAAGATTTGGTTCAATCTACTTGGGAACGTTTCCGTGCTGCTATTGATGCGTTCTATGCTTTGCATAAAGAAAACTTGAAAGTAGAAGATGATCGCCGTCAAGTGAACTACGAAAAGAAAGTCCAGTTGTGCGAAGAAATAGAAGCATTGAAAGATTCTGAAGATTTCTCTTCTGCAACAATGACTGTAAAGAAACTTCAAGAAGAATGGAAATCTATTGGACCAGTTCCAAAAACACTTTCTGATGAAATTTGGAATCGTTTCCGCACAGCATGCGATCATTTCTTTAATCGTCGTCGTGAACATTTTGAAGCTTTAGATGTTCAGAAACAAGAACATTTGAAGCAGAAAATTCAGCTGTGCGAAAAAATGGAAACCCTTTCTCCAGAAGCTGCAGATGATGCTCTTTTAGCAAGTATTGCAGAAGAATGGAAACAAATTGGAATGGTACCAAAAGAAGAAGTAGAAAACTTGATGCTTCGCTATATGAAAGCATATAGTAGTTTGCTTGCTGCTCGTGCATTGAATGATTCTTCTTTAGCTGAAAAATTGCAAACTGTTCTTACTCGGAAAAAAGAAATTATTGAAAACATCAATAACCTTTCTTTGACAGCGGGCCTTGCTGCTTCTGCGGAAGCTGTAAAAGCTTTGCAAGTAGAATGGAAAACACTTGGCTTCTGTGGAGCAGAAGAAGAAAATCTTTATAAAGAATACCATGCAAGTTGCGATGAATTCTTTGCAAGACGCAGAGACCAATTAGAAATTCAAGAAGAAGCTCGTAAAAATAATTTGCAAAAGAAACAAATGCTTTGTGAACAAGCAGAACGTTTGCTTGCAAGTGAAGACGAAACTCCGTATAATTTGATTGGTCAAGTTAAACAGTTGAGAAAACTTTGGAAAGAAATTGGTCCTGTTCCTCGCGAATATTCCGATAAAATCTGGAAACATTTTAACCAGACTTGTGATAAAGTTTTTGCAAAGGCTCGACCACAGCAAAAGACTTCTGAAGAGCAAGACGCTGAAAGCACTTCAACTGCGGAATAATTGTTCAAATGAAAAATATCTGGATAAAACCAGGTGACGCCGCACGCATCTTGCGTGCGGGCGGCGTTGTTGCTATCCCTACAGAAACAGTTTATGGACTTGCAGGAGTAGCGTTCAATGAAACAGCTTTAGCAAAAATATTTGAAGCCAAAAAAAGACCAACATTTGACCCTTTGATTCTTCATATAGCATCTTTAGAAGATGTTGAAAAAATTGCTACCGTTTTTCCAGAAAAAGCAAAAAAGCTTGCAGAAAAATATTGGCCAGGGCCATTAACACTTGTTTTACCTAAAAAAGAATGTGTCCCAGATTTAGCGACAAGTTCTTTACCTTCTGTAGCGATTCGCTTTCCAGTTCACCCGATAGCTCAAGAAATTATTCGTTTAACAGGTGCTCCTTTAGCGGCTCCAAGTGCCAATCTTTTTAAGCATATTAGCCCAACGACAGCAGAACATGTTTACGAACAATTAGCTGATAGAATTGATGGAATAGTTGATGGTGGCCCATGTACTGTTGGCGTAGAAAGCACAATTGTTAGTTTTACAGAAGATATTCCTGTGCTTTTACGACCAGGAGCAATTACGTTAGAAATGTTGCAAGAATGTATTGGTGAGGTAAAAGTAAAAAAGCCTACTTCTGCGCCTGGGAAAGCAATGCAAGCACCAGGAATGATGGATTCGCATTACCAACCTAAAACACCTTTAATTTATAATCCGCCAAAGGAAATGGTGTTCCCACCGAGAACGGCACGATTGGCTTTTGGTAAAACAGAAAGCCTTTTACCAATTACATTAAACCTTTCAGAAAGTGGAAATTTTGTAGAGGCTACTGCGAATCTTTATGCTTACATGCACCAATTAGACGACGCGTGTTATGATTTGATAGTTGTGGATGCTATTCCTTTAGAAGGTCTAGGCGTTGCGTTAAACGATAGACTTCGCCGTGCTTCTATAAAAGGCAATCTCTAAGAATTGTAAATAACGTCTTCTAAAACTAAACCTTGTGGCGGTGCCCATGTTCTTTCACCAGCAAAGTCATTGTTGAAAATTTTTTGAACGGTCCCTTCTGGGTAACGGCCTCTACCAATATCAAATAAGGTGCCGACCATAGCCCTGACTTGTCTGTGTAAGAAGCGGTTTCCTTTTATATGAAAGCAAATGCTGTATTCGTTTACGCGTTCTAGACGGAATTCTGTCAAATGGCAAAGAGTGGATTTTCCGTCGTTTCGTGGAATGCAAAAATGAATGAAGTCGTGTTCGCCTAAAAAAGATTTTGCTTCGCGTTCCATAGCTTCAATATTCAGATTGAGCGAACCGCATTCCCAGCCAAAATCACGCATAAGAGCAACCGGGCGTGTAAAAATAGTGTATTGGTAATAGCGAGAAATTGCATCGAAACGAGAATGAAAAGAATCATCACAAAGTTCTAAATTTCTAATGCGGATTAATCGTTTGGTTAAGCCATTAATAGAATGTTCTATTCTTTTGGTTTCTAATGGCTCTCCGTCCCAATCAAAATGTACGCAAAGACCTCTTGCATGAACACCAGTGTCTGTTCTACCGGCTCCCACTAAACGAATTGGTTTGCGAAGAGCAATAGAAAAGGCTTCTTGTAACGCAGATTGAACGGTAATAAATTTTGTTTTTCCTGCTTCGTTTTGTTCTTGCCAACCAAAAAAGGCACTACCTAAATATTCACAACGAAAACGATAACGCATGAAATTACTCATCGTCACGGATTTTTTGAATAAGAGTATCGACGTCTTGTTGAGAAATATTCATTTTCTTTGCAATCATACCCGGAGTACAGCCTTGACTTTTTAAACGCTTGACCATTGTTTTGTCAATTTGTTCTTTGTCAAAACGAGTCATGTCTAAAGCTTCTTTATCAATGGCAGGAGTGTAAAGAGTATTTCGGCTTTGTGTTCTAAGGTGCATTGTTTGGTCACGAGGAATGCCTCGTGGGCGGGTTAATGCACTTGAAAGAGATTGTAATGCTGTTGTTATACGTTCTTTTGTTGTTGGGCGTAAAGAAGGTTTTTTAGCATTTGGGTCTGTTGAAAGGATTCTGTTTTCTGGAATACCTTCAGAATCTTCAAAAGCAAAAGAAGCACCTGTTTGAGGTGTGGATTGTTCTTCTTGTTCTTTGAGTTTTTCTTTTTCGCGTTCCGCTTCGGCATAAGCATTGGCTTCGTCAATAATAGAAGGCCTTTTAGAACTGCGAGTGCGTGTGAATGTTAAATCATCACCAGAAAAACCGCCTTTAGGATTGCGGAAGCGTTCTTCGATAACAAGTGGCTCACTTGAATCTTCAGAAGCAGAAAGAGCTGCTTTTTGAGCTTCTAAATCATCAATAGAGTTTTTAGCAAAAATTTTACGCAATAAGAGAATAATTAAAATGCAAAGAACAACGCAAATAGCGCCGCCAATAATTAAAAACGTATTAGAAGAAATTTCTGTTTTTGCAGTTGGTTTTTCTTCTGCAACAATTGGCTTTTCTTTGATAGTTTCTTTTGTTTCAGTTTCTGGAAATTTAATTTGGTCTAATTTTTTCCAAGATTGTTCAAGTTCAGAAAGAACAGCGATTCGTTGGTCCGCTGAAATTTGAGAGTCCCAAAGTTCTCTTTGTAAAGAATCTATTTTGGTTCTTGTTGTAATGTAAGCATTCCCGTCTACAGAAGATCTTGAAAAATCATCCCAGCGGAGGTAGGTGACTAGTGCAGTAGCCGCAAGAAGCAAAATAACAGGAACAATCCATTTTTTCATAATACAAAATGTAAAAAAATCTTTGGTTTAAATTTTGAAATTTGCCAATTTTGGGCAAATTATGCAGCATTTTCTCTGAGTAAAGTCTATGGACAACGCAAAGTGAAAAAAAAATAAGTTTTTTGTTTTTTTAAGTTATATTTTCAGCGTGTTTGTAAAATGCTCAAAGGAATGGGTTTTGTCATTGTCGGGAATCTTAACGATTTCCGTCCTTTCCTTTTTGTTATATGCTTGCTCTTCAACAGAAACTGCAGGAAACAGTGCTGAAATCGGTAATCCAGAAATCGCAGGGGTAGTTTCTTATCCAAATGGTGAACCTGCTAGCCGGGTTTCTGTCCGTTGTGTGCCAGAATGGTTCAGTGCCGGCGAGGATTCTTTACCTGAATCTTGGGTCACAGAAACGGATTCACTTGGGCATTATCGCATAGATTCGCTTCCTGATTCTCATTTTGCAATAGAAGCATCACATGAAAATTATTCTCTTCTCAAGCGGAATTTATCTGTAGAAGATTCTTCTTATTCTGGTAAACTTTCAGAAGTGGGGGCCTTGCGCTTGTCAGCTGGAAAGTTCAAGAATGGAGATTCAGTTCTTGTAAGGATTCCTGGTTCAACATTCTTGCGTTACGCTCACGTAGAAAACGATGAATTGTTCTTGGATTCTTTGCCGGCAACTTTATTGGACGCAATTGTTGTTGAAGAAGATTCTCTAGTTTTTGATTCTCCGGTTGAAATTTTACCGGGTAAAATCATCAAAGAAAATGTTAAACCTTTGTCTTTTACAGTAAGTTACCCTTTAAATGGTCAGGAATTTTCAAGTTATCAAAAATTTTTGCCGTTGGCTTTACGTTTAAATAAAAATCAAGTGAACTGGAAATTGTTAGAATCGCTTACAGGGCGTTGGGAAGCTTGTTTAAAATCTGGAGCTACACAAAATCTTTCTTATGTTCCGGATGAATCTTCTGAAGAAGCGGTTTTCTGGGTTTTGTTGGATTCACTACCAGCAGTGCCTACTGATACCATTCTTTTAACATTTACAGAAGGCGAAACAAGAACTTATGACAATGTTTTTTCTCCAGAGCGTTATATTGCTGTATGGCACTTTGATGAAGGAACTTCTATAGCAGAAGACGCAACGGGCAATAAGTTACATGGTTTGCCAGAAAAAGTGATAGAATCCAAAGGTGTTTTAGGGGGATCTTTTTATTATGATGGCTCGCATTCTTATGTGACAATTCCTAATTCTGCCAAGAGCGATTTAGACTTTGCTTATTCAGATTCTATGAGTATTTCTGTTTGGGTAAATATTGATTCTTTGAATACAAGTCGTTTTGTTTATGGAAAGGGAACAACGCAATATCATTTAAAATATTATTATCCAAACAATTGGTTGTTTGAACGTTATCGTGAAAAAAGTAGTGAAGAGTCTGTGCGTTATTGGTATTATTCTGAAGATACTTTGTCTTCTTATAATGAATGGAGTATGATTACGGTTACTCAACAAGATTCTTCAATTTCTCTTTATGTAGATGGTGATTTGGTTTCTTCAGAATCAGCATGTGGGTCTTTTGAAACGCCTTATTATTCTGAAAGTGATTTTGAAATTGGACGATTGGTTTACGAATTAGATTCTAAAGACAGTGTCGGGCAGCATTTTCTTGGATCAATCGATGAGTTGCATGTAATGCGTCAGGCTATTTCTGCGGATAGGGTTAAAGTTTTATACTTGAATCAAAAACCAGTTGATTATTGGCCTAAAGCATTGTTTAAAGAATGATTTTATGATAAACAATAAAGCGTCGCGTAGCGACGCTTTATTTTACTTTTTACCACCAACTTTGAAAAAACAAATTTCTAATTGATAAGCACTATCGGCCGCTTGGTCTTCTTCGGCTAAAAAAGCTATCTCCTTGCGAAAAGCGTTTATACGTTCCACTATTCTTTCGTAACCATCTTTTGAAATACCAAGAGTTAAACCAGAAATGTTTCTTTCTGAGGGTTGGTCTCTGTCTATAGAATCAGCACCAAGTTTCAAGCATTTTTGATGGAATCCACGAAGAGCTGTTTTTGAAGTGCGATTACCTGTTGTAATAGCACTTTGTGACAATTCGTAAGAACCATCTTCTTTTTTAGAAATGAGTCCACAACTTTCTAAGAGTTTGACAGATTCTTTTGCTTGTTCTGGAGTGATTTTTGGATGCACTCTATTACCGAGTTCTTTAAAATCACCAGAAAAACCGAACATTCCTATTAAGGAACGTACGACAAGATGACGCCAATCAGAATAGACTTGGTATTGGTAATGAGCCATTAAATGCTGAGATTCGCTAAATCGAACGATTTTTAGAATCTCTTGCATTTTGGCATAGTGTGAATTGCGTTCTTCGGCAGTTTCAGCTTGGTTGAATAAAACCAAAGCAGCAAAGAATTCAGACTCTCTTTTACCCAAACGCAGCCCTGACGCCACCTTCTGAATACTTTGCTCAGAAAGATTTTTTTCACCTTGCATAACGCGAGAGATAAAATCTTTTGCTTTAAAACCGATTTTGTCGGAAAACGCACGCAACGAAAACGACGAATTAGCTTCTTTGCGAATTCGGTAGTAATCTTGCAAAAATTCTCTGTAGTCCAGGTATTCGAATATTTTGCGTTGTTCTTTGTTTTCGTTCACGATAAGAATATAGTAAAGTCAAGGAGAATATCTCATTTTAAAGGATAAATAGCGTTGTCTAGAAACAACACTATTTTGTAATTGGAATTGTATTTTGTAAAACTGATTTTTATTTTATAACCATTCCTTAATAAGGGATTTTACTACTATCCAAAAAACACCCAAAAACAACCCTAGGGGTAATACCCTAGGGTTATTTTTTAGATTACATTTCTTCTAATGCTTTTTGTTTTGTCTCTTTTACAAATTTCCAGACAAAGAATATGCTTGTGAATGCAAAGAATGTGTAAAGAGCGTAAGTTAACCCTGGGCCTGCTGTACCTGAAAGAATTGGGAATGTGAATGTGACCAAAAAATTAGCTCCCCATTGAGCGAGTCCACAGACTGCGATGGCTACGGCACGGATTCTGTTGTTGAACATTTCTCCAAGCATTACCCACATGACAGGCCCCCAAGTCATTGCAAAGAATATAATGAATAAATTAGCGGCAAGAACGGATAATGGCCCAGATATTCCTGCAAGTAGTAAATTCCCATAAATATCAGTAGCGGCAGTCAAGAAACAATAAGCGAGTAACCCTAAAGAGAATGTCATTCCGATACTACCGATAAGCAATAAGGGTTTTCTACCGATTTTATCAATAAGAAGAATGGCAACAATTGTCATAGAAATATTAACGATACTAGAAAGTACATTTAAAAGCATTGAGTCGTTTTCTGTGAAACCAACACTTTGCCATAGCATATTTCCGTAATAGAAAATCACATTGATGCCGACTAATTGTTGGAAAATGGCAATGCCAAGCCCTGCCCAAATTATTGGAGCAATACGGCGTTTTCCATTAGTTAAAGTTTCAAAGAGATCAGAAAGTTTTGTTGGTGCTGAATTTTTAAATGTGCTTGCAATAGAGTCAATTTCATCATCAACATCGTCTGGTGAAATTTTTGCAAGAACTTCTTTAGCTTCACTTAAACGGCCTTGAGAAACAAGGAATCTTGGAGATTCTGGTAGGCGTAAAGCAAAAAATCCATATAGCAATGCTGGGATTATTTCTAGCCAGAACATCCATTGCCAAGCTTTTGTTTCCCCTAAAATGTAAGCGTTAGCAAAGCCTCCGTTTTGTTGTAAAATGAAATCAGGTAAAGTGTATAGAATGGCATTAGTTTCAAGAGCCATAGCAAAGCGTACAACAAGCCAGTTTGAAAGTAGTGCAGCAAAGATTCCTATTACAATTGCAAATTGTTGCATAGAACCTAAACGCCCACGCAAATGAGCTGGCGCTGTTTCTGCGATGTATATAGGTGCTATAATGCTTGCAATACCAATGGCTGCGCCGCCTACGGCGCGCCAGAATATAAAATCCGGAATGCCAAAAGGCATTCCAGAGCCAAGGGCACTAATCAGAAACAGGAAACTAGCGGCTAACATACAGCGGACGCGGCCGAATTTATCGGCTAGGCGCCCAGCGAAGTAGGCGCCTGCCGCGGCGCTGAGCAATGCAACAGAAACCGCGGCGCCGAGGCTTGCGTCCGATGCATCAAAAGTAGCCTTGAGTGCAAGAGTCGTGCCGTTTATCACAGCCGAATCAAAGCCAAATAAAAATCCGCCAATAGCAGCGGCGCAAGTAATTTTAATTACCTGCCAAAGAGTATTTTGTTGAGTTTGTGTCATAAAAAATCTCCTTCATTTTTTTTACGAACATAGAAGATTCGTATTGGCAAAGAAAGAGCAAAATTTTTCAAAATTTCAGATGAGGATTTTTTTAGGTTTTATAAAAAAACAAGATTGTTTTGAATATTTTGACAAGCACCTCACAAAATATTACATTTTTCTTACATTTAAGTATTCAACTTTTCAAGGCATCAAGAATGAAAATCAGAGTTGTTAGTTTACTTGCTTTTTTGCTGATAATAATTTCAGGCTGTTCTGAAAAAAAAGAAAAGCCTAAAGAAATGGTGCAAAAAGTGGATTTTGTGAAGGGAGAACCTCGCAAATCTCGCTTATTAATACCAGACACTTCTCGAATAGTAAGGTTAAGAGATCTTGACCCAAATGATTCCATTTCAATAGGAGTAAGAGCTTTTAATAGGGCAGAAAGAGAGTTTATTAAAAAATGGAATTACGATAAAGATAGAGATTTATTTATAGATGTTGTTGGACAAATTTGCAGAGGGTTTCGGCAGTGCCCTTCAAGAGTCGATTCTATTGCTTATCAAAAAGAGGTTTACTTTATTTTAGATAGTTTAATGCGAAATAACATTTTGGATAGTGCTATTAATGCTAAAAAACAAGAAATCGAAGAAAGAAAAAATAATTGCCATTACCAAAAAATTATAACAAAAGAATGTCATAAAC
>JAGBSH010000012.1 GCA_017631885.1 Fibrobacteraceae bacterium
AGGAGTTTCTTTAAAACTCTATAAGCGAGAGTCGCGGCAGATGAGCTTGCTCAATCTGACATGACCGAGCGACAGGAGTTTCTTTAAAACTCTATAAGCGAGAGTCGCGGCAGATGAACTTGCTCAATCTGACATGACCGAGCGACAGGAGTTTCTTTAAAACTCTATAAGCGAGAGTCGCGGCAGATGAACTTGCTCAATCTGACATGACCGAGCGACAAGGGTTTCTGTCAAACTCTATAAGTTTTTTATAAATAGAACTTAGAAAAGCCTATTGCATAATAGTAATAGGCTTTTTTGTTTTATTTCTTTAATTATTTTTTTTGTATGGAATCAAAAAAGAAAATAAAATTAAAGAAACCAGTAAAAAAAATTCTTGCTGCGTTGTTGTCAAGTACTTTTTTGACGCTTCTTGTTGTGCTTTTTTCTTCGCCTTCTATTACTCCCTTTCCTCAAGTGGCAGAATGGGTTGAAAAATTAGAGAATATCTTTTATGATTCCTTATTTAAGTGGGCTTCTTTAACTTCAGAAAATGAAGAAACTGTTGAAACGGAAGGCGTTACCGTTTCGCAACTTGCTGACCCAAACATTTATATTGTTGATATTGACGAACCTTCTTTGGTTAAATTAGGCCCTTATAATACATGGTCAAGAAACATTCATGCCGATGTTGTAAAATCATTGAATGATGGTGGGGCTTCTGCCATTTTATTTGATATTCTTTTTAAAACCGCCGATTTTGGTGCTCAACAAACAGAAAAAACGATAACGGCTTTAAATACAGCAATCCCTGGTCGAGACTGGGATTCTTTGGCTACAAGATTAAAACATTCGTTTAACGATGACTCTGTTCTTTTAGATGCAATTGTTAAAAATAAAAATACGGTTGTTAGTTACCTCTTTGAAAATGGAAGCGCTTACCAACATAAATCCCAATGGGAAGGACTTAGTACACCTTTATGGCAACAAGCAATTCAAACAAAAAATGCAATGGATGTTTCTCAAGCAGATTTGCCAGAGAAAATAGAATCAAAAGAATTAATTGATAATATTTTCCCTGAACTTTCTGAAGCTGCAGTAGCTGCAGGGGCGGTAAACGCTTACCCAGACCAAGATGGTGTTATTAGAAGAATTTCTCTTTTTCATCGTTTCCCCAATCCAGAACTTTACTCTGAATATACAAAGATTTATCCATCTCTTACACTTGCTACTGTTTTGCATCTTTATGGCCAAAAAGCAGAGAACGTAAAAATCCATCTTGGAAAATATGTGGATTTAGGACAACCATTTGGTTTTATTCGAAATGCGTCGTCAGGAAAGCTAGAAAGTACATACCCACAATTTTCTTACCCGATGTTTAGAGCTCTTTTAAAAGAACTTCAAGAAAATAAGCATTTAGAAAAAAGTGACGAACAAATGCCGTTTTTACAACCAGCGACACGCGTTGTCGTTTCGCGTCATGATGAAGAATATGAAATCGAAATCTTAGATGGGCAAGTTCTTACTCCTCGTTTAAGCGCTGCTTTACTTACTCTTTCTGAACATAAACTAAAAGACATTGGGAAAACTGAAATAGAAATCCAGGAAAGTATAACGATTAAACAAAATGAAGAAGTTGAAAACCAATTTGTTTTGTTTGATAGCGAAGAAGAAGAAGAGGCTATTATTTCAACATATACAGTTTCTGTTTTGGATTATTTTAAAGACTCAATTGCTAATTTGCCAAACAATACGCCTGTTCGTTTTTCTTGTGATTTAGATATTTCTTATGACCTTTCTACGAAAAAATGGCGTTCTAATTTCATTATTCTTTCAGATGACGTTTTGCGTGATATTCGAAACCATTCTATTACTGATGTTGCTTATTTAAAAAAAGGAGATGAAATTCGTTTTGGTAAAAATATTAAAGTACCAATAGATGAAAATGGACAATTCCGCATTACTTATGGCAGTCGTTTTAATACGGCCAAAGCTCGCCGTAGTTTTTATCACCTTTCTTATTATGATGTGGCAAAACGTCGTTTAGATCCAGGACTTTATGAAGGGAAAATTTTTATCCTAGGGTCTGCGGCTACTGCATTATTTGATTTTGTAACCGCTCCGCACGAAGAAAATTATCCAGGAGTTCTTGTTCATGCAAGTGTTTTGGAAAATATTTTACGAGGGCGTTTTTTAGTGAATTTGGAATGGCATTGGCAATTGTTGATAATTGTTTTTATTGCGCTTTTCTGTACATTAGTCGCGCTTTATCTTAGGAATTATTTTTTGTTCCCGGGTATTCTTATTCTAGTTGCTGTTTTAGCTATTTTGGGAAACTATGCGTTTAGTAAGGGGCTTTATCTTGGCTTTGCAGAACCTACGTTGGTTTTACTTTTTACGACAATCAGTGCATTGCTCATTAAAACCTATTTTGAATCGAAAGATAAACAATTTTTGAATGATGCCTTTAAACAATACATTTCTCCGGCTCTTATTCAAGAAATGCTTGACAAAGAAATTAAACCGCAACTTGGTGGTGTGAAATCTGAATTGACGGCTTATTTTACAGATATTGCCGGTTTTTCCACTTTCTCAGAAAAAATAGCAGACCCGACTCGTTTAGTAGAATTGCTGAATGAATATTTGGGAGCTATGACTGATATTTTGTTAAAGAATCGTGGGACACTTGATAAGTACGAAGGGGATGCAATTATAGCCTTTTTTGGCGCCCCGATGAAACTCCCGAACCATGCACAAAGTGCTTGTGAAACGGCTGTTTCTATGCAAGAAAAATTATTGGAACTTCGTAAAAAATGGATTCAGGAAAATGATAAATGGCCTACTCCGGTAAAAGAAATGCACATGCGGATAGGAATTAATTCTGGTGATATTGTGACAGGGAATATGGGTTCTGCTGTGCGTAAAAACTATACCATGATGGGCGATGCTGTTAACTTAGCAGCTCGTTTAGAAAGTGCGGCAAAACAATACGGGGCTTATATCCAGATAAGTGAAACAACGAAAGAACTTTTAGAACCAAATGCCTTCCTTTATCGTTCTCTAGATATTGTTCGTGTGGTTGGTAAATCAGAACCAGTACGGACTTATGAGTTATTAGCACGAAACGATGGTTCAGAACAAGCAAAAGAAATTCAAAAATTAGTTGATATTTGGGAAAAGGGTAGAGAGGCTTATTGTAATACAGAATGGGATAAAGCGATAGAATGCTTTAAAGAAGCGGAGTTGTTAGAGCCACATCACCCAGATAAAGATCCTGGTTCCAAAACAACGCCTTCAGCTATTTATATTGCACGTTGTGAAGAGTATAAAAAATCGCCTCCAGTTCGGCCTGGAACTCCTTGGGATGGTATCTATACGGCTACATCGAAGTAATTTTTCTGAAATTTGAACTTTTTCAAAAAAAATCCCTTGCCAATACAGAGCAAATTTCTATAATTGCTCGCAGTGATTGGATGATTAGCTCAGTCGGTAGAGCAGCTGACTCTTAATCAGCGGGTCGCAGGTTCGATCCCTGCATCATCCACGAAGCCCCGATTTCTAAGAAATCGGGGTTTTTCTTTTATTTACTTTTGGCTCTTTTTCTATATTGTTAAAAGTTAATTGCTTTTTTTTTGGAGGATTCTGTGGCGGCAAAGTCAACGAAGACAAAAACGAAACAAACTAAATCTTCGCCGCATCTGCATTTGCTTGTTGGCTCCATTTTTTCTCTTTTGGGCTCTTGGATTCTTATTGCGTTGTTTACTCTTTATGCAAAAGGTAACACTAATTGGTTGGGTCCTTATTTAGGCAATATTTGGATTACTTCTCTATTAGAATTTTTTGGTCATCTTTCCATTTTAGTATTTGCCCTTGGGCTTGTCTTTTTTGGAATTTTTGCATTTACGCGTTGGCAGAAATTTCTGTTTTTAAGACTTGGCGGTGGGTTCTTTTTATTATCGCTTTGTTTTTCTTTTTTACTTTCATTGCGCATTTATGGAGCACATTCTTCATCGGTCACAGATGGCGGGCTTCTTGGCTTTGTTTTATCAAAAGAGTTAAGTAGTGTGTGCGGTTCTTCTTATATATTACCGCTAATACTTGGTATTATTGCTATTGTAGCCGTGCTTGCTTCTTGTTTTGGCTTGCGTTTGAAACATTTGCATTTTATAAAAACTTTTGCTGCTTTACTTTCCAAGAAGGTTGTAGAATTTTATGCTTGGCGTAAAAAGCGAAAAGAAGAAAAACAACTTACCTTCCAAAATATTGTAAAAGAAGAACTTCCTAGTAAGAAAAAACAAAAAAATTCTCCAGCAATAGATGACGTTGCTTCTTGGGATCAATCTGAAATACTTATCAAAACAAAACCATTTTCTAAGCCATGGGGTAGTGAATTACCTCCACTTTCTGAAGAAGAAATTCCTTTCTCTGAAGACGCTTCGCAAATAGAACCAACGCGTGAAGACAGACTTGAATATTTAGAACGTATTTTAAGAGAAAATCGCGATAAATTAGGCGATGTAGAAAAGCGAAAAATCCGTGACGAAATTGCCGAACTCCGTCGTATTCGCAAAATAAATGAATGGGAAGACGAACAAAAAGAAAAACCTCAAGTGGTTGGTGTTTTAAGAAAATCGTCAAAAGAACAAGACGATGAACAAGAATCATTTGTCTTTGAAGCAGAACCAGAAGAAGAAATTGTCGAAGAGTCTTTAAATGAAAATGAAGTAGAACTTGAAGGTGAAATTGAAAATGCTGAAAATGCAGTTGAAGACCCGGTAGAGACAGAAGTTGAATATGCAGAATATGAAATTCCAAAAATGGAATCTATTCTGGATTCTTCGCCAACACAACTCCCTGATTATACAGCTGAAGAATTGCAAGAAATTGCCTCTCAGTTAGAAATGAATCTTGAAACGTATAAAGTCCGCGGTAAAGTGACAAACATTGTAACAGGGCCAGTGATTACCCGCTTTGAAGTGGAACCAGGCCCAGGCATTAAAGTGGCTAAATTCCTTTCATTGCAAGATGATTTGGCAATGGCTTTGCAAGCAGTTTCTATACGTATATTAGCTCCGATTCCTGGAAAATCTGTTGTAGGTATAGAAATTCCAAATCGCAAGAAACAGATTATTTATTGTCGAGATGTTTTAGACAGTGGGGTGTTTGTTCCTACTCCGGATTCTTTACAAGTTGTGCTTGGAAAAGATATTACAGGCCATGCTTTTACAATGGATTTGGCTAAAGCTCCACACCTTTTAATTGCAGGGCAAACAGGCGCTGGTAAATCGGTTTGTGTAAACGTTTTAATGACAAGTCTTCTTTTGAGTAAATCTCCAGATGAATTAAGGCTTTTGCTTGTCGATCCAAAAGTTGTAGAACTTAAGATGTATGAAAGTATTCCGCATTTATTGCACCCAGTAATAACGCAGCCAGATGTTGCTGTGCAGGCGTTAAAATGGATGTGTCGCGAAATGGATAGGCGTTATGAAGTTCTTGGTCGGGCAAAAGTTCGTAATATAAATGGTTTCAATGAAAAGTTACTTGCTGGAGAAATGCCGCTTGACTTACCGCCAGAAGAAGCGGTTCGCATGCCGTTTATTGTTTTGATAATTGATGAACTTGCAGATTTGATGATGGTTGCTGGTAAAGAAGTGGAAACTTCAATTGCTCGTATAGCTCAAAAAGCGCGTGCTGTTGGTATTCATTTGGTTCTTGCAACGCAAAGGCCTTCTTCACAAGTGATTACCGGTTTAATTAAGGCGAATTTACCAACAAGAATTGCTTTTAAAGTGGGGCAGGCATTAGATTCAAGAATTATTCTTGATACAAATGGGGCTGAACGTTTACTTGGTCGCGGTGATATGCTTTATCGTGGCGGAAACGACCCTGAACCAATTCGTGTTCATGGAGCGTTCCTTTCTGACCCGGAAGCCGAAAAATTAGCCAATGCCTGTGCTTGCCAAAATGTGAATTATCCACAACTTGAAAGTTTTGAAACAGAAGAAGAAGGTGCTGTTGAACTAGATGGTGGGCCAATTAAATTAGGGAAGGAAGACCCGTTGATGTATGAAGTGGCTCTGTGGGCGGCAGGTCTTGGAAGTATTTCTATTTCAAATGTGCAGAGAACTTTTAGTGTCGGGTTTTCTCGGGCTGGAAAAATTGTAGACCAGTTAGAAAAACGAGGCATTTGTAGCCGTGAAACAAAAAATTCTAAAAAGCGTGAAATGCTTATGGGTGAAGAAGAAATCAGAAATCTGATGAATACCCCGAGGACTTAGTGGAGAAAAAATGGAAAAAGAATTTGCTCCTGCAAAAGTGAATTTGTTTTTAGATGTTTTGAATAAACGTGCAGATGGTTATCATGATTTAGGTACCGTTTTTCAAACACTGGATATGGGAGATTTTTTATCAGCAGAAAAAAATTCTTCTGGTGAAATTACTTTATCATATAACGTTTCTCAGGATTACCCAGTAGAAAAAGATTTGGTTTTTAGAGCGGCTAAACTTTTGCAAGAAACAACAAATACTTCTTGTGGCGCAAAATTGTATTTAGAAAAATTAATGCCACTTGGGGCTGGACTTGGTGGCGGTAGTGCCGATGCAGCTGCTGCTTTACGCTTGTTAAATAGAATTTGGGAAACCAATCTTTCAAGTGAAGAACTTGAAAAATTAGGGGCAAAACTTGGAGCAGATGTTCCGTTTCTTGTTCAAGGTGGAACCGCTTTTGCAGAAGGAATAGGAGAAATATTAACGCCCACTTCTGTAGAATTTCCAAAAGCAGTGCTTGTAGCCACTCCGCATTGTGCAGTTCCAACAAAAGATGCTTACGCAGGCGTTGTTCCTTCGGGAAAAAATCGTTGGAATGCTTTTAAATCCAATTGGAATGGAACGTTATCGTTTGAATTTTACAACAAGTTTGAAGAATCTGTTTTTCCAAAATATCCAATGATTCAGGATTTGAAAAATAAACTTGAAAATTCAGGCGCTTTCAAAACTTTAATGTCAGGTTCTGGGGCTTCTGTGTTTGCGCTATTTGATTCAAAAACGTTTGCTGAAGCGGCGTTAGAAAAATTGGGGTCAACAGTACGATTTAAAAAGCTTACCACTTTTAAAGAATGTTTCTTTTAATTGTCTGTAAGAGGAAAATTATGAAAAACTTTTTAATACTTTGTTTGTTATGCAGCCTTGCTTTTGCAGTAGAAAATCCTTCCGTGGATTCTGCTTTCGTTAAAACGCCACAAGATTCTTTAATTCAAAAAGATTCTTTAGTTGTAGTCGATACAGTTTCTGCAAAAATACCGACAGATTCTTTAAGCGGAATGGTAAAAGTAGATTCTGTTGCAAAATCTGAAGTCCAAGAAGAACTCGCTCTTCGCGATAGCCTTTTGGCCGTTGGTGATAGCATTCGTGAAGCTGAACAAAAATTACACCAATCCGAATTAGAAGTTGAAAACGCTCGTTGTGAAAATTGGGAAAAAAGTTATTCCACATTAAAACAAGAATATGAAACTTGTGTGAAAATTTTACGAGTGAATTTAACGAATGGAGAAGCCAAGCAAAAACAAATGCGCCGTATGGGAACAATTGCTCAAATGGGTTCTTGGGTCGGCGGTATTCTTATTGGACTTGCTCTTGGAATTTGGGTATTTTAAGTTTTGAACTTAAATAACAGACCTTCTTTAGTAAACGGAAAATTATTCTTTACAATCCTTTTTTATATTTGAATCTATGAGTGAAAATAAAAGTTTTTCTTATATAGCCGACACTTTACGCCCTGAACGTAGAAAAACAATTCAGGTTAAGGTTGGAAATGCCTTGATTGGTGGTGATGCTCCGATTCTTGTGCAGTCAATGACAACGACAAAGCCAAAAGATGTAGAAGAAACCGTTCGCCAGACTCTTGCGCTTGCAAAAGCGGGGTGTGGCCTTGTACGTATTACGGTTCCTACTTTAGCCGACGCATTAGCTCTTGAAAATGTCGTTTCTAAAATTCGTGAAGCTGGCTGTGATATCCCTCTTTCTGCTGATATTCATTTCCAGCCAAAGGCTGCATTTGAAGCTTTAAAATGGGTCGAAAAAGTTCGCATTAACCCCGGTAATTTTGTTGACTCAGGGATTGCAACTCTTGATAATCAAACAGAAGAATCTTTTGAAGTTGGTTGTAAAAAAGTTCGTGAAGCTTTTGTGCCATTTTTACAAGAGGCCAAGCGCCTTAACAGAGCTATTCGCATTGGCGTGAACCATGGTTCTCTTTCAGCCCGTATGCTTTTCCGTTATGGCGATACGGTAGAAGGCATGGTTGAAAGTGCTCTTGAATATTTAACGATTTGTGAAGAAGAAAATTTTGACCAAGTGGTTGTTAGTTTAAAAGCTTCTAACCCTAAAATTGCTGTTCAAGCTTATCGCATGCTTGTTGCAAAGCTTTTAGAAAAAAATATGAAACCGTACCCGCTTCATGTCGGCGTTACCGAAGCTGGCGAAGGGGAAGATGGTCGTTTAAAATCGGCTGTCGGTATAGGTTCTTTGTTGCTTGATGGTTTAGGCGATACGATTCGCGTTTCTTTGACTGAAGATCCTGTCGCAGAAGTTCCTGTTGCCGCTTCTCTTATTCAGGAAACTCAACCACGTGCATTAGAAGTTGAAACTAAAACCAGTTTTTCTAAAGACCCATATTCTTATGTTCGCCTAGAATCACTTGAAACTCTTGTGGCTGGCTTGAAAATAGGGGCTACTCAACCTGTTTCGGTTGGTCTTTCTGTTCCTCTTGTTGATGGAAATCGAAAAGCAGAATTTGTGTTGCCAGTGGAAGATTCTTCTGTACTTTGGTTGAAAGACGAAGCGGATTTAGCGGCATTCCTTTCTGGCTCAAAAGAAATAGAAGAAAATAAAGCGATTTGTTATATGGGAAATTCACCTGTAGTTTCTTATCGAGCACTTGCAGGAATGCTTTTAAATGCCAATAAAAAGAATCCGCTTTTACTTTATATTGAAAAAGGGGAAGGTGAAGCGTTTAAAATGCGTAAAGCAGCGCAATTAGGCTCTTTATTGCTTGATGGTATTGGCGATGCCGTTTATGCAGAAGTTGGTGAATCTCCAAAAGAAACACTTTCTCTTGTTTACGATATTTTGCAGGCCGCCGGAATTCGCCGTTCTAAAACGGAATTTATCAGTTGTCCTGGCTGTGGCCGTACTTTGTATGACATTCGTTCAGTTCTTGGCGAAATCAAATCAAGGCTTGGGCATTTGCAAGATGTTTCTATTGCCGTTATGGGTTGTATTGTGAATGGCCCAGGTGAAATGTCAGGTGCTGACTTCGGTTATGTGGGCGGTGCTCCTGGGCATATTTCGCTTTATGAAGGCTTAGAACCAGTTAAGAAAAATATTCCACAAGAACAAGCTCTTGATGAACTTGTGCAACTTCTTAAAGAAAAGGGGCGTTGGCAAGACCCGCCAATGGCTTAAAGTTTTTAATTCAAAAAGGAAAATTCCATGTATAAAATCAAAACATTGAATAATATTTCTTCTAAAGGCTTGCAACTTTTTGATGAAAGTTACGAAGTAAGCGAAGCCATTGAAAATCCACAAGCTATTCTTGTTCGTAGCGCTAAAGTAGACACGGATGAATTTGATGGCTTGTTAGCTGTGGCTCGTGCAGGTGCTGGCGTAAACAATATTACGATTGATAAAGCAAGTGCAAAAGGCGTTTGTGTGTTTAACACTCCTGGTGCTAATGCAAATGCTGTGGCTGAACTTGTAATGACTGCTCTTGGTATGGCTA
Source organism: Fibrobacteraceae bacterium (assembly GCA_017631885.1). Classification (GTDB taxonomy): domain Bacteria; phylum Fibrobacterota; class Fibrobacteria; order Fibrobacterales; family Fibrobacteraceae; genus UBA1765. Next base: position 9,758 of record JAGBSH010000012.1, read on the forward strand.
TTCGTAATGTGCATAAGGCAGCAGAATGGGTTTCTAAATTAGATGTTAATTCTCCAGATCTTTCTACAGATGTTGAAAAGGGTAAAAAGAAATTTGCTGGTTTTGAACTTGCCGGAAAAACACTCGGTGTAATCGGTCTTGGTAAAATCGGTGTGATGGTTGCAAACTATGCTCGTTGGAAAAATATGAAGGTAGTTGCTTATGAACCATACCCAAATGCGGCTAATATGCACTTGCTTTCAAATAAAGTAACTGTTGTGAAAACAATTGAAGAAGTGGTGGCTGCTTCTGATTTCTTAACTGTTCATGTTCCTTTTATTAAAGGTGTTACAGAAGATTTATTGAATTCAAAAAATCTTGCTGATTTCAAGGGTGAATACATTTTGAATTTTGCGCGTAATGGTATTGTGAATATGGATACCGTTTACGAAATGCTTGACTCTGATAAATTGACTGGTTATATCAGTGATTTCCCAGATGCCCGTCAAATTGCACACCCGAAAATTCTTTGCTTGCCACACCTTGGCGCAAGTACCGAAGAAGCCGAAGAAAACTGTGCGGTTATGGCTGTTGAAGAATTGAGAGATTATCTTGAATATGGTTGCGTTCGCAATTCTGTAAACTTCCCACCGCTTGATGAACGCCCACATTCTGGTGTAAAGAGCCGTGTAGTTGTTATTAACGAAGACGTGCCTAATATGATTGCAGAAATCACAAAAGTTATCGGTTCGGCTGGAATCAATATTTCTAGTTTCAGTAACAAGAGTAACGGAAAAATTGGGTACAACTTAATCGATTCTGAATCTGCTATTGGCGATGATATTATCGAATTGCTTTCTAATTTACCGAAAGTAATTAAAGTTCGTGTCATTCATTTTTAATTTTTGTTAATGTTTAATGCGTTTTAAAGGCTCCCTTCGGGAGCCTTTAATTTTTTTATATTCTTCGTCAATATTATAAATTAGGACATAAATTAAATGTTTCAAAAAAAATTTTTTTGGTTGATCTTTATTTTTCTTTTTACAGGGTGCAGCCTACCTTCTGTGAAAAATTTGCATCTGAATATGGATGTTTCTGAAGCTCCAGAAGTACATGGGGCTAATACTTATCAACTATCCAACACATCTCTTAAGCGATTAACTGGAAAATTAAATTATAATCTAGAAGATGAAAGGGAATTTGAGAATGGTAGTAAAGATATAGTTTATGAAGTGGGTATTTTAGATTTTACTTTCAAATATGATTATATAAAAAAAGGGAAAGATTACCTTTTTGCTGGCGCAGGAGTGGGGTATAAAGATGGTTTGTTTTACCATTTTTCGTTAGGCGGTAATACGTCTCATTTTGAAATTGGTGGCTTTTTAGGCCTTTATCACCACTTTACGCAGTTAGACTATAAAGGGGAGTATTGTACGGAATTCTTTTTATTTTTTCCTACAGAATGTGAACCTTTTTCCAAAGAAGATTATGATATAACAACAAGTTTATTTGCAGGAGCGTTTGCTAGTTTTTATTTAGAAAAGTTCTTTATCAATTATAGCGTTAGCGTTTACGATCCAACAGTTACCTTAAAAATACCTAATGGAGATTATTCGCTTTCCTTACCTAGTATTAGTTCTCATTATTTAGCTTTGGGGTATCGATTAAATAAGAAAATTGAATTTACTTCCGGTGCTATTTTTAATTATATCAATTCTCCTGCAGCAAGTTGGTATATTGGATTTACAAGTGGAATAAATTTTTATTTGTGATAACAGAATATTTAAATTATTGTTTAGACATTTTTTATTTGAGTGCTTGGTGGTAAGCATTTTTTATATTGTAGCGAATGAATCTCTTTATTATCTTTTTTTGAGAGGTTTTTATGAATTTTAAACAATGGTTTGATACTTTACTTGGCGATATTAATATCACACATCGTTTAATTTTGATTCTTTTTATTCTGCTTTTATTGCGGATAGTTTTATTTATTTTCAAAAAATTCTTGGACCGCGCCGAACGGCGCGGGCTAGATTCTTCTGCAAGACCATTAATTTATTCGCTTTTTAGTTATGGGATTTATGTCGTTGGCCTTTTACTTGTATTACATATTCTTGGTGTAAATACAGCAGGGCTTGTGGCTATGGTGGGGGCTGCTAGTTTAGCAATAGGACTTGCGTTAAAAGATACTCTTAGCAATATTGCTTCTGGTTTGTTGCTATTGTTTTTACGACCATTTAACGCAAGCGATTACATAGAATGTGATGCGATTAAAGGTAAAATAGTTGGTATTGGCTTATTTAACACCACATTTGAAACACTAGATGGTTTATTCCTTTCTGCACCAAATAGTGCATTATGGGGTAGCCCTATTGTAAATTTTTCAAGGAATCCTTATCGTCGGTTAGAATTTCAAGTGGGCATAGGTTATAATGATTCCTCTGAACGAGCCCTTCAGTTGATTCAGGAACTTTTTGGAAAAGAACCACTTTTTTTAAAAACACCAGAACCGCATTTTTTCGTTTCAGAATTAGGGGATAGTGCCGTTCAACTCACTTGCCGTGTCTGGACAAAAACGGGGAATTATTTTGATTTAAAAAAGAAATATTTATCTGAAATCAAAAAATGTTTAGATGAAAATGGATTAGAAATCCCATTTCCACAAAGAGTTTTGCACATTGTTCACGACCCAGAAAAATAAATGCCCAAAATTGAGCATTTTTATGTTAAAATCTTTTTTCTTAATCAATAATTTTCTATCTATACACTTGTCTTTAAAACAGAACCTTTTTAAAAGGATAACCTATGATTTCTAGAAAGAAAATTGCTTTGGTTGGTGCTGGCCAGATTGGCGGTACTATGGCTCTTGTTCTTGCTCAAAAAGGCTTGGGCGATGTCGTTCTTATCGATATCCCTCAGACTGAAGGCATGCCAAAGGGTAAAGCCCTTGATATTATGGAAGGTCGTTCCGTTATCAATTCTTCTGTAAACTTAACTGGTTCTACAGATTATGCTGACCTTGCTGGTGCAGATGTTGTTATCGTAACTGCTGGTGTTCCTCGTAAGCCAGGCATGAGCCGTGATGACCTTCTTGGTATTAACTGCGGTGTTATTAAAACTGTTGGTGAAGCTATCAAGCAACACGCTCCAGAAGCTTTTGTTATTGTTATCACAAACCCTCTTGATGCAATGGTTTACAACATGCAGAAAGTTACAGGTTTCCCATCTAACCGCGTTGTAGGTATGGCTGGTGTGCTTGATTCTTCTCGCCTTGCTTGCTTTGTAGCAATGGAACTTGGTGTTTCTGCTGACGATGTTAAAGCTATCGTTATGGGCGGTCATGGTGACACTATGGTTAGCCTTTATGAATGCGTTTCTGTTGGTGGTATTCCACTCCCACAACTTATGGACAGAGAAACATTTGACCGCATCGCAGCTCGCACTGCTAATGCTGGTGGTGAAATTGTTGAACTTCTCGTTCGCGGTTCTGCTTTCTACAGCCCAGGTCTTTCTGCTATCAAAATGGCAGAAGCTTACCTTCTCGACAAGAAGAGTGTTCTCACTTGCGCAGTAATGCTCAATGGCGAATATGGTGTAAATGGCCTTTATTGCGGCGTTCCTGTTATCATTGGTGGTAACGGTGTAGAAAAGATTTTCGAAGTGAAAATGACAGAATCTGAACAAGCTGCTTTTGACAAGTCTGTTGAAGCTGTTAAGAAAAACGCTGAATGGGTTGACGCAAACACCTAATTCACTTTTTCAAAAATAAAAAAGACAGGTTTTTTAGCCTGTCTTTTTTTGTATACAATAAACGCCCCAAAATGGGGCGTTTAAAAATAAAGGAAATCAAAGAACTTCGCTTTAGTCTTTGTAGAATTCTTGGACTTTAGATAAAACGTCTTCAAGTTTTACCATAGCCATTTCTTTTTCATGGCGGAATTTCCATTCCACTTCGCCATTAGCAAGTCCTTTTGCTCCAACAGCAATTCGAATAGGAATACCCCATAAATCAGCGTCTTTGAATTTTACACCAGGGCGTTCTTCTCTGTCGTCAAGGAGCACTTCAAAGCCTTCGCTTTCAAGTGCATTTAAAAGTTCTTCTGCTTTTTCTTTGACAACGTCATCTTTACCGATTGGGATGATTTCGACTTGGAACGGAGCTATGGACTTTGGCCAAATTGGTCCGAAATCGTCATGAGAATTTTCAACAACACTTGCCATTAAACGCCCAACACCAATACCATAACAGCCCATTACTGCTGGCAAGGAACCCTTATCAGCAGTAAGGAATTTAGCATTCATGCTTTCAGAAAATTTTGTGCCTAACTTGAAAATATTTCCAAGTTCAATGCCGCGAGTTTCTGTCAATTTAGAATCGCAATGTGGGCATGTGCAAATGGAACTAGCTTCAGCAATATCTGCAACTTGGTAGTTTTTAAAATCGCGTTTTGGTGTGCAATGTTTATAATGGAAACCTTCTTCGTTTGCTCCCATGACAAGGTCGCTAGCGTTTTCAAGTGCAGAGTCAATTACAAGAATCATATTTTCACTTGCGCCAATCGGGCTAGCATAACCAGGAACCATACCGCATTGTCTGATTAAAGCTTCGTCTGCAGGGATAAGTTCTTTAGTTTTAAGCAAATTGCGAAGTTTGGTTTCTGAAACTTCTAATTGCCCAGGAACCATACAGGTGACCAATTTTTCATCTACAGCAAAGAACACACATTTAGCAGTAGCTTCAGGAGTAATATTCAAGAAGGTCGAAACCTCTTCAATACTTTGAGCATTTGGAGTTGCCACTTTTTCTGGCATTGCGTTTGCGTCACCTTGATAAGTCTCACGTTTAAAAGCGGCGATTTCACGGTTTGCTTGGTAGCCACATTTTTTACAAAGAATCAAATAATCTTCGCCATTTGGAGTATCAAGCATAAATTCGTGAGCGATTTTACCACCCATAATGCCTGTGTCAGATTGTACAACAACAGGTTCAATGCCTACTTTTCTAAAAATGCGTAAATAAGCGTTGTATTCTTCTTCGTAATGCTTGTCTAAATCTTCTGGAGTAGCGTGAAAACTGTAAGCGTCTTTCATTAAAAATTCACGCACGCGAATTAAACCGCCTCTAGCACGAGCTTCATCGCGATACTTTGTTTTAAATTGGTAAAGCATAAATGGAAGTTGCTTGTAGCTTGAAAGAACATAGCGAGCAAGGTCTGTCATCGCTTCTTCATGCGTCATAGCAAGAACCATTTTGTGATTATTGCGGTCATTAAAACGGAGTAATTCTTCGCCAATTGCACTATAACGCCCAGATTCACTCCAAAGTTCAGCTGTTTGTACAACAGGCAAATCAACTTCCATACCACCAATAGCATTCATTTCTTCGCGGATTAAATTCTGGATTTTTTGTAAAACTCTAAAACCCATTGGGAGGGTGCTGTAAATACCAGTTGAAAGAGGCTTGATATAGCCACCGCGCATTAAGAAAATATGGCTTGGCATTGTGGCATCGCTTGGGATTTCACGAAGCGTTGTATAGAAGTATTTAGAAAGTTTCATAAAACATAACCTTTGAAAATATTTTGCAAAGCGTAAAATTTTGGAGAAAAACTAGAAATTTTTTTGTTTCCATAAAGTTCTTTTTCTCTCTTTTGCTAAATTTCTGCCATTAACTAGAAACATATTCTGAAAGGATTTGTTTTTTAAGGAGTTTTTATGAAAAAGCGTCTTTTATTAGGTTTAGCCTTATCACTTGCATTTACTGCTTGTAATGAGCAAAAAACACCTACCACAAAAGTAGGTTTTACTTCTCCAGATACAGAAAAAATGGCTTACTTGTTTGGGATGCAATTATCACACCATTTGTTTGCTTTTGTGCCTTATCAAGTGGGTGAAGGTATTTCTTATGATGCGCTTATGCAAGGTTTTGAAGACGCTTATGTTATGAACGGCGATTCAACCAAGAAACTTCAGTTGAATGAAGTCCAGTTGCAAAGCATTTCTCGAATCTATTCTTCTAAAGCACAAAGTCGTATGGGCTCCATTCAACCTGATTCGGCAAAGCGTGCTTCTATGGCTCCAGAACAATTGCGTGCTTATGTTGATTCAAGTTTAAAAGCTTTGCCAAGATCTGAAACTCCAAAAGTAACAGGTAAAGCAGTTAAAATCGATTCAACATCACCTAGCATTGAACATTTTTCTTACATGTTTGGTGTAAACTTCTACAACCAGTTCTTTAACCTCGGCTTGCAATCGGAAATGAAACTTTCTGATGCGGCATTCAGAGAAGGTCTTGCCGATGGTTACAAGAGTGCTCAGGATTCTTCTTATAAAGGTGTGTTCCCTAAAGATTCTGTAGATGCTATTGGCAAACGCTTTACTGAACACATGCAAAATATCCAAAAGAAGAAAATGGAAGAAGCGAAAGCCGCAGAAGAAAAATTAAAAGCCGAAATTGCTCCACTCCGTGGCGATACTTTAGCAGATGGTATGCCTGCGAAAATGAATTTTGCTGTTAAAATGGAAGGTGTAACTGTTAAAGCAACGGATTTACAAGCTTTTGCGGGTAAGCCTTTGATGATTTTCTATTTCTCTGCCACTTGTGGGCATTGCCAACACGCAGCTCCAGAAGTCGCTAAATTAGCACAAGCTTATAAAGAACAAGGTCTTTCTGCAATAGCTATCGCTTCTGGTAGTAATTCCAAAAAAGGTATCCGCCAATTTATGGAAAATACCAAGTTGGATATTCCGGTTTTACTTGATGAAGCTCGTCAATTTGGTGAACTTTATAGCGATGGTTATGTCCCAAAAGTTTACCTTGTCTCTCCAGATGCTTCTTACAAAATCTACAAGTCTTTTGAAAAAGAACTGGATTCTGTAAAGGCTGATATCGCAGCACTTCTTAAAAAGTAATATGCCGTTTTCTGCGGAATACGATGTTGTTGTTGTCGGTGGCGGTCATGCTGGTATAGAGGCTGCCCATGCGGCTTATCGTCTTGGGGTAAAAACAGCCTTATTGACAATGAGTATAGAAGCTATTGGTCGCATGTCTTGTAACCCGGCAGTTGGTGGCGTAGCTAAAGGTCAAATTGTTCGCGACATTGATGCTCTTGGCGGGTTAATGGGAAAATTAACCGACAAGGCTGGCATTCAGTTTAGAATGCTCAATAAAAGCAAAGGCCCGGCTGTTTGGGGGCCTCGCGCACAATGCGATATGGATTTTTATTCCAAGTGTGCAAGAGAAACTTTAGAATCATTTTCTGGCTTAGACCTTTTAGAAGGAGAACTCGCTTCTTTTTCACCATTTTTGCAGAAAACAGAAATTCTTTTAGCTGATGGCAGAAAGTTTTTAACTAAAGCGCTTATTATTACAAGTGGTACATTTTTAGCATCAAAAATGTATACAGGCTTGTTAGAAAGTGTTGGTGGGCGAGTAGGAGAACCTTCGGCAGATGCTCTTTCAAAAACACTTTCAGGTTTAAAAGTGCCTTTACGCCGTTTAAAAACAGGAACTCCTTCTCGTATTGATCCTGATACAGTTGATTTCTCTGAATGTGAAGTCCAACATGGTGACATTGACCCATGGCCGTTTAGTGATTCGACTACACACGCTTTAAATAATGATGCTGTTTGTTGGGTTACGCGCACAACATTAAAAACGCATGATATTTTACGTTCTGGTTTTAAAGATAGCCCAATGTTTTCAGGGATTATCAAAGGAAAAGGACCTAGATATTGTCCAAGTATCGAAGATAAAATCAATCGCTTTGGCGACAAAGATGGTCACCAGTTATTTTTAGAACCAGAAACATCTTCTATAGGTCGTATTTACGTAAATGGTTTTAGTTCAAGTTTGCCGGCTGATATACAGCTTGCTGCACTCCATACTATTCCAGGGCTTTCTAGAGCAAGAGTTTGCCAAATTGGTTATGCGGTAGAATACGATTCCGTTGATGCCACTTCTCTTTTCCCAACGCTTGAAAGCAAAACAATCCCAGGCCTTTATTTTGCTGGGCAAGTCTGTGGCACCAGTGGTTACGAAGAAGCGGCAGGCCAGGGTTTAATGGCTGGTATTAATGCTGCATTAAAAATTAAAGGCGAAGCTCCGTTTATTTTAGGGCGTTCTGAAAGTTATATAGGCGTTATGGTTGACGATTTAGTCAACACACTTTTAGATGAACCTTATAGAATGTTTACCAGTCGTGCTGAATACAGGCTTTATTTGCGTTCAGATAATGCAGAAGCTAGGTTAAAAACAAAAGCCCATGAAATTGGCATGATTTCAGATGACGAGTTTGCTATTTATAAAGCCAAACAGAATGAACTTGAAAATTTGCGGACACGCTTAAAGAATGAATCAGGAACACCAGAACAAATTAATGAAATTATTGAAGGTCTAGGCCAAGCAAGTGTTTCAGAACGCACCCGTTGGGTTACGGTTTTAAGGCGTCCGGGTGTTGATCCTGAATTATTTTTTAAGGTGGCTTTCCCAGAAGTTTCTCTTTCTCGTCGCGACAAACTCTTTTTATTGTCAGAAGAACTTTATGCAGGCTTTTTTGAACGGCAAGAAAAGGAAATTAGAGAACAGCGTAAAGTGGAAAAAGTCCGTTTAGATGAAAATATGGATTATATGTCGATTCAGGCTTTGAGTATTGAATCCAGGCAAAAATTGTCGCAAGCTAAGCCTTTAACGCTTGGACAGGCTTCAAGAGTGCCAGGAATCCGCCCAGTTGACATTACAGTTTTGATGCATTGGCTTGATAATCATTAAATAATAAACTATTTTCACATTTTTTCCCGAATGCAAAGAAATTTTTTCTAAATTACGCAGCGTTCATAAACTTAGACGAAGAGGTTCATATGTCAGAAAAAGAAGCAAAAACAGTGGAAGTAGTCGAAAATAAGCCTAAAGAAGCAAAAAAAGCTCCTAAGAAAGCTGCTCCCAAAAAGAAGCGTTCTCGTTCTGGAGCAAAGAAACCTGTAGCTGCTAAGAAACCAGAAGTTTTCAGTGATTCTATCGGGGCCTTGTTCCCAGATTTGGCAAAGAAAATCCAGAAAAGTCGTGACGAACGCATTAAAAAGCAAATTCGCGATGCTCAGTCAGACCCAAAAGTTCTTGAAGCTAACAAGAAATTCGCTTCTAAAAAGTAAGTTTAATGACTAAAATTCCCCCGAAAGTTGTTTCAACTTTCGGGGGTTTTTATATGTGCGATTCCAATTATTTTATGGAGAACTAATAGCTTTTCAATGAAACTCTAAATTGAGAGTTGTATAGATTAGACTTTATAATTGATGACTTTAAAAACTAATTAGCCCTTTTGTAGAAAAATAAAATATTGCTATCTTTACATTATGCGGCGTTTTTTTGTATTAGCAAGCTTGTTAGTAATGCTTTCTAGCCTTTGGGCTTGCAAAGAAGAAATTGTCCCTGAAAAAAAAGTAGAAAAGCGTTTTTACCCTGGAGATGTGCAAGTTTTGAATAGTTGCGGTATTGATAATGCAGCTTCCAAAATGAAAAATTATTTGCGCTCTCAAGGCTTTGATGTCGTGGTGGTGAGTAACGATAGACTTCGTAATTACGAAGAAACAATTCTTGTTATTCACACTCCAGGCTGGGAAGGTGAAAAACCTTTGGCGAAGGCTTTGAAAACAAACAATGTCTTGCATGTGCAAAATAACAGAGCTTATGTAGATGCTTCTGTCTATATAGGTAGAGATTTAGAACAAATCATACAACAGGATTCCTTATGAACGAAATCAATAAAGAAGAACTCCCAGAAGCAGTTAGCTTAGCTGCATCTATTCTTTTCCAGTTGCGAGCAGAAACCGTAGAACTTATGGATTTGCGCGGGATTAAAGATGTTACTGATTTCTTTTTAGTTGCTACTTGTGAAAGTGAAGCACAAATGCAAGCTATTTTAAACGAACTGACAAAAGAATTTAAAGCAAGAAAACTTTCTTCTTTAGGTGTTGAATACAAAAGTGGTGTTCGTTGGGCTATCTTTGATGCTGGTCTTGATTTGATGGTTCATTTATTCGAAGAAACAAAACGAGAAGAAATTTCTTTAGAACGTTTGTATAGCGATGGCGTTATAACAATGCTTAACGAAAACGATTTTGTTTCTTCTGCATCTTCTACTATGGCGGATTCTGATGAACTCATTTGATAAAGAAATTGCAAAAGCTTTAGAAGCAACAGGTTTTATTTCTAGCGAAGAAGTCCTTAAACTTTTAACCGTTCCACAAGATACAACTCATGGTAATTTTACTATGCCATGTTTTGTTCTTGCCAAAACGCTCCGCAAAGCACCTAAAATTATTGCAGAAGAACTCGCTGAAAAAATACAACTTCCTTTTGGCCTTTCAAAGGTAGAAGCGGTAAATGGTTATTTAAACTTTTTTATTGATAGAGAATTTTTATCTCGTTCTGTTTTGTCTGAAATAGAAAGTAAAGGCCTTTCTTATGGTCATAAAGAATCGAATGGCAAAACAGTTTGTATCGATTACAGTTCTCCAAATATTGGTAAAGAATTAGCGTTTCACCATTTGCGCTCTACAATGATAGGGAATAGTCTTTCTCGAATCTATAAAGCGAATGGTTATTGTGTTGAACGCATAAATCATTTAGGTGATTGGGGTACGGCTTTTGGTAAACTTATTGTCATGTATTTGCGAGAAAATTTACCAACAGATGATGTTACTCTTGATGCTTTAACGGTTAAAGAATTGAACGTTCTTTATGCTTCTTTTTCAAAAGCTTCTAAAGAAGAACCTGCTTTAGAAGATGAAGCGCGTGCTGCTTTTACAAAGTTAGAAGAAGGCGATTCCTTTTATAGAAAACTTTGGTTAGCTTTCAGAGCGGCAACCTTAAAAGAATTAATGCGCATTTACGATATGATGGGCGTTTCTTTTGATCATTATACTGGAGAATCTTTCTTTGAAGATAAAATTCCAGCTGTTCTTGATGAATTGCGTGAAAAAAATCTTTTAGAAAAAAGTCAAGAACGCGATGTAGTGATGTTAGATGAATTTGACTTGCCTCCTTGCTTAATTCGCAAAAGTGATGGCTCTACTTTGTATGCTACAAGAGACTTAGCGGCAGCACTTTATCGTAAAAAAGAATACGATTTTAATCGTTGCCTTTATGTTGTAGATTTAGGTCAATCTTTGCATTTTAAACAAGTGTTCCATACTTTGAAAAAAATGGGTTGTGATTGGTATGAAAATATGGTTCACATTCCATTTGGTGTTATTTTACAACAAAGTGAAGATGGTAAATGGGAAAAGGGAAAAACCCGCACAGGAACAGCAAGTCTTTTGCGAGATGTAATCGAAGCGGCAGAAAAGAAAATTCTTGCTTATATCGATGAAAAAAATCCAGAATTGCCTGAAAAAGAATTGATAGCAAGACAAATTGGTATTAGTGCTTTGACATTCAATGATTTGAAAAATCGTCGTTTGATGGATGTCAAGTTTGATTGGGATTCTGCTTTAAGTTTTGATGGCGCAACCGGGCCGTATGTTCAAAATGCTCACGTTCGTTTATGTAGCATTATGCGTAAAGCAGGTTATGTTGTAAAACAAGAAGAAGTTGATTTTTCTCAACTTACAGATGATGCAGCCTATGAATTGATTAAACTTTTAGCTCGAAAAGGTGAACGTGTAGAAAGTGCTTGTGAAATGGAAGAACCTAGTGTTCTTGCCCAATACGCGTTAGAACTTTCTGAAGCCGCTCATCGCTTTATTCATAATGACAGAGTGCTTGGAAGTGCCGAAGAAAAGTCTAGACTTTATTTAGTTCAATCTGCACAATGCGTGATGGAAAATGTTTTAGATTTGCTAGGTCTTTTCCCAATTCGTCAGATGTAATAGATAAAACATACTTCATTTTAAACCTTGTCTGTTTTTATAGACAAGGTTTTTTATTTCGATTTAGAAATAGAACGTGACAGGAACTTGCGACAAGTGTATGAATGGGGCGTCATCGCGAACGTAGTGCGGCGAACGGTTAGCAAGGAGATTGCCGCAAGTTTCTTATCACTTGCGAAGATACTTGCCCAAGGAACATGTCATTGCGATGGAGTGAAAAGATTTTTTTGCGAAGCCTAAGTGTGAGCCTGCCACGAGCCACACTGGCGGCGTGGTGGAGGTAATCTGCTTGCTAGTTCTACACTTGTCCGCAACTTGCCCGCGATTTTTGTCATTGCGATGGAACGTAGTGACAGAAGCAATCTCTTTGCAAGCAACACTTGTTTTTGGATTACTTCGCTATGCTCGTAATGACAAAAGCCTAG
>JAGBSH010000013.1 GCA_017631885.1 Fibrobacteraceae bacterium
GAGCAGCTTCAGCTTTAGGAGCTTCAGCAACAGGAGCAGCTTCAGCCTTAGGGGCTTCAGCAACAGGAGCAGCTTCAGCTTTAGGAGCTTCAGCAACAGGAGCAGCTTCAGCCTTAGGGGCTTCAGCAACAGGAGCAGCTTCAGCTTTAGGAGCTTCAGCAACAGGAGCAGCTTCGGCCTTAGGGGCTTCAGCAACAGGAGCGGCTTCGGCCTTAGGGGCTTCAGCAACAGGAGCGGCTTCGGCTTTAGGAGTTTCAGCAACAGGAGCGGCTTCGGCCTTAGGGGCTTCAGCAACAGGAGCGGCTTCAGCTTTAGGAGCTTCAGCAACAGGAGCGGCTTCAGCTTTAGGAGCTTCAGCAACAGGAGCAGGTTTGGCTACTTCTTGTGCTTTAGGAGTTTCAGCAGGAGCAGCAAAAATTGCTGATGCTAAAACGAGAGATGTTAGAAAAATTTTTTTCATAAGATTCTCCGTAAATGAACTATTTGAAATGTAAAAAAAATATAAGTTCGTGGGAATTATCACACTTTTTTTTATTGTGAAAAGGATTTTTGGTGAAATTTTATTCAAAAAAAAACTAAACCTTATTACGAATAGGTTGTAGTAGTTTTATAAACAAAAATCCCTAGAAGTGATTTGCTTCTAGGGAAATTTGATAAAAGTTTTAAAGTAAAGAAAGCTTAGGTTTTATCTTTACCGCGCAACATAATAACCTTACCTGTTCTAATATATTCAACAATTTCGAATTTAGAACAGAGGTTTTTCATAGCGTCAATTTTATCAGTGTTTCCTGTAATCTGGATAATCATAGAATTTTCAGTCATATCCACAGTACTTGCTTTGAAATGTTCGCAGAGTTGCAGAATTTCTGTACGTTCTTCAGAAGAACAGCTAAGCTTAATCAATGCGAGTTCTTTTTCAACAACATTCATGTTGGTGTGATCTTTAGCGTGAACCACATCAACAAGTTTTTCAAGTTGTTTAATGATTTGCATCAGAATTTCTGGATTGCCTCTAGCAACAATGTTCATGCGGCTGAACTCTGGATTAAGTGTCGGTGAAACAACAAGAGAATCAATGTTGTAACCGCGGCGAGAAAATACAAGAGCTATACGAACAAGCACACCAGGACGGTTAGCTACCAAAAGACTTATAGAATGTGCAAAATCTTTATTCTGGTTCATAATTAGGTACTCCCTGTTGGCTTTTCAAGTTGAGTTTTTGGTGGCTCTGTAATCATAGAAGATATAGGAGCACCAGCTGGAATCATTGGGAAAACGTTGTCTTCTTTTTCGCATTCACAATGGATAAGAACTGGCCCGTCATTGTATTCAAGAGCCTTGCGGATAATGCGTTCTGCATCAGCAGGGCGTTTAATACGTAACCCAAGAGCGCCATAAGCTTCGGCAAATTTCACAAAGTCTGGGTTACCGACCATATCTACGGCAGAATAGCGTTTGTCGTAGAAAAGGTCTTGCCATTGGCGCACCATTCCAAGATATTTATTATCCATAACAAAAATCTTGATAGGGAGTTTATGAATGCAAGCAGTAGCCATTTCAGCCATGGTCATTTGGAAACCGCCATCACCAGCAAAGCAGCATACCGGCCAACCTGTTTTGTTGCCAAAAGCTGCCCCGATAGCTCCAGGGAAGCCAAAGCCCATTGTGCCGGCACCACCAGAATTGTGTAATTGTCTTGGGTAATCTGTTTTAAAGAACTGAGCAACCCACATTTGGTGTTGGCCAACGTCAGATGTAACAACAGCTTTACCTTGAGTTGTTTCCCAGAGAGTATGAACAATGTGCTGCATGCGTAACCCACCCTGTTTTGGGTAAGTTAATGGGTAGCGTTTTTTCCAGTTCATGCAGGTTTTTACCCATTCAGCCGTGTCTAATTTAGAAACGAGAGGTAAAAGTTGTTCTAAAACGAGTTTCGCATCGCCGCAGAGGAAAACATCTGGTTGGAGAACTTTATTTTCTTCGGCCGGGTCAATGTCAACGTGGATTTTGACAGCGTCTTTACAGAATACTTCGAGCTTACCTGTAATGCGGTCATCCCAGCGAGAACCAATGCTCATGATTAAATCGCAGTCAAGAACGGCTTTGTTTGCATAAACGGTGCCGTGCATGCCAAGCATTCCAAGAGACAAATCATGGCTAGAAGGGAATGTACCAAGGCCAAGAAGTGTACTTGTTACAGGAGCGTTTAATTTTTCTGCAAATTCTTTTACTTGTCTGCAGGCATCAGAAATCATAGCGCCATGGCCAACAAGCAATAATGGACGTTTGGCTTTGTTAATAAGAGCGGCGGCTTTTTCAATAGCTTCTGCAGGAGCAGCACCTGGAATTTTATAACCAGGAAGGTTCATTTCATCTGTAAATGGGGCAGTGCATACGCCAGCGGTAACGTCTTTTGGTAAGTCAATTAAAACAGGCCCTGGTCTTCCGGTACGTGCAATGTGGAAAGCTTCTTTCATAACACGTGGGAGTTCGTTTGGGTCTTTTACCAAATAAGAATGTTTAACTGCAGCAAAAGTCATGCCACTTGTATCGCATTCCTGGAAAGCGTCTTTACCGAGATTTGGGGTAGTGGTTTGTGCTGTAAGAACTACAAGAGGGATAGAATCCATCATAGCAGTATAAATACCAGTAAATGTATTTGTTGCACCAGGACCACTAGTAACAAGAGCAACACCAACTTTGCCGGTTTCTCTTGCATAGCCGTCTGCCATGTGGGTTGCCCCTTGTTCATGGCGTGAAAGTACCATTTTTATAGTAGAATCTAAAAGAGCATCAAACATTGGAATGGCAGAACCGCCAGGGTAGCCAAAAATAATGTCAACACCTTCTCTTTTGAGGCATTCGATCACTACTTGAGCACCGCTTAAATTATTTTGTGACATAAATAGTTCTCTTTGGTTAAAGGATTTATTTATTTTGCAGAAAAATATAGCATTGTAAAATAGTTTTTCAATGGCAAAATGTTAGTTAATAGTAAAAATGCGTGGATTTTGAGTAAATTTTTATAAACAATCATTTATTTTGTTTTAAAAATCTTTTCTTTTTGGAAAAGTTAAGACTTTGTTTTGTGTATTTTTGTTATAAAATGAATGTTTTTATTTTGAAATAATGGAATTGAAAGTTTGTTTTGTGTTAAAAATTTGAATTTTTTTGTTGAGTTTGTTTTGTTGAATATAGTAGTTTTCTTAAAAATTAGGCTCTTTTTATTTTGTTTTTAGTTTGTTGTGGTTTGTTGTTGTAAAAATGTTGTTTAATTTGTGAGAAGTTTGGGATTGGTGAATCTTTTTTTTAGAATTCTTTTTCTTGAAGTTAAAAGCAAAGTTGAAAATCTTGAAATTTTGGGGCGAAAAATAAAATTCATCTTTTCGAAAACAAAATAATTCTTCATTAAAATCAAAAATGCCATAAAAGAGGCTCAAAAAAGTGTTTTTTTTAAAGACTACTCAATATTTTTACTACATTTGTTGCCAAGTAGTTGCATTTTGTCTGATTTTTTGCTCTCTGGTCGCCAACAGAGTGTGCGGCAAAAAGGAAGATTTAAAAGTAATTGTTTCACAAATAAAACCAAAAAAGGAAATGGATAGTAATATGGCTACCATTACGAAAGAAAAATCTGCTGAACTCATCGCCAAATTTGGCGGAAACGAAAAAAATTCTGGCAACATTTGTGTGCAAGTTGCCATCTTGACAGAAAAAATCAAGAATTTGACTGAACACGCTAAGCAACATCGCAAAGATTTCCATTCACTTCGTGGTTTGACCGCTATGGTTGCAAAACGCAAAACTTTGCTCAAGTACTACGCTTCCCGTGATATCGAAGGCTATCGTGCTTTGATTAAGGAACTTGGCCTTCGCGGCTAATCGGCTGAGGTAAGATATGTCCGGTTATAAAAAAATGCTAGACCCGAAGGAAGTGTCTGTTACACTTCCTGATGGCCGTACGATTCGTTTGGAAACGGGGCGTCTGGCAAAACAAGCTGCAGGTTCTGCTGTTGTTCAAATGAACGATGCTTTCTTGCTTGCAACCGTTTGCTTTGGTCCAGAAAAAGATGCAGACTTTTTCCCGTTAACTGTTGAATATCGTGAAAAGGCTTACGCTGCTGGTCGCTTGCCTGGTGGTTACAATAAGCGTGAATCTGGTCGTCCTAGCGATGAAGAAACTCTTTCTGCTCGCATTATTGACCGTCCAATTCGCCCAATGTTCCCAGACAACTTCAATCGCGAAGTTCAAGTGATTGTTCAAGCTCTTTCTGCTGATAAAAAATTTGCACCAGACGTTTTAGGTGTAAGTGCGGCATCTTTAGCTATCGGACTTTCTGAACTTCCATTTGAAGAACAAGTAGCTGCAGTTCGAGTTGCTGTTCTTGATGGTCAGCCAGTTGTTTTACCTTCTTATGATCAAGTAGCAGTTGCTGATTTGGATTTAGTCGTTGCTGGTACAGAAAATTCTGTTTGCATGGTGGAAGGCGGTGCTTATGAAGTTTCCGAAGAAACTATGATTCAGGCTATTCTTGCTGGTCACGAAGTTATCAAGTTGCTTTGCCGTGCTCAACAAGAATTAGTTGATCGTTGCTCTAAGCCAAAAATGGTTTTGACTCCAAAGAATGCTGGCGAAGCTCATGAACAGCTCGAAGCTACAATTAAGGAAGTTATTTTCCAAGAACTTTCTGATACTTTGCATACTCCAATGGTTAAGACAGAACATTATCCAGCAATGGCAGCTCTTGAAGAAAAAGCTCTTGCCGATGAACGTGTTCTTGCAATTATTGGTGAAGATGAAGCTCTCCTTTCTGATGCAAAGAAAATTTTCCATGATCTTGAACGCGATACCATGCGTAAAATGATTTTGGATGAAGGCGTTCGTATTGATGGTCGTAAGACTACAGAAGTTCGCCCAATTGAAATTGAACTTGGTGTCTTGCCTCGTGCTCACGGCTCTGCTGTATTCCAGAGAGGCGAAACTCAAGGTCTTGTTGTTTGTACGCTTGGTACAAAAGCTGATGAACAACGTTTTGAAAACTTGCAAGGTGAAGGCTCTAAGAGTTACATGCTTCATTACAACTTCCCTCCATTCTCTGTAGGTGAATGTAAGAAGCTTGGAATTTCGCGCCGCGAAATTGGTCATGGTCATTTGGCAGAACGTTCACTCTGTGCCGTATTGCCTTTGCCAGAAGATTTCCCATACACCATTCGCATTGTTTCTGAAATTCTTGAATCCAATGGTTCTTCTTCTATGGCTTCTGTTTGCGGTGGCTGCCTTTCTTTGATGGACGCTGGTGTGCCTATTAAGGCTCCGGTGGCAGGTATTGCTATGGGCTTGATTTCAGAAAAAGGTTCTGTAGATGAAGGTGGAAAAATTGAAATTCTTTCCGACATTACTGGGACTGAAGACCATCTTGGTGATATGGATTTCAAGGTAACAGGAACTGCAGAAGGCATTACTGCATTCCAGATGGATATCAAAATTAAAGGTATCACTCCGGAACTTATGCGTAAAGCTTTGGATCAGGCTCGTGAAGGTCGTTTGCACATTTTGAATAAAATGACAACTCTTGGCCTTGCTGAACCACGCCCACAAGTTTCTGAAAAAGCGCCAACTATGTTGAAAATGCGTATCCCAACCAACAAGATTCGTGATGTTATCGGATCTGGTGGTTCTGTTATCAAGGGTATGCAAGCTCAGACAGGTTGCTTAATCAATATTGATGACAATGGTAATATTGAAATTGCAGCTCCTACAGGTAAAGCAGGTGAAGTTTGCCGTCGTATGATTGAAGAACTTACTGCTGAACCAGAACCAGGTCGTGTTTACAAAGGTAAAGTAAAAACTATCCAACCATTTGGTGCCTTTGTTGAAATTCTTCCTGGTCGTGATGGCTTGGTGCACATTTCTGAATTGGCTCATCATCGTGTAGAACGCGTTGAAGATGTTGTTCAGGTTGGTAGCGAAGTGACAGTTCTTTGCCTTGGAGTAGATCCAAAGGGTAAAGTAAAGCTTTCTATTAAAGCTTTGATTGAAAACAAAGAAGAGGCTCCTGCTCCTCAAGAAGAAGCAGCTGCTGAACCTGTTGCTGAAGCTCCTAGTGCTCCTGAATCTACAGAAGCTTAATTTGAATAGCTTTTAGCAAAAATCGCACCGAGGAACTCGGTGCGATTTTCTTTTTGTAGAAAATATTATTGAATAAAATATCATTCTTTTTTAGGATTGGAATTTTATAAAGCTGATACAGTTAATACAGTATAGAAAACAAATGCTTAAACTTTTATTGAATACTTCAGAAAAAGAGATTATTATTTAGAATGTTGTTTGGATAATACAACAAAAAGAGAGGCTTTATGTGCTTGAAAAAAATTCTATCCCTTGCAATGTTAACGGTGGTTCCTTTGCTTGCTAAAGATTATTCTGGAGCTGAATTGTATACAAACGAAACTTACCAATATGGTAAATTCGAAGCTCGTATGTATATGGCAGCAGGTTCTGGTCTTGTAAGTTCTATGTTCCTTTACCATAACGATTCGTATATGGGTGATCCAGAACCTTGGGTAGAAGTAGATATTGAAGTTTTGGGTAAAAAGCCAGAAAGTTTCCAATCCAATATTATTACTGGTAACGCGGCTAAAAAAGTGACAAGTGAAAAGCACCATTCTGTTTCTCCGGCAGCAAATGCAGCTTACCACACTTATGGTTTAGAATGGAGCCCAACTCATGTCTCTTGGTTTTTAGATGGAGTAGAAGTCCGCCGTACAGAAACTGGTGTAAGCGATTCTAAAAATCAAGTAGCTGCTCTTATTCGTGAACAAGGACTTCGTTTTAATTTGTGGTCTTCAGAAGTTGCAGCTTGGGTTGGTGAATGGGACGAAAGCATTTTGCCTGTTTACCAGTACATTAACTGGGTAAAAGTTTATGATTATACACCGGGTGCTGGTGAAAATGGTTCTGACTGGACTTTAAAATGGGTTGATGATTTTGATACTTTCGATGATTCTCGCTGGAGTTGTGGAAATTGGACATTTGACGAAAACCGTGTTGATATGCACCCAGATAACATTCAGGTAAGTAATGGCACTTTGATTTTGGCAATTACAAAATCAGGTCAAGAAGGTTTTTCCGGAACAGTTCCTGTAGATGACGCTGCTTCTCCAGAACAACCTCCTGTAGAAGATCCAAATGCAATTTCTGTTGTTAAACCAGCAACTCCGTTCCATTTAAATAGCCAAGAAAATGGAGTTCTTTTAAGTTCTAAACTTTCAGGCACTTTGTCTTACGAAATTTATTCTATGGCTGGTGTTCGCTTGCTCAATGGAAGTATTTCTGGGAACGCTGGCTCTTATTACATTTCAACAGATGCTTTATCGACAGGCCGTTATTTGTTGAAAGTAAATCAAGGCTCTATGGGGTATTCATTCCATATTAATAAGAATTAAATTGTTGATTCTCTCCTGCGAAAACGATTTCCGAAGGGCTGCGCCCTTCGGAAATTCATTTGTACAGTGAACGATACTGTCCAAGTTGTTTTCCGTGTAGTGATATTTCATTGAGGCATAATAACTAAAGTCGGAACCATAATTTTCAATGTAAGCACTATCTAGGTGATAGTTATTTGTAGAACTATAAAGTGTTGCTTGAATCATATCAAGGCAATTTATTGCATACACGTTTATTGCGGTAAGGGAGAAAATAAAGAGAACTTTTTTCATATTGAAAATTAAAAAAAAAACTAGCAGTTGAAGAAAAAACGCCCTCTTTTGAAAAGTTTTTTGTTTTTTTAGCTGAATTTTAGGTTATATTCAAAGGGTGAAATAGAGAGTTTAGTTCTTGCCCTCATCTTGGAAATCTAGACAATTTTCACTAACCGAAGGCAAGGCGAACGCTCACGTAGATACGTTTACCGGGCTGCCACGCGCAGCTCCTTTGGGCGTGTCTCGACAAGTTGTTGTCATTGCGAATCCCGAATAGAGGTGACGCAATCTCAATTCAGCAGCATTGTTGCTCGTTTTGGGGCGTGGGTCGTTTGCATTTATCGGTTAGTGGCAGTCTAGGGCCCCCAAGATGATAAATGCATCGAACCCGCACCCCTTTTTTGGTGTTTTCATCTAACAAAAAGTGCGTGTTATGCAGGCAGGGGCAAACTCCAGAAGTTTAAACTGATGGAGAGCGTTATGACGACAAAACAGCCTATTAAGATATTTTCACGCCTGTCTTTCTGGAGTGTAGCGATAGGAACCATGGCAATTCTCGCCGCCTGCGGTGGTGATAGCGGGAGCAAGTCCAGCGGAGCAGAAGATGTCCCCGTCCGCGAAGTTTCCACCATCTACGACCTAGGAGCTTGTACCCCCGACCGTGAGGGGGATACCGTGTATGTTACGGCACAAGCCATCGATTATTTGTGTTCAAACAACAATTGGATCGATATCACGACCCTGTCGGAAAATCTCGACGTAAACCTTTCTTCGGGAGGTGTTTCTGGCAACGGTCCAGAATCCAGCAGTTCCACCATGGACGACCCGCTGAACGGCAGTTCCAGTTCTTCGGTTCGCGCGTCCTACATTGAAGTTTCTACAAAGGAGCAGCTCGGCACCTGCGATTCCAGTGCCATTGGCCTACGCGCTTTGGTGTTAGCCGATTCTTCTTACTTTACGTGCAAGGCAAATGGCTGGGCAAAGGACGAAGCATTCCTAGGTTACGACATCGTTCCTACCAAGGAAGATTTGCCCCAGTGCCACGCAGGCAACGCCAAGCAGCGCGTTTTGGTCAAGAAGGATTCCATTTTCTTCAAATGCGATTCAGTAAAGTGGGTGCCCGAGACCGCCGACGGCTATATCGTGAAGAACGCGTCCATCTTAGGAGCGGCGCAGAAGGGTCCCTTCAAGTTCGATTCTCCTCTGACACTCCGTGAAGTCCTTTTGCACGACGACACACTGACCTACACGGGCCGCGAATACATAGACGAGATTTCTAGTAACAAGGGCGATTTCGTGATTCCGAAGGTGAACCTGGTTTACCCCTACGCGGTGCTTGAAGTTCGTGGCCTGTGGCGCAACGAAGTGACCGGCGAATGGAGCAAGGATTCCATGACGCTCCGCGCCCTGACCGATTTGACCAGCCGCACCGAGGTGAACATCAACCTGCTGACCCACCTGGAATACGACCGCGCCGTACAGCTGGTGAACAAGGGCTACAGCATGTTCGCCGCCAAGAAGCAGGCCGAATACGAAATCATGACGGCATTCGGGTTTGCGACCACGGTGGAATATTCCGAAGACCTGAAATCATTCGTGCCATCCACCAGCACGAACCACGATGTCAACGCCACCCTGATGGCGATTTCGCTGCTTTTCATTGGCGACAGGAGCGAAGCCGAAATCCAGAAGGCAATTGCCGACTTCAAGCAGGACATGGCCGGTGACGGCGAGTGGAACGACGCCCAGACCAAGGCCGATATGGCGGACTGGGCGGAAAGTTTTGACGACGGTTCCGTGCGGGCCAACGTGAAGAGCTGGAACATCCTGGACATTCCCGCTTACGAGAACTACCTGACCATTTACTGGAACAACGCCTACGAACTGGGCGGCTGCGCCTCGACCCGCTACGACGTGGTGGCACAGAACAGAAACGCCAAGAGCAAGAACTACAATGTCCACTACATCTGCAAGGCTACAGGTTGGCAGAAGGCTACCGATTACGAGAAGGACACCTACCAGTGGGCAGAAGGTGAAGAAGGCGAATTCAAGAAGGGCGACGTGACCGAGATCTATTATGTGTTCGAAAACGGGTCGTGGACTGTGGCGAAAAACGAAACGGCCCTGGGACTATGTACCGAGGCACGTAATGACGAAATAGGTAAAATCGACACCATGTACTTTATTTGCGACAGCAAGAACTGGCGCAAGGCCACCATGCTGGAATACGACACCTACCAGTTCGGCGCGGGCAACGACGGCGAAGTCCGCACAGGCAAGGTGAACGAAGACAAGTATTATGTCTATGAAAACGGGGTATGGCGAGCATCTGCAAGTGAAATCGAAAACAACCTGGGTGCGTGCGTCACAAGCCGCGAAGGCGAAGTCGGCAAGTCCGGCAGCACCTACTATACCTGCAAGACAAGCGGCTGGACAAAATCGACGGCTTTGGAATACGACACCTACGGCTGGGAACCCGGAACGGAAGGAGCCGTTAAGCCAGGCAGCGTAAATACTTCGAACCACTATGTGTTTGAAAACGGGGCGTGGCGGGCATCTGCAAGTGAAATCGAAAACAACCTGGGTGCGTGCGTCAGCATTCGCGAAGGTGAAAAGCACCCGCTGAACAGCAAGTACTACATCTGCGAAAATAAGGTTTGGAAAGAAATCACCGCTACAGAATATGAACTAGGATATTGCACCACCGCAAAGAACGGTACCGTCGAAAAACTGAACGACGTGTATTACATCTGCAAGACAAATTCCTGGAAAACAGCAACCGTGCTGGAGTATGATACTTATGGATGGACTGCAGGAACGGAAGGTGAGATAAAGGCAGGAAGTGTAAACACAAGCAATTACTACATCTACAAAGACAGCAAATGGCAAGAGACTTCAATTGGCACAGATTTAGGAATCTGTAACTCTGATCAAGAAGGCTTTGTCGAAAAACTGAACGACGTGTATTACATCTGCAAGACAAATTCCTGGAAAACAGCAACCGTGCTGGAGTATGATACATACGGTTGGACTGTAGGAACTGAAGGTGAAGTGAAAGCCGGAAATGTAAATACAGGCAATTACTACATCTATAAAGACAGCGAGTGGCAAGCGGCCAGTAGTGTTGAAAAAAACTTGGGCGGATGCACAACCGCTCGTGAAGGCGAAGTTGATAAATCAGAAGACATCTATTATATCTGCAAATCTAAAACCTGGAAAACGGCAACTGTTTTGGAATATGATACATACGGAAAGGCTTGCCTTACAGATGGTTCAATAGTCTCTGGAGAAGTTACTTCAACAAACAAATATGTCTGCGATGCAGGGGCGTTTAGAGCAGCAAATGAACAAGAAATTTCCCTGAATAAAGGGTGTGTCAGCTATACAGAAGGGGGGATGTATGAAATAAGAAAACAATTATCATCCGTTACAGACGCCGTATATCTATGCGATGGTGTTTTGTGGGAAATACATATCGAATTTGCTAGGGAATATGGAACACTGACAGATGAAAGAGACGGCAAAACTTATAAAACTGTTACCATAGGAACTCAAACATGGATGGCTGAAAACCTGAACTACTCGGATACTACAAATTACCCCAGTATGAAAGGCCGGAATTGGTGTAACAGCGGTATAGAAGACAGCTGTGCGAAATATGGTCGCCTATACACCTGGTCTGCCGCCATGGATAGTGTTGGTACATTTAGCTCCAATGGAAAAGGTTGTGGTAATGGGGATACTTGCTCTCCAACATTCCCAGTACGCGGAATTTGTCCTGAAGGTTGGCACTTGCCAACCAAGGCTGAATTTGAAACCCTTTTCACAACCGTAGGAGGAAAATCAACGGCAGGAAGAATGCTTAAATCAACAGACGGTTGGTACGGCACCGATGACTTCGGCTTTTCCGCTCACCCAGCGGGCTATAGCAACGAAAGTGGCTATTTC
This sequence comes from Fibrobacteraceae bacterium, assembly GCA_017631885.1. Taxonomy (GTDB): domain Bacteria; phylum Fibrobacterota; class Fibrobacteria; order Fibrobacterales; family Fibrobacteraceae; genus UBA1765. The sequence goes on from JAGBSH010000013.1 coordinate 11,650, forward strand.
CTCCGCGAGGGTAACTCCGCGTATTTCTGGAGTGCTAAAGAGTACGATGAGCGCTACGCTTACAGCTTGTACTTGTATTACTACAACGAGTCTGCGGACCTGGACTACGGCAGCAAGATCTTCGGGGTCTCGGTTCGTTGTGTAAAGGATTAAATTCTAACACATTTATACATAGGGACTATGGAAATGACTTGTAAAGAATGTAATGTGTGTAAACAGATTTCAGCAGAAACTAACTCTACGGAGAGAGTTACCACTGAATTGGCACAGTCTACTACAAATAATGATCCAGCAAAAATAGAGCTTCTCATTGTAGGCGAATCGCCTTACCCAACTTCTCTTGTTCCAAAATTTGCCTTTTGCAAACCAACATGGATTGAACAAGTTGAATATAATTGTTGCGGAAGATTCGTTTTGTGTTCTTTGGGAATAAAGCTGGAGAAAGTATCTAACAAATATCCTTACCCTAAAAACATGTTTGAAGACCTCACAAACAAAGGAATTAAGTTCCAAAACTTGTACTTGGAACTTAATAAGGACAAAAGTCCGTCAAGGAAGCACAAGAATCCTGACATAGATAATTTCACCAGCAAAGCTTCAAAAGTTGTTCTATGCGGTCGCAAAACACACATTATAGCACAGGAAAAAAGTGATTTTATATGCGCAATTCACCCTGCAGCTCGCTGTAGAGACTATTGCCAAGAATGGAAAAAGTTTTGGGGTGGCAAAGGCAACTTATTGAACTTACTTGAACCATCTGGTTCTGGTCCAATTCACACCATCATCAACAACATTAATTCTTTGTGATAAATATGGATAGACTGCCAAAACACTTATACTTTTCCAATGGATCGGAAAACGATGTGGAAATACTTTTCATCTTGGAATCTCCATATAAGGAAGAACTTTATTGGGGTTTTCCTTGTATAGGTAACACCGGTAAGAAAATGTCCGAGGTTCTTGTAAATGACAAGAATATCGCTATTGGTGATTTGATTCAACATAACAATCCACAAACAAGAAAATACGCCCTTTTTGAAACCTTCAAATTTCCTTTGGACAAATCATTAACGCATGGGCTAGATGCAGACGAACTATTCTGGAAAAAGCTTAAAAACAAGGGCGACAAAGATCAAATCAAGATGTTTTTCGAACAAAACAGGCAGTTCTTTTCGTACTCATACAAATACAACTTAGAATGCGCTCTAAAGATATTCCAAAGAAAATTGAAGGAAATCGTAGTCTGCGGCGACATCGCACAAAGTATATTCGAAGTAGCCTTTGAAGATAAGCTCAAACAAGAAAAAACGCAAAAATCAGTCAATGTCGTTTTTGTCGAACATCCTGCAAAAAATTTACGCAACAGCAGACCATGGACATACAAGTCCAACACGAAAGCTAGCTTGTTCTTTTCCAGATAAGACCAAGAAAAGAGGAAAAATGAAGATCTTTTCAACTTTCGCGTTAGGGATGGAAGTGGCGAAGCCATTCGGACTCGCGAAGCGAGGCTGAACGGACGCACGGCGACCTTATTGTTATTTGTAAAATGGCCGTGCGATACCGCGACAGCCCGACCCGCGCCAGCGGGGAACGCTCAAACGGCACTCAGGCGTTCCATTCCGTTCGCATCAAAAAATCCAGTAAACCGACAACAAGAATTCCGTCGTCGTAATGCGGCTTGACAATATCCTTTACGACGATAATCCGCTTAAATCCGTCCGTCAGGTTCACCAGAGGGATTTCTTCTCTTGCTCGCGTTTTTCGGCGGTCGATATATCAAAGGCGGATTGAATGAAATTCAATTCTCTTCAAAAGGATGCCTCGATGCATCCTTTTCTGTAAATTCTTTTTTGTGACAAATTACAGTAGCTTCCCTGCCTTGAAGGATTCTTCAAGGTAGCTCGGATTCTGATAATAGCAATCCGAATTGAAGTTGGAGATGTAGTCGCTAATGGGGGAGGTGAAAATCTTGATGGCAGTCTCGATTTCGTTGCCGTTCTTTGCGCAGTCGAGAACCATGATGCAATACAGGTTGCCGATGTCCGTATAGGAGGGAATATCGTATTTGCAGTTCTCTACAGATTCAAAATCGCCCTGCGGGATTTTGTACTGGTCCACAACTTCTTCACCGACCTGCTCGAAACTTAGGCAATGGTTCACCTGGGCGTCTTTCAGTTGTTTGGCAAAACCGTCAATTCCAAGCCTGTTTGCGACCACCCCGCGCTTGTTCTTTGTCTTGCGGGCAATAAATTCAACCAGCGAACACACGTAGAACAAATCGTCTTTATCTGCTTCCGTCATGTTTGACCTCGAATTTCAAGAACTTCAGGCATGCTAGAGCCGAAAGCGTGTGAAAACTAATTTGGTGTGTAGGGTATTTGAATTCTGCCAATGCCCAGAACTGCTTGCGATTAATCCGCCCTGTCAAGAAATCGTTCACAAAATTCCAAACAGTATCGTCTGCCATAGGACCTTCGACAACATCGTATTGATGGGTGCTTCCATTACGGCAGGCTGCTATAAAATCGAGCCATTCGTCGGTCATCCTTTCGAATTTCAGGATTTTTAGTGAGCCTGAATCCGTAAATTCATAGTGATTGACGTATGGGGAGCCCTCACCACGATTTGCCCACCGTATCGCTTGCCTAAAATCATTCGTGCAATAGAAACCCCAAGAAAAGTCCTTGGTGAACTTTGTCTTTCGAATTTCGGGCAATTCCACGATTTGTTTGCTTGCATGGTAAATGAGCATGACTTTAATATAATAAAATGTCCCGAAGAAATCAAAAATTCAAAGTGAAAGCAGTTTGAATGCGTTAGGCCTCCAGCCACTTGGCAACTCAATGCCTTAGTGGTTATGGTCCCCTTTAGGGGAGATGGAAGTGGCGAAGCCATTCGGACTCGCGAAGCGAGGCTGAACGGGCGCACGGCGACCTTGTTGTTGTTTGTAAAATGGCCGTGCGATACCGCGACAGCCCGATCCGCGTCAGCGGGGAACGCCCAAACGGCTTAAACAGGAACTTGTCAAGTTGCTTTCCGCAGGAATTATGTGTATATTTATAGGCGGAGGTCTAGTATGCGCGTAATATCTCAAGAATTCAAGCAACTATTGAAAAAAAGCGATGCGTTCGCTCTTTTTTCTAAATCCCATAGACCCGATCATTCCAAACTTGACCGAGAGGTCGAAGAATTCGAAAAATGGATTGCCGAGGAGCATGCGAAGGATCGTCGTATGCTGCTGGAGGCTTCCAGCAAATGATTATCGAATTTTCCGTCGTCGATACCAAAGATTTCACTATTGAGCATTTGTTTGACAATCCTGAAAATCTTGACCTAATTGCAAATTTTCAGGCGACTAATGGCGCTGCGGGGTTAGAATATTACCTTAAAAATCAATCTGTAGATGACGAGGAAAATAATTGCAGCAGAACATACCTCGTCAAAGATGCCTTGTCCGCTGAATTAGTTGCATACTTTTCTTTGAAGACAGGTCTTATCACTATTCAGCTTGATGGAGAGAAATTTGACTCTGTTCCCGCCATTGAACTTGCAAATTTTGCAATAAACAAGAAGTACAAGGATACACATCCCGAATCACAGAAGCTGGGTTTCTATACATTCAAGAAATTCGTGCTTCCCATTGTTCAAAGAATGTCCGTGTATATTGGTGTGAACGCGTTGTATATTTACGCATTGCCAGAAGAAAAATTGATTGATCATTACCAGACCATGGGATTCGAACGCCTTCCGGAGCCTCAAGAAAAATTTGTCCAACGCCATGTAAAGCCAGAGTATGACGAGGGCTGCATTTTCATGTATCAGACAATCTGATTCGCAATACCGCGACAGCCCGACCCGCGCCAGCGGGGAACGCTCAAACTAAATTAGGGCGATAAAATGACATTTTGTCGATTCTTCGCCCCCGAAAATAAAAAAATTATTCAGTATTCAAAAGAGCAATCCAAACATAGGATGACGTAGGGCCGGGGAACACCCAATAAAAAAACTCTCGCAAGGCAAATGCTTACGAGAGTTAAAGATTTGTTGGTTTATTAGTGCTTGGATTTCTCTAATTCACGAGCGTTAATAATCAACATTTGCAAACGGTTTTCAATATTTGCAAAGCTAGTATCTGGGTCGTAGTCAAGGCTTAATACCTGAATATGTGGGTAGCGCTCTTTCACTGCCTTTGTTAAACCGCGGCCAGAAATGTGGTTTGCTAAGCAAGCGAAAGGCTGCACAATAATAAAGCTATTCACGCCTTGTTTTGCGTTGTAGAGGATTTCGCCAGGGATTAGCCAACCTTCGCCGGTGTTGTAAGAAACGTCAATAATGTCGCCTACAAGCCCCTTTAATTCATAACAATCAGCATGGTGTTCGTAGAACTTGAACTTTTCAATGCGCTTGTAAATCTGGTTAACTGCAAAGGTGTAAACTTTTGCTGTTAAGCCGCCGACAAGCCATTCCATTGTTGGGTTTTGTATAAAGCCGCGTTGGATTTTTTCTGCACGAACGACTTCATCGACTCGGAAGAAATCCATCATAAATGGAAGCACCACTTCCATGCCGTTGTTCATTAAGTATTCTTCAATAAAGCCGTTTGCACTTGGGTGGTAGTTCATAAGAATTTCACCAAGGAGCGAAACACGAGGCTTGCGAACACTTCTGTCTGCTTCTACGCCGTTAAATGCTTCAATACACTTTTCAAGTTCTGTAAGCATTGCTTTTGGATAAGCAAGCTTTGACTTTGGTAAGTGAGCTATCATGTGCATTAATTTAGGCATCCATTCGTCGTAGACTTTTTGGGTGTCGCCTTTGTGGATTTCGTATGGGCGAAGCGCTCTGTAGATGGTTTCAATACAATCCATTACAGAAAGCCCCCAAAGCATGTGTAATTTGAAATCTAACCCTAAGCGGAAACCAGGGTGCATGTTTTTTTCGTCGGTCCCTGTTGTGATGATAGAAACCTTTGTGTAGCCTGCTTCGTCAAGAGCTTTTCTAGCAAGAACAGCGTATTGCACAGCACGACAGTTTTCACAGTTTTTAGCAAGGCCTACAGAAACTTCTTCTTGTGGAATTTCTGGGTGTTCTTCTAACCAACGTAAGTTTTCACCAATGTTGACTTGAGCAGGGAAACAAATATCGTTGTGAACGTATTTTTTACCAAGTTCAATGGCACGAGCGTCTGCTAAAGGCAAGCATTCTGCTTTAAATCCTAGCGTGCGGAAATATTCTGATGCAAGAATACTGAATGGATGTGAAAGGTTTGGAACCAAAATGTGACGCAATTTTTTGTCTTTCTTTTCGAAAGGCGCAGTGAAAAGCGGTTCTTTAGATTCTTCTTTTTCTGGTAAGTTTGCAGCTCTACGAGAACGCACTGTTTCAATAAAACTTTTTACACGAATTCCTACAGGACCTCTAGCATCACCTTCGTCAAGTTTTAGCATCAGGAGTTCTTTTATAGAACGAGTGTGCAGTATGCGACTCATTTCGTCGGTCAAAATGGAATCATGGCCGCAACCAAAGCTTACAATTTGTACGAGTTCAAGAGCCGGGTCTTTGGCTGTAATCATTGTAGCGCCAAGCATACGCATGTGGAATGTATTTTTGATTTCCATGCGAGTTGCTTTTGGGATGTCTTGATCGTAAACGCCTGGTAAAGATTCTGTTGTTAAAACAGGAATGCCAAGTGCTGTAAAATGTGTTGCTACATTGTGGTTGACAAGAGTGTCGGCGTGGTAAGGACGCCCTGCAATTACAACAGCAAAAGAATTGTTTTTACGGACATCTTCTAAAATTTTTGCACCTTCAGCTACAAGAGTATCGCGATAGGTTTGGAGTGCTTTTTCACCTTCGGCAACTGCTTTAGCTAAAATCTTTTTAGGCAAGTTCCAGTTTTCATGGAACCAGGTTACGGTCTGGCTTTTACGGAGCTTGGCGTCAAACCAGTGGAATACTGGTTGGTCCATAGGAATGTTGTAATTGAGTTCTGGGTTATCTGTGTTTTTACAAACGTTTGGATAACCTTGGACAACTGGGCAAACTGCCGTTGCAGAGAATTTTGTGTGGTCACTAGGAACAGCAACCATCATCGGGAAGAAAATTCGGTCTACTTTTTTGGCGGCTAAGTACTTGATGTGGCCATGGACTAATTTTGCCGGGAAGCAAACGGTATCAGATGGTACACTATGAAGCCCTGATTCAAACAAGTCATAATCACTTTGTTTACTGATAACGACATTGTAACCGATAGAAGTAAAGAACGCTTTCCAGAAAGGCATGCTTGACCAGAATTCCAACACGCGCGGGATACCAATTGTTTTTCCGGTTTGTGGGATAAGTTTTGCTGGCGCGTAATCTTTGACCAAAAGTTGATTGGTGCGTTTAATCATATCAGGAACGGCGAGCATTTTCCTGTTGATTTCTGCAACAAGTTTTTTGGTTTCTGGGTCATTTGGGTCTGCAGTAACTTCACCACGTTCACAACGGTTGCCAGTTACATAACTTGTGCCATCGCTGAATGTTACAATGGTTCTTGAGCAATGGTTGGTGCAATATTGGCAAATCTGTCCGGGTTTATTGTCCCAACTGAAATTTCTAGCGGCATCAAGCCCGATAAATGAAGATTGATAATCTGGGTTTTCAGCGCGTTTGCTTTCCATAAAGCGCTTGGTTAAAAGAGCAATACCAATGGCCCCCATTTCACCAGGGCGTTCCGGTCTGATTGGAGTTAAACCAGTGTGTTGTTCGAAAGCTCTTAAAACAGCATTGTTTTTAAATGTTCCGCCTTGTACAACAACTTTTTTACCCAAAGTATCCAGGTTACGAATGCGAATCACTTTTGTGAAAACGTTTTCGATAATAGAGCGACAAATACCGGCGATAATGTCTTCAGGTTGTTTACCATCTCTTTGTTCTGTAATAATAGAACTGTTCATAAAGACGGTGCAACGGCTTCCTAGTTTTGAAGGGTTCTTTGCATTGAACGCAAGCTCTGCAATTTTTTCCATTGGAATGCCTAAAGAGCGTGCGTAGGTTTCAATAAAGGAACCGCAGCCCGAAGAACAAGCTTCGTTCAGAATAATTCCGGTGACAATACCATCTTGCACCGAAATGGCTTTCATGTCTTGACCACCGATGTCAAGAATAAAAGAAACATCAGGGCAGAGGTGTTGGGCGGCATTAGCGTGAGCGACTGTTTCTACGGTATGGTAATCAGCGTGAACGGCTTTTGCGATAAGTTGTTCACCATAACCAGTTGTGCCAACGCCAAGAATATTTAATTTACAACCAAATTCTTCGTATCTGTCAGCAAGTTCGACTAAAGCGCGTTTTAAAACGGCCAAAGGTTCGCCATCGTTACTTGCATAAAAACCATCGAGAACTTGTTCGTCTTCTGACATTAAAACAAGTTTTGTTGTTGTAGAACCAGCATCAATACCTAAATAAACATTTAACTCTGAACCAGAAGTCGGTTGCGGGTAAAAAGCCGGAGCCATTGGATGGCGTTTTAAAAATTCTTCACGTTCATTAGCGTCTTTAAAGAATGGGTTCCCGTTTTCGCGGTGTTCTGCCTGGCGTTTTTCATTAAAATGACGCAAGGCTTCTAAAGAACCTTCTTCTCTGTAATCACAAGGTTTGTCATTGAACATAGAACCAAGTGAAAGAGCTGCCCCCCAAGCAACCAAAACTTCAGAACGTTCCGGAACAATGGTTTGTTCTTCTGATATGCCAAGACGTTCTTTAAAAACACGGACAAGTGTTGGGTTAAATGTTAAAGGTCCGCCTTCAAAAATAACTGGCGGTTTGATTTCCATACCCTGAGCAAGTCCACCAATGGTTTGCTTTGCAATCGCATGGAAACTAGAAAGTGCGATATCTTCTTTTGCAATGCCTTGGTTGAGCATTGGTTGGATATCGGTTTTTGCAAAAACACCACAACGGCCAGAGATTTCGTAAACTTTTTGACCTCTTGCCGCATAAGATTCAAAATTTTCTGTTTTTATACGTAATAATTCAGCAACTTGATCAATGAATGCACCAGTACCGCCGGCACAAACACCATTCATGCGCATGTCACTGGCAATAAGTTTACCAGTAGTTCTGTCTTTTTCAAAGAAAACGACTTTCGCGTCTTGGCCACCAAGTTCAATGGCTACGCGAGTTTCTGGGTGAGTTGCTCTGACAGCAAGAGCATTTGCTACAACTTCTTGAACGAAAAAAGCCCGGGTAGCTTCTGCAAAAGGTTGGCCACCGCTACCGCAAAAAGCTACGCCAAAAGTTTTACCTGGAAATAAAGCGTGAGCTTGTGAAAGCAATTCCATAACCTTAGCGGCTTGCATTGCATTGTGTCTTTGGTAGGAGTAGTGTAATAATTTAGAGGTAGCAGGGTCAACAACGGCTATTTTTACAGTTGTAGAACCAACATCAACGCCGACCCATAAATCTTCATTCGTTTTCTTCATAGTGCGGCAAAAGATAGAAAAATCATTCTTTTTTAGATTGAAAGGTGTTTACAAAAATGGAAGAGAAATCGAAAAATTTAAGTTTTTTTGTAAAAAATAAGGATATTTGAACGTAAACAGCGATGATTGTATTATATCTAAAGTTATTTTGTAAGTAAATTGTGTAAAACTTACAAAAACATTGCAAAAAATTGTTTAAAATGTGTTCCTCACCATAAGATATTGTTATTTTTGGTGCAAAATCGGAGGAATTATGAAAAAATGGCTCGTTGTTTTATCTTTTTTGCTTTTCGGTTGTGTTTCCGATAAAAGCGAAACTTCTTATTATTTTCAATCAGGTGATTTGTCTGCGCATGTAGCAGAATCATCTTGCGCAAAAATGTCAAGTGTTTCTTGTTTTGATATGGTTTCTAGAATTCGTGGTGCCGATTTCTTTTCTACAAGCGAGTTTTCTCTTTCAAAAATTGAAAAATATATGCGTGAAACAGTTGGGTTGACAGATACAGAAATCAATCTTGTTCTTAAAGCTTTAGATAAAGAAGGTGAAGCTTATTACCCGACAGCGACGCATTACGTTTATATAAGAGAAGAATAATTCTTTGAAAATTTCATAACCTACCTACCCAAAAATAAAAATCCCTTAGGCTTTTGCTTAAGGGATTTCTTTTACATATTTTTTTTGAATTTTTCACGGATAAGCAATAAATCGTGTTCGTAAAAACCGGATTTGAAATCTTCAAAAGCCCAAGAAGTGGGGTGAAATTTCCCTTTGGCATAAGTAAGCAACATATCTAACCAGATTCCGTTGCCAGCATAAAGTTTGAAAGGACCGCGCTTAAAGGAGGGGAGAACAACTTTATCTAAATCCATATAGCCAATATCAATATTGATTTTTCTGTTTTCACTTTTTGAAAAAGAAAATTCTATTTCATTGGAACGAATTTTTTCGTTGGTGATTTCTTCTGGAAAGATTGTGCTTTCAAAAGAAACAACACCTCGGAACAAGCCTTCTCCCATTTCATTTTTATAATAAGTGGTTCTATTGAATGGAAAAAGTTTTCCAAGATGTCTGATTTTTCCCCAAGAAGTTTCTAAAACATTCAATAAATCAGAGTCCCAATCAGGAGAGTTTTGCAAAACAAAAGCTAAAAGTTGGGCTTTTTCTGAAAAATGATGTGCGATGGCCATTTTATAAACAGAATTTGTTAAAGACCACGACGTTCTGCATCAAGAAGCATACTTTGCAAAGTTTCTTCAACTGATTCAGAAAAACTGCCAACGCCTAGAGAACAATTGGATACAACTTGGTTATTACGCAAAAGACGAATTATAGAAAAGCCTCCTTCTTCAGAAAAAGAGAGTGTAAATCCCATTTTTAAAGCTTTTTCAATTAAATCGCGCATAAATAGACTCCTAAAAGTTCAAAGTTTTAGGCATAAACTAGGCTTTTTTATTAAAAAAAGCAAGAGCGTTTTGAAAAAATAGGGATATTGTCAGAAAAGACTGGCGAAAAACCAGTCTTTTCTGAATCTTACCAAGAAGTTTGAATGTAACGGCTTTTTATTTTGCCCGCTGTGGTGAATTCTATCACCACTGCCCGTGAAACGGGCAGTTTCAAAGGCTTTGTTTTGCCTTTGAACAGCGGCCTGCCTTGCAAGTCAAAAATACGATAAAAAGCTGTTTTTTCATTAGAAAGATTAAAAGACTGTGAAATAAAAGAAGATTCTTCAGAAGAACTGCTCTGGATTTCACTACTAGAAGATTCTATCAGTAGCGTATCTTTAACTGTTAAACGCCCGCCTTTTGAAAAAGTTGAATCTCCGTTTGTTGCTGAAACTTTGAAATTAAAAACGCCTGCTTCTGTCGGAGTCCCACTAATAGAAATTTTTTGATTGATTTTGTCAACAATCGTTTCAATTCCTTTTGGAAATCCTACTGGGATAACTGTTTCGGCTCCAGTCCAGGTGTAACAAAAATCAACAATAGGTTCGCCTAAATTGATAGCTTGGCTACTAGAACCAGCGCCGCATTTTACTACTTCAGGGAAAGAATTTCCCTGAACCGTAAAAACAACTGATTCTGACATTGACGAAAGTCCGGAATTGTCTGTCACAACAGCTACGGCAGAATATGTTCCTGAAAGCAGATTTTCAGTTGTAATTTGGTATGGAGAAGAAGAAACAGTTCCAATTAAAGTGTTGCCTAAATAAAAAGAAACACTTTTAATGGTTCCATCATTATCACTAGCATTGGCTGTTAATAAAATCGATGAATTGGCGTTTAGAATGTCATTCATTTTAGGTGATGTAATTGAAACAGAAGCGGCTTTATTACTTTGTCCAAAAGCCTGGTTGTATTCGGGCATTTTTCCGTACCTGCCACCAACACCTGCTAAATTAGGAATATCTTTTGGTAAGTCAGAAACAGATCTTTTTTCAAAATTATAGTTAGGTGTAAAAGTCTCTGCTTGAGGAATTCCGCTTTTAACAGAGCCATTATAGCGGTGTTGCTGCTTGGTTGAATTCCCAAATGAAATGCCACTGAAATAGACATAACCATAATCGCCCCATTCAGCAAGATAACCTTGTCCGTTATCTATGTAACTGTTTTCATAGCGGACATAAGCTTTTGCATTTGCACTTTTTCCATTTGCTCCTGCAATAAAGAAACGATTGGAATTTACATATTGGTTGTAAAGGTGAACTTGAGAACCATGAGTTTCGCCTGTTACTTTTGGAACACGACCATAAGTATTGTGCCAATAATTATTGGCATAAGTTAAATGAGCATCTTCGACTAAAGCCATATAAGGGTCTGTTCCCCAGCAATTAAAATCATTCGCCCCATCAAAATCTAAGTAACTGATTGTTGCGTTATCTAAAAATTCCATATCCATTCCGTCAGAAATCCATTTGTAACTAATGTGATCGGCCCAGAAATTTTTAACATGGTTTGAAGAATTTCCGACTGTTTCAAGACCATCGCCTCCTTCAATAAGGTGAGGGTTTACGTCGTAAATGGCCAGGTTTCTGTAAATGTGATTCCCTGAACCTTCATTGGCACGAACTACAATAGATGCGCCGCGTAAATTTGCGCCACGTCCCATTCCTATAAGAGTCTTATTAGGTTTTGTGGTAATCCAATTACTCCAGGCTTGTAGATTTTCATTTTCTTGTACAATTTGTACCCCAGGTTCGCTTAAATCACTGCAGTCATTTGCTTTGAATGTGATGCGGTAAAAAGTGTTGTATTTACCTGTTATGCTATTTTTTTCTGAGCAAGTGGTTTTACACCAAGTTCTGCCTTGTTTTTTCGCTTCTGTGACGGCATTACGCATTTGTCTAAAATCATAAGTTCCTTCAGGAACCAGAATAGTTACAGGTGAATTGCTTTGTAAATGTTTCCGGATAGAAAGAGAATCACTTGCGATAACGATTTCTCCAGCGTCACCACCTGTTGTAGAGTTTCCAAAACCTTCGGCTTTAATAAAAAAAGTGTAGAGTAGAACGGCTATAGAATCGTTTTCGCTGCCAGACCAAATCCATTTTGCTTGTGTGTTTGGAGCAAAACCAGTTAATGTGTTTCCGCTTGGTAATTTTGTGTTTGTATAGTTTAGGGTTGTGGCGTTTCCCCAGACAGAAAGGTCTCTGCCTTTATTTTTCCAAGAATCATTGCTGACGGCAGGTTTTGCTTTCCATTCACTGTTTGAATAGTAGGATTTGTCTAAATCATCAATTTGTACCATAATACCAGGAGCATTTTGTTTGTTTATGGAAACAACAGAAATTGCATTTTCTCCAGGTAAAAATGTCATAGGGATAAAACGTGTGCGGCCTGCCTGGTGTTCTTCGGCGAGAAGATTACCATTGTGGAATAGTCTATAACCGCCATCGGCGACTATCCATATTCCAGGCCCTTCACCGGCATTATAAGTGGCTGCAATTAAAGGTGAGTTTATTGATGTTTCTCCACCATAAGCTTTTTCAGATGGAAGTGAAACGACTTCGGTTAAAGGAATAGCCGCATAAGTAAGCGATGTTCCTAATAATGCAAGAATGCTAAAAATTTTACCCATACAATCCTCATTCATACTTGTCAAATATGTTGAAAGTACCTGAAGGAATTTAGTTCATTCATTGGATTATTTTTGGATTTTTCAGGAAAAATGATTTTTTTCGTTGTTTATGGACAACGAGAAAAATTATTGAAATGTTTTTTGAAAAACCATTAAAGAATAAAAGAGATGACATTGAAATGTGGTATTTTTTTTGGGGGGGGGAGGATAGAAAGCTCATGCCACGCGCCACTTGTTATTGCGCTGCGAACTAGCGCTCGGTTTTTGTCACTCGCGAAGAAACGTAGTGAGTGAAGCAATCTACTTGCTAGCAAAACTTATTTTGGATTACTTCGCTACGCTCGTAATGACAAAAGCCAAGATGGCCATGAGGCACAAGGCCTCTCGCCATGACAACCCTACACTTGCCACAAGCTTCATGTCATTGCGAGACGTGCTGAATGCACGGCGCGGCAATCTACTCACGATGACAAGTTGCTAACAGATGGCCGCGTCGTCTTAAAAGACTCCTCGCCATGACAAGTTGTTTTTCCGCGACTCTCGCTTGTGGGGTGTTGAAGAAACCCATTTCGCTCGGTCATGTCAGATTGCAAACAAGTTTGCATCTGCCGCGACGCTCGCTTGTGGGGTTTTACAGAAACCCTCTGCGCTCGGCAATGCCAACACGCACAAGTGCGGTTGTCGCTGCTCTCGCTTGCTTAAGTTTTACAGAAACCCATTTCGCTCGGTCATGTCAGATTGCAAACAAGTTTGCATCTGCCGCGACTCTCGCTTGTGGGGTTTTAGGGGCTTTTACCCCTAGGGGAGAGGGTGGAGAGCAACGGAGTGCGAACCAGGGAGAAACTTCTCCCTTTTTAATTTTCCTATATTTTAGCGGGAGTTCGGGTGAACTTTGGAATTTTTTATGAAGTTTTTGCCTTTTTGGTTTGTTTTTCTTTTGTTTTGTTTTGGTTATGGCTATGCTCATTTGGAAAGAGAGCAGGGGCATTTTCGGATTGCAGATTCAAGTGGCTTGAGTTTTATTGCTTTTCGGGTAACAGCTTATGATTCTGTTTCGGTGACTTCTTTTGAAAATGCAGATACGCATGTGGATAATGAATTTGTTGGGCGTTTGCGTTATCTTGGAAAACTTGGTTCGGATTTTACTTTTAATGGTTTGATTCAAGTAGCGAACGATAAAACGAATCGAGATATTCCGCCGCATTTTTATGACCCTTATGACGGGTTTCCTTATAATAGACAGTCTGGTTCAAATAGAACTTGGGATATTTTCCGCTTGTCAATGAAATATGATTTGCCGTTTGTGTCTTTAATGGCTGGTATTGATTATTTGCAGGTGGGAGTGGCTAAAAGGAATCATGTGATTTTGCGTGGCGATGAGTCGCGTTTCAGACCTTGGCAAGATTCTAGTTTCCGTTTGCAGATTCCGGCACCAACACCTTATTTTGGTTACGAGTTTAAAGTTGGGCCTTTGAGTTATAGCCAGTATGCGGCAAAACTTTATCACGAAAAAGATTTGGGTAAGTATATGCATACCCATAGGCTTGAATTTGATTTGCCTTTTGATATTCAATTCGGACTTTCTGAAGTTATTTTGTATGGTTCTACTACAGAACCAGCTGGTTCAAACCTAAATCATGATGGGGATAGTACTGGGCGTGAGTTTGAATGGAGTTATGTGATTCCTTTTATCCCGTATGCGTTTGAAGAACATTTTCATGGAGATAAGGATAATAACGCTTTGGCGTTTGATTTAAGCGTTAAAACGTTAAGGAATTGGGAGTTTTATGGTGAACTTCTTTGGGATGATATGAAGTCACCAACGGATATGTTTGATGATTCTTGGTGGGGGAATAAATGGGCTTCTAGTGTCGGGGTTTTGACAAAGCAACGACTTGGGAATTTTTTTCTTACTTGGAATTTAGAATATACTCGTATTGAACCGTGGGTTTATTCTCACCATAAAGGGAGTGGTTATAATTACACAAGCTACGGAGAAGGTTTAGGAAGCGATCTTGGACCAAATGCTAGTGAAATATATTCTTCGCTTTTGTTAGAATGGAAAATTCTTGCATTTAAACTTCATGCTTCTAGTGTGGCTAAAGATTCTGCTTTTGGTTCTTCTTTCTTTGATATTCACATGCCGGATTCTCCTATTGATAAGGAATTTTTAAATGATTTAACGACAAAAAAATATTTAGAACTTGGGGTTGAATTGTCTGTTTTCCCAACGAGTTTTCTTTGGGCTAGAATGGCGGCAATGTTATATCGCAAAGATTATGAAGGCTACCGTTTAGAAGCAAGTGCTGGATTGTCTTGGTAAAAATTGAAATTTTAAAAGGAACTTTTATGGATTCATTACAGAATTTAGCGGATGTTTTGGCTAGTCAGGCAAGGAGTGCTTCCGGGAATTTGCGGACTTTGTCTGAAAATTCTAGAAAGGCTGTTCTTCTTCGAACCGCAGAACTTTTGCGTGAAAAGAAATCTGAAATTTTTGAAAAGAATCGCTTGGATTTAGAAAATAACAAAGGGAAAATTTCAGATGCTATGCTAGATCGCCTGACTTTGAATGAAGCTAGGTTAGAAGCAATGGCTTGTGGAGTTGAAGAGATTGCGGAGTTTCCTACTCCAATTGGTAAGGTGCTTGAAAAAAGAACTCTTGCTAATGGAATCGATATTTCTCGTGTGGCTGTTCCTATTGGTTCTGTTTTCTTTATTTATGAAAGTCGCCCGAATGTGACGATTGATGGAGCGGCTCTTTGCTTTAAGGCAGGGAATGCTGTTATTTTGCGCGGCGGTAAAGAATCTATTTATTCTTCTAGTATCTTGGCTGAAATTTTTAGAATGGCACTTCGTGAAAATGATGTTGATGAAAATGCGGTTCAGCTAGTTGAAAATCCAGACCATGCTTTAGTTTCGCTTTTACTGCAAAAGAATGATGAAATTGATTTGGTGATTCCGCGTGGCGGAGAACGCTTGATTCGGGCAGTTGTTGAACAGAGTAAAATCCCTGTAATTAAACATTTTAACGGGATTTGCCATGTTTATATAGATAAGTCTGCTGATATGGAAAAAGCACTTTCGATTGTAATGAATGCTAAAACCCAGAGAACAGGTGTTTGTAATGCAATGGAATGCCTTTTGTTGCATAAGGAACTTTCTGATGAAAATGTGAATCGCATTGTAAGTTCTCTTCAAGAAAAAGGTGTTGAACTTTTTGGCGATGCTTATGCATGTGCGCGCGTGCCGGGCGTTCTTGATATTGGTGACGAATCGAATTATCGGACAGAATATTTAGCGTTAAAAGCGAGCGTTCGTTTTGTAGATTCCGTAGAGCAGGCTTGCGAACATATTGAAAAGTATTCAAGTCGCCATACAGAAGCGGTTGTCGCTGAAGATGTTTCTGTTCAAGATTATTTTGTTCAAAATGTAGATTCCTCTAGTGTGATGGTGAATGCTAGCACGCGTTTTGCCGATGGTGGAGAATATGGTCTTGGCGCAGAAGTCGGGATTTCAACGGATAAACTTCACGCTCGTGGCCCAATGGGTGTTGAAAGTCTTTGCACTTACAAGTGGATTTTGCGTGGCAATGGACAAGTGAGAGGTTGATTGTGAACTTTGAAGAACTTATTAAAGAGATAAAGTTTGATGTAGAATTTGATGGCGTAAAACTAGCACCAGCGATTGTTCAAGATGCCGAAAAAGGCGATGTGCTGATGATGGCTTGGATGGATAAAGAGGCTTTACGCCGCACTCATGAATGTGGGGAAATGGTTTTTTGGAGTAGAAGCCGTAAAGAGTATTGGCATAAAGGCGATACGAGCGGCAATGTAATGACTGTTGTGCAATGGGCTGCTGATTGTGATAGCGATGCCTTATTATTCAAGGTAAAAATGCAAGGACCGCAGGTGGCTTGCCACACAGGAGCTAGAAGTTGCTTTTTTAAAAAGCCAGAATAGTTGATTTTAAAGGTTTTTTATAGAAAAGAATGTTTTCTCTTTTTTTTGAAAATTCAATCTTTTCTATATTTCGGACGCAAATTTTATTTTGAGGTTTTCTGTTATGAAGAAACGTACGCACAATTGTGGCGCTTTGCGCTTAGAAAATGTGGGTGAAAAAGTTACTCTTTCAGGTTGGGTTGACCGTCGTCGTGATTTAGGTGGCGTTATTTTTGTCGATTTGCGTGATAAGTATGGCAAGACTCAAGTGGTGTTTGACCCAGAACGTAATGCTGAAGTTCATAAAATTGCTGACCAGCTTCGCAACGAATATGTGATTACCGTTTGTGGCGAAGTTCAAAAACGCCCAGAAGGCATGACAAACGATAAGCTTGCTACAGGCCAGATTGATGTGAAAATTGACGAAATCGAAATTTTGAATGCGTCAGAAAACCCTCCGCTTGCTATCAATGACCCGAAGGAAGAATGTAAAGAAAATGATGATTTGCGTTTGCGTTATCGTTATTTGGATCTTCGTCGCCCATGGATTCAGAAGAATTTGATTTTGAAAAGCAAGTTCTTGAAAGAAGTTTATGCGTTCTTTTATGATAATGAATTTGAAAACGTAGAAACCCCAGTTCTTTGTAAAAGTACGCCAGAAGGTGCTCGCGATTACTTGGTCCCAAGCCGTGTGAACGCTGGTAAGTTCTATGCTTTGCCTCAAAGCCCGCAACAGTATAAGCAGCTTTTGATGATTGCAGGCATGGATCGTTATTTCCAAGTGGCAAAGTGTTTCCGCGATGAAGATTTGCGTGCAGACCGCCAACCAGAATTTACTCAAATTGACGTTGAAATGTCTTTTGTAGAACAAGACGATGTGATGGGACTTTTCGATAAGTTTGTTACAGAAGTTCTTGGTAAGGTTTGGAACTTTGAACCACCTAAAAACATCCGCCGTATGCAGTATGCTGAAGCTATGTTAAAATATGGTTCCGATAAACCAGACTTACGCTTTGATTTGGAAATTCATGATGTTTCTGAAATTGGCGCTCAAAGTGAATTTGGCGTATTTAAAAATGTGGTAAATGCTGGTGGTAAAATCCGCGGTATTGCTGCTAAAGGTTGCTTAGATTTTACTCGCAAGCAAATTGATGATTTGACTAATTATGTCGGTCGTTATGGCGCTAAAGGCCTTGTCTGGATGCGCGTAAAAGAAAACAATGAAGTGGAAACACAAGTAGGTAAGTTCTTTACTACAGAACAACTCAATGCTTTGCGTGATGCCGTTCATGCTGAAAATGGCGACATGATGTTCTTTATTGCTGGCCCAGAAAAAACAGCTGCAACTGCAATGGGACAACTTCGTTTAGAAATTGCTCGCATTAAAGGTCTTTTAGATCCAAACCGTCGTGAATTTGTATGGATTACTGAATTCCCAATGTTTGAATACAGCGAAACAGAAGGCCGCTACATGGCAATGCACCACCCATTTACAAGTCCTATGCCAGAACATTTGGAAATGATGCTTTCTGGTAATTTAAAGGATTGTAAAGCTCAGGCTTATGACCTTGTTTTAAATGGTGTTGAAATCGGTGGTGGTTCTATCCGTATTCATAATCCAGAAGTTCAAGAAAAGGTTTTCCGCTTGCTTGGCTTAACAGAAGAACAAGTTCAAGAAAAGTTTGGCTTCTTTGTAGATGCGTTTAAGTTCGGCGCTCCTCCACATGGCGGTCTTGCTTTTGGTTTAGACCGTATTGTAGCTACAATGGAAGGTCAAGAATCTATTCGTGACTTTATCGCATTCCCGAAAAACACAAGTGCTTCTAGTCCAATGGACCAGAGCCCAAGTGAAGTGGATTTGCAGCAATTGCAAGATATTCACATTTCGGTGAACTTAGGCAAAAAGTAAAATCAAAAATCTCCCGAAAGGGAGATTTTTTTGTGGATGCTTTTTAGAAATTAAAAAGTTTCATATTTAATTTTTTGCGGATTGAATAAAAATTGAGTGTGTACGGCATTAGAGTAAACATTTCTTTACACAATCTCTTTGCGAATTTTAAGTGTTTTTGATTGTATATTCAAGTTATGCAACTTTCTTCTGGGCTTGATTTTATTGGTGATATCCATGGGCATGTAGAATGCCTTTCTCGTTTACTATTGAAAATGGGGTATAAAGAAAGTAAAACCGGATTTTTTCACCCAGAAGGTAGGCAAGTTATTTTTCTTGGTGACTATATAGATAGAGGTCCGGATTCTAAAGCAGTTTATCGTTTGGTGCGTTCAATGGTAGAAGCAGAAAATGCTATCGCTTTACTTGGAAACCATGAATTGAACGCACTTGCTTTTTGGACAAAGCGTCGTGAATTAAAACCAGAGAAAGACTTTTATTATAGAGAACATTCTTTTAATAAAGTGATGATTCATGCAGAAACGATAACTTCGTTTCACACGGCAAACGGCGGTAAAGGAAAAGCGGAATTCGAAGAAATGCTTGAATTTTTTAAAACGTTACCGCTTTATTTAGAAACAGAAAAATTCAGGGCAATGCATGCTTGTGCTGATTTAGAATGCTTAGAAATGCTAAAGAAAGCAGGTGTTCATAATTTATCAGATGAAAATATTTTGCATAGAGCACTAGATGAAGCGGGCGATTTATTTTTACCGGTTGATATGTTATTGAAAGGCCCAGAAATGGAACTTCCTGAAGGCATAACATTTAGAGATAGTGAAAATGTTTTGCGTTATAAAACAAGAATTACTTGGTGGAAAAATCCATTGTTGGCTTCATTAGATGAACTTTCTTTACAACCAGGTATTAAATTGCCAGAAGCTCCTGTTCCGGAATCTGTCCGGCAAAGGAAATTTTATGGTGAAAATGAACGGCCCGTATTTTTTGGACATTATTGGTTAGAAGGTTCTCCCTATTTATTTAGAGAAAATGTTTGTTGTTTGGATTTTAGCGTAGCCTCTCGTTATCGCAGAGGAAAGTTAGCTGCTTATCGCTTTGATGGTGAACAAAAACTTTCTGCTGCTAAAATAGTGTATTTTGACCCACTTGAAGAATATTGATTTTTTAAGAAACATTCTTTTTACTAATTTATTGCTATGATTTTTTCTTGTGTAGATTATGATTATACTTTATCGCAAGGCGATAAATTGCTTGCTTTGATTCGTCGAATTTTTCACAATTCGCCAGAGTTTCGTCACGATAGTTTAAAACATGTAGCTCGTTATGCTCCTTATATTCCGTTTTTCGGAGCAAAAGCCAATCTTTCTAATTCTTTGCAACGCGTAGTGAGTTTTGCTGATCACAGTAATTCTCTTTATTTTGGAAACCCGATTATACTTGCAGCTGGCGCGAATAAAACGGCAAAACGAATTGCAGATTATGCCAATTTAGGTTTTGGCGGTATTACAGTCGGGACGGCAACAAGAAACAAACGTGAAGGTAATACTCATAAACCCAGGATAGGGTTTCTTGAAGAAGATAGAGCTATTCACAATAGCATGGGCTTAAATAATGAAGGCGTAGATGTTATTGCAAAGCGAGTGGATGAACAATTGATTCATGCGCATAAAAAAGGGCTTTGTGTTGGTGTTTCTGTAGCTGAAACTCCAGGGTTAACAGATGAAAATGATAAAATCCAGGATATTTTAGATTGTTTTACTAGAGCTTATAAGGCCGGGGATTATATTGAAATTAATGTGAGTTGCCCAAATACCGGAGAGAATCGTTTAGATTTAGATACGCGTTTTTTTGAAACTATTTTTTCTGAAATTATGCACTTGAGAAATACTCTTGGTGTGCGTAAAGCTGTTTTTGCTAAGCTTAGTCCTGATTTGTCTTTGAGTGGTTTACAGACACTTTTAGATGTGGTTTCTAGGTATGGTGTGAATGGGGTAGTTCTTGGGAATACATACCCAACGGCAAAAATGGAATCTTTACCGGTAAATGCAACTTGGGATTCTTTGACAACATTAAGAGCTGACGGCGATAAAGGCGGTCTTTCTGGGCGCCCTCTTTATGAAAATATGTTCCAGAATGTAGCTTTTGTCCGTAAAAATTACCCGCATTTAAAAGTGATGGCCTGTGGTGGTATAGATCACGGTTATAAAATTTTTGATCTTTTGCAGTTAGGTGTTTGCGCTGTGCAATGTTATTCTGTAGTGGCTTTCCGTTGGATGGCAGCTCATGCTATGCGCCGAGAACTTTTAGCCGCTTTGCAAGGAAACGGTTATAAGTCTTTGCGAGATTACGATGTGGCTTATTAAAAAGCAAAATTCTTTTTTTAAAACTTTTTTGTTCTTTTTATTGTTGCCATTTCAGGTAATGGCTTCGGGCTTTTTTTTAGAAATGGAAGCGCCGGAAACTCCAGAGCAACCAATTTCTCCATTTTATTTCGGGGGCCATATTGGTGGTGTTTATTATTTAAAAGGGGTTGAAGCTTTACTTGAAGGAAACGTTCAATATCGTTTTTTAGAAAAGCATGCGTTTGGTTTATATACTAGTTTCGTGTTTCCCGATACCCAATGGGATGTTGGGCTAGATTACCGCTTTTATATGTTTAATTCTTTTTCGAATCTTTCAGAAGATTTTTTAAAAGTTGGTTTTGCTTTTTCTTATTTTGATAAGTTAAATGAAAATTATTTTGTTCCAAAAATTTCTTTGGCTTATGGCAAAGATTTGAAATTGATTTCAAAAGCGCCATTTGTTTTGCGTTTTAGTATCGGCGGTAGTTATTTACTCGGCGAACCTTTAGCAAAAAAAATAAATGCGTATTCTTTACAAGAATCACACATGGTACTTTATGTTAAAACAGGTATTCTCTTTTTCTAAAATAATTTTTTGTTTTTTCTTTTTTGCAAGTTCTCTTTATGCCAATCCTTGGCTTGGTGTTTCTTTTAACAAACAAGCATACCCAGACAAGTTAGAACTTTTGGTCCGAGGTGTTCACCCGACTTCGGATGCGATTCGTGCTGGTCTAGAAGCTGGAGATATAATTGAAAAAATAAACGGGAAAATTTTAAAAGATAATGAAGATTTAAAGTTAGCGTTTCAAGGAAAAAAAGTCGGTGATAAAATCCAGATTACTTTTCGACGAAATGGTAAAGAAAAGAAAGTGCAGGTTGCAATGACAAAGCGCCCTGATGATATTTCAGCATTAATGGGTTCTGCTATTGGTAGTAAAGCATTGGAATTTGGAAAAAATTTTTATGCCAATGGAGAAAAAAGAAAAGCAAAACCTAAAGCAACGCTTTTAGATTTTTGGGCAACATGGTGTGGGCCTTGTAGAAATACGCTCCCGATGTTAGACAGGCTTTATAAAAAACATAGTGGAAACGGCCTTGAAATTATAGGGGTTTCTTCTGAAACAACAGATGTTTTAAATAAGTTCCAGCAGAAATTTGTTTCACCTTATCCACTTTATCAAGATGTGGGGCAAAAAATGTGGAGCCATTATAATATTCGTTCGGTACCTACATTGATTTTGTTAGATGAAAATGGTTATATTCTAAAAGTATGGCATGGCGTTCGCTCGGAAAGTGCTTTACAAAAAGCTGTTGAAACCGTTTTAGGAAAATAAAAATGAAACAAGAAATTAACTGGAATGAACCGCAGATTATTGATATTCCAATCGTTCACGACCAACGCGGAAACTTGAGCGTTGTGGAAGGTGGTGATTTGGTCCCTTTTGATATAAAACGGCTTTATTATTTATATGACGTCCCTGGTGGAGCTACTCGTGGTGGGCATGCCCACAAAAATTTGAGGCAGTTAATTATTGCTGCTAGTGGTAGTTTTGATGTTGTTTTAGATAATGGTAAAACCCGGCAGAAGTTTTCATTAAATCGCTCTTATAAAGGGCTTTATATTCCAACTATGATTTGGCGAGAAATTGAAAATTTTTCTTCGGGTGCAGTTTGTATGGTTCTTGCTTCAGAGCATTATGACGAATCCGATTACATTTATGATTACAATGATTTTTTAAAAGAAGTCTTGTAATTAGCGCATTTTAGAAACTTCATTTAAAAGTTCTGTTTCTGACAAACCATATTTTTCTAAAGCTTTTTCAATGCCGTTTTTGCCTGTTTCTTGAATGATATTTTTAAGATTTTCAAAAGGAACTTTTTCAAGAATTTTCTTTACCATAGCAAGCGAATACCAATAAAGTTTTTTCGCGTTTTCTGTGTTTTTTTCTTTGATAAAAGATTCTCTTAAAGTTTGTATTGAGGAAATATTCCCTTGAGGAAATGGTTCTAAAGAACTTCCATCAACAGTTTGTGCAATCCCTTCATTTAACCAAAGAGGAATATTTGCTCGAGAAATAGAATGGACAAATGCGTGAGTTAATTCGTGAAGTAACATAGGACGGTAAAGTTCTCGGTATTGCATAACATTTAAAGAAACGCGCAACTTTCCATCAAAAATAGCACCCACCCATTCAGGTCTATTCGCACTTCCTTGAAATTCTTTAGATTGGTACAACACAAGATGGATTCTTTCTTCTGGATAAAAATTAAAAAGCCGGCAAAGTGAATCATAAGCGACTTCTAAAACGGTTAAGGCTTCATAAATATCGGTTTTAGAAGGAGAAGAATCAAATTCCAGCCTAAAATGTCTTGAATCTTCTGAAGAAAGCTCGTGACTTTCTTTTAAAAGTTGTTCTGCTTTTTGTTCAATGATTTTAGCAGTTTCTGAATTAAAAGAAAATGTCGCAATATATTCTTTGCATTCAGTGTATTTTCCTTGCTCTAAAAGAATGCCGGCAAGGTGTAATTGGAGATTGGTATCATTAGGTTCTTCTTTGAGTAAAGTGCGGATATTTTTTTCGGCACAAATCCAATCGCTTTGTTTTAAGCAGTTATTTGTTTCTTGAACGAGTTGTTCTTGTTTTTGAAATAAAGCTTTTTCTTCGGATTTCTTTTTAAGAAAAGAAATACTAAATAAAACAAGAATAAAAGTCAAAAAAATGAGAAGAATTTTTTTCATAGAAGAAAAATAATTTTTTTTGTCACTTTTTTCTTTTGTTAAGCGTTATAGATAAGTAGAAGGGCATATAAGTGTTTTTCTAAAAATATGTTTAACTAAAAATTAAAGGAGAAAATGTGAATTTAAAAGAAACAGGGATTTTGCCAAGAGAAAAATTGTTACAACAAGGTGCGTCTTATTTAAATAAAGAAGAACTTTTGGCAATTATTTTAGGACGTGGAATTCGAGGCAAAGATGTTTTGGAATTAGCTTTGGAAGTAAGTCATTTTTTAGAAAAATCAGTGCGTTTGCCTACGGTAGAAGAAATATCAAAAATTAAAGGGTTAGGTTTTGCTAAAGCTTGTCAAATTGTAGCTTGTTTAGAACTTTCAGCGAGATTTTTGATAGCTACAAATTCGCAGGCAATTTGTACGCCCGAAGAATCAGTCAGGCGCTTTTCTTTTATGAAATATGAAAAACAAGAAGTTTTTGCAATGATTTCTTTGAATTCGGCAAATAAGGTTTTGAAAACTCATGTTTTAACTCGTGGCACGGCAACACAAACACCCATTCACCCACGAGAAGCTTTTATAAAAGCTATTGAAGATGGAGCTGTTTCCGTTTTATTTGCTCACAATCACCCGTCTTCTTCGTTAAAGCCTAGTTCAGAAGATATTCAAGTGACAACAACACTTTGTAGAGCAGGAGAACTTCTTGGAATAACTGTATTAGATCATCTTGTAATAGGGGCTTCTGGTTATAAAAGTATCAGGCGAGAATACCCTTATATTTTTGAAAAAGGAATTTAAAAAAAAGAAAAATGGGGAAAGTTTTCTGTAAAGGATTTTTTACCCAGGTTATTTATCGAGAATTTGCAAAAAATAATTTTAAAAAAGAAACAACTATTTGTGATTTGTATACAAAAAGGTATTTAAAAAGAAAAGAGTTTCCTACAAATTTTATGAAAATAGGTATATTTTATATTAGATTGTTCCATATTGTAATAACCGATTTTAAAATTGGTACGAAGGAGAACCAATGAATAAATACATTAAGTGCCTAGCTGTTCTTGGCTTATCGGTTTCTATGGCTTTTGCTCATGAAACAATGAATAAGACAGGTCTTTTAGGTGTCAATAAGACCCATTCTGCAAAGTCTATGAAGCATGGGCAACTCGGGATTTCCGTCCTTGGTGATATCAACAATGATGGTGGTATTATCAGCGGTGAATTTCAGAATGTAACTACAGGAGAACGAGTTCCGACTCCAGATGCGCAAAGAGATAAATACTTAGGTCTCAGCGGTTACATTGGCATGTCATTTGGTATGTTTGAAATTGTGGACTTGGCTGTTATGTTGCCAGTCTTTTATGATCAACAAACTTTCAAGCATGCTGACGCATCAAAGAAGGGCGGTTTGGGAAACCTTCGTGCGAACTTGAAATTAAGAGCACCACTTCCAGAAGATCAACTTTTTGATATTGCTTTAATTCTTGGTGGTGATTTTGGTACTGCTAATACAGATGAACGTGGTATTTGGCTCAGAGAACCTGATTATTACAATGTGGAAAAGGGTTCTGCTTATACTTTCGGTCATCGTCAAACATTGTTCCGTGCAGTGCTTGCTGCAACAATGGACTTGCGTAAAATTGATGCCGCACCACTTCTTGTTCACTTGAATGGTGGTTATCGTATGCCTCTTGAAGGTGATGGTTATAACCGTTTCTACCATTTCAGTGCTGGGGTGGAACTCTATCCTCTACCAGTGGTCTCCATCTTTGGTGAATACTATATGGATATCCCAGATGGTAAGGTGAAAGATTACTTAGATCTTTCTGAAGCTTCTGTTGGTCTTGTATTCCATATTGGTAGCCATCTTGACCTCCAGGTTGGTGGGCACTTCTACATTGGTGGCGATAAGTATGCTCCAATGACTGGTGCTTTTGGTCATGATTCTTGGGCTTATAATGGTCGCATTGGTGCAAGTGCTTCTGGCTTTGGCGGAATTACTTGGTCTGGTTTCCTTATTGACCCAGACCGTGATGGTGATACCGTTCCAGATGAAAATGATAAATGTCCTGAAGAAGCCGGTTCTCCTCAAAACGATGGTTGCCCATGGTCTAATCCTGACTTAGACGAAGATGGTATTTGCGATGCTTGGGTTGCTGAAAAAGGCTTGTTTGGTGAATTTGCTTCTATTTGTGAAGGTATTGATAATTGCCCGAACGAAGCTGGTGAAGGTGAAGATGGTTGCCCACTTGATGATCCAGATGCTGATAAAGATGGTGTTTGCGATGCTTGGGTTGCTCAGAAAAATTACCAAGATCACTTCAGTGATATTTGCGGTGGCATTGATAACTGCCCAGCACAACCTGGTCCAGAAACCAACATGGGTTGCCCAGAAGACAATCCAGATGCGGATGGCGACGGAATGTGTGATCCTTGGGTTTCTCAGAAAAACCGTTTGAATGACTTTGCTAAAGTATGTAAGGGTTATGATAACTGCCCTGGTGAAGCTGGTCCAGATGCTAACAAGGGTTGTCCATGGCCAGATCCAGATACCGATGGTGACGGTCTTTGTGATGAATGGGTAACAGCTAAGAAGATGGGTTACTTCTTTGAAAATGCTGCTACTTTGAATGACCCTTATGTAACTAAGTCTTGTAAAGGTCTTGACAAGTGTCCGTATGAATATGGTCCGCTCTTTACTGATGGTTGCCCAGCTGAAGACCCAGACCCAGATAAAGATGGTGTTTGC
Source organism: Fibrobacteraceae bacterium (assembly GCA_017631885.1). Lineage (GTDB taxonomy): Bacteria > Fibrobacterota > Fibrobacteria > Fibrobacterales > Fibrobacteraceae > UBA1765. The sequence continues at coordinate 37,855 of JAGBSH010000013.1, forward strand.
GATGCTTGGGTAACACAACAGAAAGTTCTTGACCAGTTTGCAGAAGTTTGCTCTGGCCTCGATAAGTGCCCACTTGATTCTGGTTCAGTTGAAAACCACGGTTGTAAACTCGATGACCCAGATGGTGATAAAGACGGAATTTGCGATGCTTGGGTAACAGAAAAGAAAATGCAAGACAAGTATCTTGAAGTTTGCTCTGGCTTTGACAAGTGCCCATACGATGCTGGTGATAAGGACAACAATGGCTGCCCACTTGATGACCCAGATACCGATAAAGACGGCGTCTGCGATCCATGGGTAACTCAGAAGAAGATGAGTTCTAAGTTCCAAGATGTATGTATTGGCGTGGATAACTGCCCACTTGAAGCTGGTGACAAGAACAACAATGGTTGCGAAATCAAGCTTAAAGTGATGAAACTTGATGGAGTTACTTTCGCAAGTGGTAAATCTGTCTTGAATTCTAACGCTAAGAAGGCATTGAAGGGAACTATTCGTGAACTCAAGTTGCCTGAAAACGAAGGAACGAACATTGTTATTCAAGGCCATACCGATAATACTGGTAACGCTAAGAAAAACAAGAAACTTTCCTTACAGCGTGCTGAATCTGTTATGAAGTATCTCATTTCTCAAGGCATTGCTAAGAGTCGTGTAAAAGCAATTGGTTGCGGTTCTGAAGCTCCTATTGCAAGTAACAAGACTGCTGACGGCCGTGAAGAAAACCGTCGTATTGAAATGCACCCAGCTACCCCAGAAGGTACTGAAGAACAGTGTATTGCAACCTATACTGAAGAAGAATAATTTAAGCTTCAAAGATTAGGAAATAAAACTCCTGGAACGAATGTTCCAGGAGTTTTTGTTTTCAGGGTTTTATTTTAATTGGCTTTATATGCTTGTATCATAAAAAATTTTTGTTTTAAGGTAGAATTTCAAATAAATTCATTAGAATAAAAGAAAAAATGATATTTTGTATCTTAAAAAAGTTGTTTTTGAATGAAAAAATGTCTATATTATAGGTATGAAACCGATTTTAGAATATTCTTCTTTTCGGACGTTCCTTTTGGATTATTACAAGGAACGCCATGAATTCGGTTTCACTTGGCGAGATTTTGCCAAAATAGCGGGGTATTCTTCTCCTGTTTTTTTGAAATTGGTTTGCGATGCTAAGGCAAATCTGAGTGAATTAGGGGTTGAGCGTGTCGCTTCGGCGATTGGTTTAGTTGGTGTGGATTTGCAATATTTTAGAGCTCTTGTTCGCTATGAACAAGAAAAAGATTCTAAAAAGCGTGAAACTTTCTGGAAAGAACTTAGGTGTTTAGCCAAAGAAAATTCTTTCCATTTAGTAGGTGAAGAACAATACGATTATTATGCTTCTTGGCGTCATCCGGTTTTAAGAGAATTGGTTTCTGTTTTGCCTTCTGCAAAGCCAGTAGAATTGGCTAACCTTTTTGTTGAAGAAACTTCTGCTGCTGAAGTGCGTAAGGCTCTTTCAGTTTTATTGCAGACAGGTTTTTTAAAAGAACAAAATGGAAAATTTTCGGTGGTTGAAAAATCGGTTTCAACAGGGATTTTAGAGCCAGGGAAATTAGCTATTCGCAATATGCACCACCAGATGGGAGAACTTGCATTAAAAGCTTTAGAAAATGTAGAACCTTCAGAACGCGATGTCTCTGGTTTAACAATGGGCATTTCTAAAAATGCTTACCAACGAATTGTCGAAGAAACCGCAGCCTTCAGGCGTCGTTTAGCGGCAATAGCTATGGAATCAGAAGGCGAAGAACGCGTTTATAGAATGAATTTGCAGTTTTTCCCGTTGACTAAAGCAAATAGGAGAAAGTCAAATGAAAATTAGACTTCTTTTATTTTGCTTTTTAAGCTTTTTGCTTGGTTGTTCAGAAGAACGCTTTGCTGGCGGTGTTAGCGAAGAAACTAATACACTTGCTGGAGTTCTTGAAAATAGTTCTGGCATGGCTTCTGGTGTTTCTGTTTTAGCTCGTTCTCTTTCAACTTCATTTGAAGTGACTTGTGTTTCAGATTCTTCGGGCCGTTTTCGTATGGATTTACCGTATGGTATTTATGCACTTTCTGCAACAGAAAAGAATTCATCTTTCTATGAATTGGTGCGTATTTCTGGCGAAGATGTTGAAATTTCAGCAAAGTTGTTAAAAGGTTTTGATATAAGTGTGCGCGTATTGTTTGCAGATTCTTCTAGTGCAGAAGGCGTTGTGGTTTCATTACCAGGAACAAATGTAAAATCAACAGTCGGCGAAAATGGTGTTTTAGAATTTGAAAATCTTCCTCGCGGGAACTATGTTTTAAATCTTAAATCACCAAGTACAACGGAATTTGAAAATGTGTATTATCGCATTAGTGATTCGCTTTTCTATGGTCCTTACCCAGATGGAATACCTTTAGATTCTTTGAGTTCTTTAGAAATTTCTTCTCGACAAACACAAGATTCTGTTTGGATTTTACCTTTTGCGACAGAAAGAAATTTGTTGGGGTATTGGAATTTTAATCGTAGTGATTCAATTAGCCAAAGAGTTTCTATCGCCAATGTCCGCGAAAAAGAATTGCCATTTTTTGTTTATGGAAATACTGAATTTGTTTCTGGTGTGGAAAATAAATCTTTAGCTTTAAAAGATTCTACAGGTTTTGCTGTGTTAGAAATGGATTCTGGAATTTTTAATAGAACACAAACTTTTAGTGTTGAAACTTGGGTGCGTTTAAAAGATATTCCTGTAGAAAAAGAATATCGGAAAAATATTGTTGGAAAAGTTGGTTTTGGAGGCAACACAGATAATAGTGTGTTTAGTTTAGCTTTGATTCAAGGAGTTTGTTCTGTAACAGCACCATCTTTAGCATTTTTTGTTGCCGATGGAGAAGGTAAAGATTTTAATTGTGAAAACGCAGTTATAGATTCTTCTTTTATTGATACTTTTGAATGGGTGCATGTAGTTGCTAGTTTTGATAAAGGAACTTTGAAACTTTTCCGTAATGGTTTTTTAATGGCTAAAAAAGAAACTTCTGTTTTTGAAATAGGTAATTCAATAGAATCTATTTATATTGGAAAAGAAACGCTTTTATTAGACATAGATGCTTTACGTTTTTATAGAGAACCTATTGATGAAACGGGAGCATTTATTCGATTTTATAAACATGGAGGTCGCTAATGTCAAGTGAAAAAAAAGATAAAGTGGCTCGTTGCGAAATCAATGAAACCGGCCGCATTTTAAATGCAAATAAGAAGTTTTGCAAAATGTTTGGCTTTGCGCTTGATGAACCGATGTGGCATTATATTTGCGATTTATATCGTTACCCAAAAGATTGGGAAACTTTTCGCTTGATGACTCAAGAAGGATTAGATAACCAGACTTTTCTTGTGCGCATGAAAAACCGCCGAGGTCGTAGTTTTAAGTGTAGTATTTTAAGAACTACTCGTATTGATGAAAATGGTTCGTTAATTTATAGTAATGAAATCACTCGTTTAAGTGATGATTTGAAGGAGGAAACCGACGATCAAGTCGGTAACTTTCGATATTTGACAATTAGCATTGCAGATTCTAGAGAACGGAATTTATCTGCAGTTGCTTTAGGTTGACTCTCCATAGAACACATCTAAAGTCGGAGCCTTTGGCTCCGACTTTTTCTATTAAAAGAAATGTTTATTTCTTTCTATCTTCCCAGATAGAATCGTTGAAAAGTTGGCCTTCGGAAACACCGTATTTTTCTTCGGCATTAATTTGCCCGATGGCTTCTTGTAAAGGCAAGGTTCCGTTTAACGCAGAAGCGTAAATTTCGATTTTTCGGCGAACCATTTCTGGAGAGTCATCAAGCATTTCTAAACGGAAATGAGTAATGCCTGTATTTTTTAATTTTGGAAGTAATCTTAAGGCAGAACGTGGTGTGCCTAAATAAAGAGTGTTACGGCATTCAGAATCGGATTGTAAGAAATGTTTTTTCCCTTTGTGATCAAGAATTTCCACTTTGTGTTTTGTACAGAATTTATCGCATTCAGGGAAACGTTTTGCTTTTGCGCCAAAAGCGGCAAAAGCACAATATTCAGAATGGAATGCAGGCAAATATTGGTGTAAAGCTATTTCAACTTTATTTGGTGCAATATTTTGTAAAAGGTCAAAAAGTTCGTTCGCATTTAAATCTAAAGAAGGGTGAAATGTTTGTAACCCTAAAGAAAGTAAATAATCTGCGGCAATAGAATTCGATAAATTTAAACTGTAATCGCCAACAAGATAAAGAGGCGTTTCACGTAAAAGAGAAAGAGCTCCGGTGTTTCGGACTAAAACTTTTTCTGGAGCAAGTTTTGCAATTTTTCTCAAATAATGATTTTCACCTGGTTTATGGACTCGAAGTGTTGCAATACCTGCTTCAAAACCGAGAAGGTGAATTTTTTCAAGCGGTTTTTCGTAATCTACACCCCAATCAAAATCCATATAAACGGTTTTAAGCGGAAGACCTTTTAATAAATTAATTTGTTCTGGATTTCTGACTAAAACAGAAAGTTCTGAAATTGTATTTGTGCTTGCTTTTGAATAATCTTTCTTTAAGAAATCAATGCCAGCTTCTTTTGAAATTTTAATAAGCGGAAGTTTTTGGGCTCGGAGTTTGTCAAGTTCTAAAACGGCTTGTTGGCGTAATTTTCTTAAAACTTTTTGAGATAGGTATAAATTGCTTTCACAAGAAATTTCTGAGTTTTGAACAAAATAAGCAGTGCCAGAAAGTGCTGAAATTTCTTTTAAAATAAAGGGCTCTGGGTGAGCATTTTGTTGTAAGGCTTTTTCGGGAATTTCTCCTTTAACAGTTACTGAATGGTTGTCATTGTCTGTAAATGTTAATGAAATTGGAGTATTTTCTTTTGCTAGAAACTGAATGTTGATTGGAATTATCCGGGTGGCGTCGCGAATAGAAAAAGTGTTTTTTAATTCTTTTTCCATTGTAGGCGAATCATTGCGGAAAACCGAAAAGCCTGTTTTTATTTTATCAAGACGGAAATCGTTTTTAAAAATGAGCTTTAGGTAATTTTTTTCTGTTTCTATTGCGTAAAGCCTACCACCAATTCCGATTGGTTCAAAGAAAATGCCATCGCCTAAAGAAGGTTTGATTTGGGTTTTGATAAAGATGGCGTTTTTAGAAACTTTTTCAACTAAACCTAAAAATTCACCATGATGATTTGAAAAAGAGCCTTCAACAAGTTCTGTATGGTTTACGCCTTTCAAAAATCCGGGAGAAAGTCCGCGAGAAAAGAGTGTTTCTAAAGCAGATTGCATAAAAGGCGTTGTGTCTTTTTTGTCAATAACTGTGCGGTAAGCTTTTGAAACGGCGGCAACGTATTCTGGTGTTTTTAAACGGCCTTCTACTTTGTAAGAAGCAATGCCGATTTTTTCTAATTCACTTAAAAGAGAAAGTGCCGAAAGGTCGCGAGGGCTAAAGAGATAAGGCGTTTTTGATAAAGGCTTTTCTTTGCCATCTATGAACATTTTATAGGGGAGTCTGCAACTTTGCGCGCATTGTCCGCGGTTTCCCGAGCGACCGCCAAAATTTTCACTTGTTAAACATTGGCCAGAATACGAAACACATAAAGCACCATGAATAAAAACTTCAAGTTCTAAATCAGTGGCTTTTGCAATGTCTTGAATTTGTCGTAAAGAAAGTTCTCTTGCAAGAACAACGCGATTAAAACCAAGAGGCTTTAAAAAGTTGGCTGCTTCGGCACTTGCAATAGTTTGTTGGGTCGAAGCGTGAATTTCTTGTTCCGGAGCGATAGCACGAATTAAACGAGCTAGCCCCAAATCTTGGATAATAAAAGCATCCGGGCGTAATGAAATAAGTTTTGATAAGTAACTGGGAAGCGTTTGCAATTCTTTTTCAAAAACAAGAATGTTCATAGCGATGTAAGTTTTTACACCGTGAATTCTTGCAAATGAAATCATTTCTTCGACTTCGTCAAAAGAAAAATCTTCTGTCCTGCCACGAGCGTTCCAACCAGGAGCCCCTAAGTAAACAGCATCTGCTCCATTTGCAATAGCTGAAAGGAGCATGTCTCTTGTACCGACAGGAAGCAGAAGTTCTGGCTTTTTCATTTTAAGAATTAATGAATGCCTGCTCCGTCAGGGATAGCACAAGTTACAGAATTGCCGTTTACTTCTAAAGCAGATTCGCCTACATAAACAACGGAATTTTTAGCGAACAATTCAATTTTTTCAAAATCTTTGCGTTTAAGTTCTCTTGTTTCTTCGCTAGGAGTAATTCCTTTGAAAGAGGCTCTGTCACCAGGTTTTGCACCTTCTGGTGGAGCAACTAAAACGCATTTTTCTTCGGTTAAATCGCCAGCTAAAAGCATCCCGTAGCTAACAATACCACGCAAAGGAGCTGGTTTTAAATTAGCGAAAAGAATAATCAATTTGTCTTGCAATTCTTCAGCAGAATAGCTTGCTTTTAAGCCAGAACAAATGGTGCGAAGTTCTGTTTCTCCGGCATCTACTTTTAAAACATAAAGAGAATCAGCATCTGGATGATTTTCTACAGAAACGATTTTAGCAACGCGTAAATCCATTGCGCTTGGTACATCTTCTTTTGTCAAAGGCTTATTTTGTTTAGGCTTTTGAACTTCAACAGGTTTCTTTTCCATTTCAATTCTTGGGAAAAGAGGCTTGCCTTCACCAAAAGATTCTCCGCCAACTAAAACGCCCCAACGCAAATCTTTTTCATCTGTGAAAGTAGAGCCAATCATAGCAAGGCCTTCAATGGCTTTAGTCGGAATAACTGGCCACAAGAAACAGAGAGAAAGTCGAACAGCTTCTGCTGAAATATAAAGAACAGTAGCAAGTTCGTCTTTTGCATTTGGATCTTTGGCAAGTTTCCATGGAGCTTTGATTTCAAGGTAACGATTGATGGCTCTTACAAGAGACATGATTTCTTCAATCACTTGAGAAAGCTTTACTTGTGGAATCCAAGCAAGAACATTTTCGCGAACGCGATTTGCTGTTTCAATAAGTTCGTTTTCTGCATCTCCTAAAGCAGTTGGCTTTGGAAGTTTACCTTCGAAGTTTGTTAAAACAAGGCGATGAACGCGGTTTAAAACGTTTCCTAAATCATTTGCCAAGTCGCTGTTTATACGGCGGACAAAAGCATCGTGACTAAAGCTACCATCTTGACCCACAACCATTTCACGGGCAAGGAAATAGCGGAAAGCATCAACGCCATATTTTTCCATGTATTCCATTGGGTTTACAACATTACCCGTTGTTTTACTCATTTTGTCATTGTTGACAAGCCACCAGCCATGAGCAAGAATATGCTGAGGCAGCGGTATGTCTAAAGCCATAAGCATTGTGGGCCAATAAACACTATGTGTTGTTAAAATGTCTTTTCCAATTAAGTGATAAGTCGCTGGCCAAATTTTGGAACCATCTGGATAAGTTTTATTTCTAACAGCGCTCACATAATTGATTAACGCGTCAAACCAAACATAAGTCACATAATCTTCGTCAAAAGGAAGAGGAATCCCCCAAGAAAGCCGGGCTTTTGGACGGCTTATGCAAAGGTCATTTAATGGTTGGCGTAAAAAACCAAGAATTTCATTTTTTCTAAAATCAGGAACGATCCAATCAGGATTTTCTTGAATGTAATCAATGAGCTGTTGTTGGTATTTGCTCATTTTGAAGAAGTAGTTTTTTTCTTTAAGCCATTCAACAGGGCGGTGGCTTATAGGGTCACATTTGTTTTCGTCTAATTCATCTTCAGAAAAGAAACGTTCTTCACCAACAGAATACCAACCTTCATATTCTTTGGAATAAATTTCACCTTTATCAAAAAGTTTCTGCAAACATTCACGAACAAAATTTTTGTGGTCTTCATCTGTAGTTCTGATGAAATAATCGTATTGAATGTCCATTTTTTCCCACAAGTTACGGAATCGCAAATTGTATTCGTCAACATGTTCTTGTGGAGAAACGCCTCTTGCTGCCGCAGCACGCTGGACTTTTTGGCCGTGTTCGTCGGTGCCTGTTAAAAAGAATGTTTGGCAACCGATAATTTTATGAAAGCGAGTTAGAACATCGGCTAAAACAGTTGTGTAGGAATGCCCAATGTGTGGGGCATCATTAACATAATAAATTGGGGTAGTTACATAAAAATTTTTCATGCGAGCAAAAATAAAAATTTATAGAAAACTTGTAATCTGAAAATGAATTAGAATTAGATAAATAGCTACTAAAAAAAGCCAACTTTAGACAAGTCGGCTTAAAAGTTTTATTGATTTTTTTTAGAAAATAAAGAGTTGTTTTACTTTTTACTAGCCCAACCAGAAGATTTTTTTTGTTTTGGAATAACCAATTTATCTAAAGCAAGTTTTAGAGTTTCACAACCTTCACCTGTGATAGCAGAAGTAACGATAGGGTTTTCTCCATTTTCTTTAAAAGTTTTTAAAGCCTCTTCGTTGCCAAGGTCTGCTTTGTTAAGGGCGATAACGTAAGGCTTTTCGGCAAGTTTTGGGTGGAATTCTTTTAATTCTTGTTTTAAAATAAGGAATTTTTGATAAGCATCTTCTTCGAAACTATCAATTACAAAAAGCAAAGAATGGGTGCGTTCAATGTGTTTTAAAAATTGATGTCCAAGCCCACGGCCTTCGCTTGCGCCTTCAATTAAGCCAGGAATATCGGCTAGAACAAAGCTTTTATTGTGAACGCTTACAATGCCAAGAACCGGTTCTAAAGTGGTAAAAGGGTAGTCACCAATAGCCGGGCGTCCGCTAGAAATTTTATTGACCAAAGAAGATTTGCCCGCGTTTGGAAACCCGACAAGCCCTACATCAGCCATGAGTTTTAATTCTAAAAATAATTCGCGTTTTTCGCCAGGTTGACCAGGAATTGTTTTACGAGGGGCTTGCAAAGTAGGGGTAGCAAAATGACAATTACCAAGACCGCCTTTACCACCACGAGCAGCAACCCAACGCTGGCCCGGTTCTGTCAAATCGGCTAAAATGTGTCCTTGAGAATCTTTAACTAAAGTACCGCAAGGAACAGAAATAATAAGGTCTTTGCCACTAGCGCCTGTACAACGGTTTGTGCCTCCGGGTTGACCATTTGGAGCTCTGTAAATTTTTGTGTGCCCCATATCAAGGAGCGTTGTGTACTGTTCATTGACTTCTAAAATGACACTTGCCCCTTTACCGCCATCACCACCATCAGGGCCACCTAATGGAACGTATTTTTCACGGCGAAAACTGCAAAGGCCATCTCCACCTTTTCCGGAGCGGACTTCTATAACTTTTTCATCTAGAAACATAAAAACTCCGAACTTTCAATTTGCTTAAAGGCCTGTGTCTTCAGCAAGTCCTAAAGCAATATTCATATTTTGTACTGCAGCTCCACTTGCGCCTTTTCCAAGGTTATCAATGATAGTTGTCACTTGGAAAGATTCTTCGTTACCAAATACATAAACTTTAGCTTCGTTTGTGTCATTACAAAGTGTAGCATCAAGACGGCCAGACGGTAAATCTGGAGTTTCTGCATAAGGCATTACTTTTACAAAACGAGAATTTTCATAATGAGTAGCGAGAATTTCTTGAATGTCTTTTGGTGAAACTTTTTTAGTAAACATTTCAGGAAATAAAGCTACAGAAACAGCCATGCCTTTATAAAAAGGTCCAAGAACCGGGTTAAATAAAGGGGCTTTTTCTAAGTCGGCATAAAGTTTCATTTCGGGCAAGTGCTTATGTTTTAAAGCTAAAGCATAAGGAGAAGGAGCAAATAAACTAAGAGAAGCTCCTGGAGTTGAAACTTGAGCGCCTTCGGCTTCGTATTCGGCAATGAGCTTTTTCCCACCACCAGAATAACCAGTGATGCTATAGCAAGCAAGGCGAGACGAAGAAGGTAAAATGCCAACTTGTCTTAAAGGAGATACGCCAAGGAGAAACCCGGTGGCGTGACAACCAGGGTTTGCAATTCTTGTGCTTGTTTTAAGTTTTTCGCGAAGGACATTAGATAATTCAGGAAGCCCGTAAGCAAATTCAGGATTTGTCCTGTGCGCTGTAGAAGCATCAATTATCTTGGTAGAAGTGTTAGAACAAAGACTTACACTTTCTTTTGCAGCAACATCTGGCAAACAAAGAAAAGTAATATCTGAAGCGTTTATGAGTTTAGCTCTTTCGCTAGGCTCTTTACGTTTTTCTGGATCTATAACAAGGATTTCAATATCATTACGCTTAGCGAGGCGTTCATGAATTTGAAGTCCTGTTGTACCTTCTTGTCCATCAACGAAAACTTTATAAGTCATTTTTTCCCTTTAAGCCAAAATTATTGACCGCAGCATTTCTTGTATTTTTTACCAGAACCGCATGGGCAAGGATCGTTACGACCAACATCAGGAGTGGTTTTCTTTACGGTTTCTTGCTTTATACCACGACCATCGTAAAAGAACCAAGCGCCATTGACTTTATGGAATTCACCTAATTCATGATGGTTTCTAGTGACGTTTCCTTGTTTAAAGCGAGCAATGAATTCAACCCAACCGATATTTTTTTCTTCTTCGGTTTTTGTCTGGCGAATTTCAATGCCGAGCCATTCAGATTCACGGCTCCATGCTTCAACGCTAGGTTCATCAAAATCAGTGCGTTGTGTAGCTTCAAGAGAATCTTTCAACCAACGGATTTCGTGTTTAGCGTAAGCTGTGTAACGGGAACGCATCAATTCTTCAGGGGAAGCAGCTAAGCGCGCGCCTTTGATGATGCCTTCACAACATTCAGCGTATGATTTTCCTGAACCACAGGGACAAAGTTCTTCGGACATAAGAGTTCCTTTTTTTCAAGTTAAAGTGTCTTTTTTAATAACCAGAATTCTTCTTTACCTTCACGGCCTGGCAAGCTATTTTTGACAGGAATACGTTCTACAATTTCAAAAATGCCATCAAGTCTTGCCATCAATTCGCCCGCAGAAGTCGCATGCGGTGGACCTTGCATTGTACTTGCATTTGAAAGTGGGTAAAGCAAGAGAATTAAAAGAGCGTCATCTTTCATCATTTTGTAGCAAACTTCAAAGAATTCGTCCCTACGACCCGGATGAATAGCTGTAAAAGTTCCATAATCATAAATGATGTCGAAAGTTTCGCCACCTTTCTTTGGGTCTTTTGGTGAAAGTGAAAAAAGATCTAAATCTAAAGAACGGAAATTCTTATTTGATCTAGAAATTTTATCCAAAGCATCAACAGATGTTGGGCAAAAATCAACAGCAAGAACATTATGTCCTTTATTAGCCCAGGCTTCTGCATCTAATCCAACACCAGCACCAGGAATGAGAACATTCCCTGTTTTAGGGCAAGAAGGGTGTTCAAAAAATTCCAAAAGAGCAGGAGTCGGTTTCCCTGAATTCCAATAGTCTTTTTTGTTGTTATAAAGGGATTCCCAAAAATCAGGTAAGTTCTGTGTCAGCATTGGTTTTTCCTTGTTGTGTGTTATAGGCGAGTTGTCCGCAAGCAGCTAAAATGTCTCTACCACGAGGGTTACGTATAGTTATTTGGACTTCGGCTTTGCGAACGATTTCTAAAAAATGGTCGATTTCTTCTAAAGAAGGAGCTTCTAATGTTGGGTCATCTCCATCATTTAAAACAATCGCATTGACTTTGCAACGTCGTGGTGCACAAATGCGAATCAATTCCTTAGCCGCTTCTTCGGAACAAGTAATGCCCTTCATTAAAACAAATTCAAAAGTAACGTAATTACCAGTACGTTTAGTATATTCATCGGTCGCTTCTAATAATTTGGCTATATTCCAAACTTTATTCACAGGCATTACAGCAGAACGCCGCTCGTCATTTGTGCTATTCAAAGAAACTGCTAAACAACAAGGTGTATTTCTGTCAACAAGCTCTTTGATTTTTGGAACTACACCAGACGTGCTGATTGTCATTCGTTTGCGCCCAAGATTAAATAATTTTTGATGGTGGAGTGTGCAACATACCCGGTGAACTTGTTCTAAGTTATTAAGCGGTTCACCCATTCCCATAAAAATAATATTGGTCACTTTCGCTAACGAACCATCAGAATGTTTTGTGCCTGTTTCTTCTAAATACCAATTGACTCGAATAATTTCTTCTAAAATTTCGCCAGCTTCTAGGTTTCTGATAAAGCCCATTTTGGCGGTTCTACAAAAAGCACAATTTTGTGCACAACCAATTTGAGTAGAAACGCAAACAGAAAATCGATCGTTGGTTGGAATAAGAACCGTTTCAATATGGTGACCATCATGAGTTTGGTAAAGCCATTTAACGGTACCATCTACCGAAATAAGTCTTTTAGCTTCTTCTAAAGAAGTTATGCGAAAATTTGCAGAAAGTTTTTCTCGCAAAGCCGCGGGAATCGTTTCCATTTCATTAAACGATTTGACTTGACCGCAAAAAAGACGATTACGAATCTGGTCAGCACGGAAAGGCTTTTCGCCAACTTCCTTCAACCAGTTCTTGAGTTCTTCTTCTGTTAAGGTTTTGATGTCGCTAATCTTTTCCACAGCACTCGCAAAGATAGAAAAATTTCAAAAATTTTAAATTGAAAAAAATTCTTAGAACATTCTCCTTGGCTTTTTAGGAGCAGGAGTTTCACCTTTTTTAGGTTCAGGACGAGCTTCTTCAGCGCCTTTAGAACTAAAGAGAGTGGCGTCGTTTACATTCCTTGTTGAAGTAGCAATGTGGTTACCATCGCATGTTTCTTCTGGAGCGTATTGCGATGAATAAAGACAATAAGTTGTCGAAGAACAGAATTCGCCAGCTTTTTTACCTGTATAATTACAAACGCTTCGGCTAGAAACGCCTGCTGGAACAGGGAATTGCAATTTAGGAAGGTCTTTATGAATTTCTTTCATCACATTGAACCAGATAGGAAGCGCGTCTTCTGTCCCTGTGTGGCCAGCTCCCATAGAACCTGGAGAATCTGGGCCTATCCACACTCCCATCGTATATTGCTTTGTAAAACCAATGTACCAAGCATCGGTATAATCGTTTGTTGTGCCTGTTTTTCCGCCACTTGGGTGTTGAAAACCATTAGCCCAAACTCTTGCGGCAGTGCCTCGAACGTTTACATCTTTAAGCATATCAACCATTAAATATGCAGAAGCAGGGCGCAAAACTTCATGTTCTACTAAAGTTCTTTTTTCCATGAGTTCGCCACTCTTATCGACAATGGAATCAATGAGAAACGGCTCGATACGCGTTCCGCCATTTGGGAACACCGTATAAGCAGAAGTCATTTCCATAAGTGTTGCCCCGACAGAACCAAGAGCAAGGCTTGGAACAGCTTGCAAAGGAGCTCGTTGTATGCCGAACTTGCGAGCGTAGTTGACTACGTTATTTAATCCATATTTCATTCCAGTGACGATTGCTGGTAGGTTTTTAGAAAGGTAAAGAGCACGCCTTAAAGTCATCATTCCTTCAAAATCATGGCCAAAGTTTGCTGGTCTCCAAGTTTTAGAAGGGTCTTCAGGGTCTTCAATAGTTATTGGTTGGTCGTTCACTGAATCGCATGGGCTAGCTCCATTATCCATAGCAGTAGCATAAACAAATGGTTTAAAAGAAGAACCTGGTTGGCGTAAAGATTGAATGGTTCTATTCCAACGAGATTTTTCAAAGTCACTACCGCCAACCATAGCACGAACAGCCCCGGTTTCGTTTTCAATCACAATGGCGGCAACTTCTGCATGGTGGTAACGGATACTATCAGGAAAACGCCATTTTGATGGGTCTTTTGCTGTATCAAGAGCAAGGTATTCCTTTTTGAAAAGGGCGTAAATGCTATCAAAATGAGCTACAACAGAATCTTCAGGCAAATTGTATTTTTGAGTGAGCTTTAAACGCCTTGTAGCTCTGTATTGGATTCGACGGCGGATTTTTTTGATTTGTTCTACAGCAGCGTTTTCAGCAATAGTTTGGATTTCAGGGTCAATTGTACTGTAAATTTGGACACCATCAGCGTAAAGAGAACTTTCGCCATATTTCTTTTCCATATATTTACGGATTTCTTCGTAAAAGTAAAGTCCGGCTTTCTTGGCATTTTTACCAGAACGAACTGTTTCAAGTGGCGTTTCAATGTATTTTCTATAATCTTCTTTAGATATTACTCCAGCATCGTACATTGCAAATAAAACAGTATTTCTGCGTTCAAGGCCTAAATCGGGGTGTTTATCTGGGCGGTAAGCTTCTGGGCGTTGGAGCATACCAGCAAGCATTGCATATTCAGGAATAGAAAGGCTATCAAGAGGTTTGCCAAAATAAAATTTACCAGCGGCTTGGAATCCGTAGTTTCCGCCCCCAAGATAAACTTCGTTCATGTAAAATTCAAGGATTTCTTCTTTTGTGTAAGTTTGTTCAATACGAATAGCTGTAATAGCTTCTTTGATTTTTCTTGAAATAGAACGTTCTGGAGTTAAAAAAAGCAATTTGGTAAGCTGTTGGGTGAGAGTAGAGGCCCCGCGTAGTTTTTTCCCGCTAAAAACGGTTTCCATAACTGCTTTTGGAATTGCCCAGACATTTACGCCCCAATGGGTATAGAATTTGCGGTCTTCGGTGGCGATAATAGCAGCTTTAGCCATTTCTGGCAAAGAATCAAAAGGAGTCCATTCACGGCGTTCAACAAAATATTCATGAGATATTTCGCCGTTTTTGTCGTAAATATTTGTAACCAGTTGTGGTGAAATGTTTTCTAGTTGAGAAAGTGGAGGAATTTCTGGCAAAAAATAGTTGTACACACTCAATGCAATAATGAATATGGCAAGAGGTGGAATACAAAAGATTATGGTCCAAAAACGCACTTTCTTATCTGAAAGCAAATTTTTGAAAAAAGGTAAAATGTGGGCTTTTATAAAATTCATACTTATTGCAAAAAATAATGAAAACTGGGTAAAATTTAGTTTTTTTTGAAAAGCTTATTTTAGGAATTCATAAAAAAGTCAGCTTTAACCCTTGCCAAACGTTTAACTTAATCTATATTTGGGGCACACCAAGCAGGTGTGGCCAAACTGGATAAGGCATCTGGCTACGAACCAGAAGATTCCAGGTTCGAGTCCTGGCACCTGTATAAAATCCCCGACATTCGTCGGGGATTTTTCATTTTTAAAATTATTTCAAGTTCTGTAAAACAGAAAGCAATTCTTTAGGCAAAGCAGAATCAACAACAATATGTTTACCTTTCCAATCAAATTCAAGTCTTGTGCTATGCAAGAAAAGGCGATTCAAAGAACAGGATTTCTTGAGTTCTCTGTTTAAAGCAAAATCACCATAGCGTGTGTCTCCGGCAAGTGGGTGACCAAGAGCTGCAAAATGGGCTCTTATCTGGTGCATTTTTCCGGTTTCCAATTTGATTTTTACCAAATCAAAGTTTTGAAAATGTTGTTTTACTGAATAATGGGTAACGGCAGATAACCCTTCTTCTGTAACTTTCATTTTTGAACCTTGAGGAGCATTCGTTCTAGAAAGAGATAAGCGAATAGAGCCACGTTCTTTCTTTAAATTTCCTTTGACTAAAGCTAAATAGTATTTATCTACCTTATGCTCGCGTATAAGTTTTGTTAATTCGCGCAAAGTATCACCGTGAAGGGCACAAACAAGAAGCCCTGAAGTTTCTTGGTCTAAACGGTGAGCGATAGTAGGCTTGAAATCTAAATCATTGTTCTTTCCCCATTCCCAAAGCATTTCAACAAGTGATTCACCTGGGCGAGTTCCTGAGCCTGGTTGGCTTGGAACTCCAGAAGGTTTATTGACTACAATGTAATCTTCTGATTCAAGAACAATATCCAAATTTTCTTTTAAATATTCTAGAGATGTGTAAGTGGGCTTTTTTCCCCAGAGAGGTTTTTGAGGAGTGTTTATGTTAGAATCAAGACTTTTAAAATTTTCATAAATCTGAACAAGGTCGCCTTCTGCAAGCATTAGATTTGCTTTTGCTACTTTTCCATTTACTCGAACTTTTTTCTTGCGTAATACAGCAAAAAATACAGAAAGCGGTTCATTTGGAAAAGCCTTTCTTAAAAAGCGATCCAAACGCATATTGCTGAAATTTCGGTCAATTGTTTTCGTTATCATTTAAACTCTCAAAATTTTTCGGAAAGTTTTGCTCTATAAGCAAAACGCATTCCATCGGCTGCACTTGTGACAATCCCTCCAGAATAACCAGCTCCTTCACCAAGAAGAAATAACCCACGAGTGTTCAGAGATTCTAAAGTGTCTGGGTGCCTGGGAATACGTAATGGAGAACTAGTTCTTGTTTCTGGCGCAATAATTAAACCTTCGTTGATAAAACCAGGAATCTTTTTTTCAAAGTTTAAAAAACCTTCTGCCAGAGATTCTGCAATTTCTTTGTCAAACCATTCGTGTAAATTAGAAGGTAAAAGTCCACAAGGGTATGTGGTAGAAGATAGTGGGGAAGAATCTAGTTTACCTTCAATAAAAGCTTTTATACTCTGAGCTGGTGCGGTGTAATTTTTACCGCCACATTCAAAAGCGGCCTTTTCTAAAGAACGTTGTTTTTCAAGCCCACCAAATAAAGTTTCAGAAGCTTTCACAGGAACAACAATAGCACCATTAGCATAGGGCCCGCGCCTGTGGCTATGACTCATTCCATTTGTGGCAAGTGTTTCCGGTTCAGATGCACAAGGCACAAGAACGCCACCGGGGCACATGCAAAAACTATAAGCGGCAGATGTATTCTGAAGTGTTTTGGCTGTTAAAGCATATTCAGCACTCCCGGTAATTCTTGGGTCAACATTATTACCGAGTTGTCTTTCGTTAATTAGTTTTTGAGGGTGTTCTACGCGAACTCCCATAGCAAATGCTTTGGGCTCAAGCAATACACCATGTCTTGCAAGCATTTCATAAATATCTCTTGCAGAGTGTCCTGTTGCTAAAACAAGAGCTGGTGTTTCTTCCCAAATGCCATTGAATTTTGCTTTTCTGATTTCACCACCAACAATTTCAATATCTTCTAAAAAAGAATTAAAACGAAATTCGCCATGGAGCATAGCTATGCGATTTCTTATTTCTTTTAATAGAATAGATAGTCTATCGGTTCCAAGATGTGGCTTTGCAAATGTCAAAATTTCACGTGGCATTTTACAATCAATCATGTCTTCAAGAACTTTGACTGTAAAAAAGTTTCTGGTCCGCGTATTTAATTTGCCATCAGAAAAAGCACCAGCTCCGCCTTCGCCAAATAAAACATTTGAATGTCTGTTGAATTCTCTATCTCGGAAAAATTTTCGAATATCGCGGAATCGTTCAGCAACCGGTTTTCCTTGTTCGTGCAAAACAACTGAAAAACCTCGTCTTAAAAGAGTGTAAGCAGCAAAAAGTCCTGCAGGCCCAGCACCAACGACATGAATCTTTTTGGGGAGAGGTAACGTATTTTCTAATGGGTCGCGTTCATTTTCTGGTAATTCTGTAAAAGGAACGGCGCCGCTTTTTAGAGAAAGGCGTCTTGTGCAATCAAAAGAAACAGTGTAAGAATATTTTGGAAAATTGCGTTTTCTACAATCTAAAGAATAGCGTTCCACCACTAAATTGCGTATTTCTTCTACATGAATTCTTAGAACTTTTGCTAAAAGCAAAGGCACATCGTCTTGTTTTGAAACAGGAACAGCAAGTTCACGAAATCGATAACGCATCATAGGTGCAAATATAGAAAGCAGAGATTGTTTTTTGTATTTTAAAGTGTAAATGGCTTATAAACTTGAAAGAAGAGTTGAAAGAAACCCTATAATATTGTTATTTTTCTTGAACGAGGTAAAAAATGGATATAGAAGAAACAAACGAAGCATCTTCTTCAATTGAAGATTTAACCATTGAACGTTACGAAGATGGAGAACTTGTCCGCAAGCAAGTAGCTAAAGAAATTATTGCTAAAGGAACTTGGCCTATAATTCTTTTCTTGTACCAAGACCTTGGTGCAGAAGGTTTTTCAGAACCTAAAGTAGCTATTCGTCGTTTCCGCAAGTTCCGTGGTAGCTACAGAGCTCAACCTGTAAATATGACAAAAGCTCAGGCAGAAGCAGTTGCAGCAACTCTTTCTAAATGGTTTGAGGCTTAATTCTATGCCAGACCCCCTTGAGCCTAGTTTTGAAATTACATTTCTTACTGAAAATCCAAAGGAAACGTTTCCTTGGCAAAAGCGTTTAGAAGCGCTTGGTAAGCGTTTGTTGCAAGAAGAAAATTGCCTTTCAAATGTAAATGTTGTATTGTGTTCTGATAAAACGGTTCGTGAATTGAATCGCGATTACCGCCATTTAGATAAAGTCACAGATGTTTTATCTTTTGAATGGCATGAGCCTTATTTACTTGGTGAAATTTATATTGCTAAAGAGCAAGTTAAACGGCAAGCTCCACAATATGGTAATACTTTTTATGATGAACTAAAACGAGTATTTGTGCATGGCCTTTTCCACTTATGTGGTTATGACCATATCAAGCCAAAAGACAGAGTGAAAATGCGTCGTCGGGAATGTGAATTTTTGAAAATCAATTATTATCGGGAAAATAATGGATAGTCTTTTATTTTATTTTGTTGGCTTTTTAGTGTGTCTTACTTGTTCGGCTTGTTACTCATTAACCAAAGTGGTTTTCTTGAATCGTAAAGCCGTTCTTGAACCATCAGAACGAGACGAAAAAATTGCAAAATTAGCAGGAAAGCCTGGGTTTATAGAAACAATTTCTATAGGTCGAATTTGTTTTAATCTTTCGGCGGGTGTTTTTGGCTTTTTATTGTTGAAAAAATGTGCCGCGCTTTATTCACCAGTCCTTTTAACAGAAGAACTTCGCCTTTGGGTTGCTTTAGCTTATGTTATTGTAGCTGGATTTTTGATTTATTTGTGGACGGTTCTTATCCCCAATATTTTAGGCAATTTAAAGCCAGGAATTTTCTCAGTTATTTTATTGCCTTTATTTTCGTTATTGCGTTTGCCAGTGGGCTTTGCTGCACGGTTTTTTAGTTTTATTTATGCTCGTATTTTGCGTGCTTGTGGTTATGATCCCAAATTGAATTTTTTGTCAGAAGAACAAAAAGAAGCTATTCAAGGGGATATGACATCACCAAGTGAAGATTCGCCTTTAGAAGAAGACGAACGCCAAATGATTTTAAACATTTTTGATTTTGTTGAAACTCCTGTGCGTGAAATCATGACTCCTAGAGTCGATATGTGCGCCATTGATGTTTCTACATCTCTTGAAAAAACGATTTCCATTTTAAATAATGAACGCCATTCTAGACTTCCGGTTTATAGAGATTCGATAGATAACATTGTAGGGATTCTTTCGAATCGTGATTTTTTAGAATGGTACACGAACCGAGAGGAAAATGAAAATTTTGATTTAGAAAAATTGGTTATGCCGGCGATTTTTGTCCCGTACCATAAAAAAATAGATGACTTACTTACAGAACTGCGCCGTAATGGGAACCAGTTAGCTATTGTGGTTGATGAATATGGCGGAACAGCTGGCCTTGTTACAGTTGAAGATATTTTAGAAGAAATTGTGGGCGAAATCCGTGATGAAGATGATGACGAAGAAGACGAAGATGTCCAAAAGTTAAAAGATGGTCGTTATATTCTTGACCCGTTGATGACATTGTCTGATTTGGAATACGAACTTGGTGTAGCGCTTTCTGTACCAGAGCATTCCCATGTTGAAACGCTTTCTGGATTGATTCAAGCAACACTTGGAACTATTCCTATTGCAGGAACAGAAGTTGTAATAGATGGTTATAAATTCCGCGTTTTAAAGGTAGATGGAACTCGTATGGAAAAAGTTCTAATGATTCTGCCTGAAACTCAAAGCAAAAAATAAAAGTTTGAATAAAAAAAAGACCGAGCAAAGCTTGGCCTTTTTTTATAGTAGCGGGGGCAGGACTTGAACGCTGCGACCTTCGGGTTATGAGCCCGACGAGCTACCAACTGCTCCACCCCGCGTCGAGGTAACCCATATATAGCTATTTATTCATTTTTTGGCAAGGGCTATGGCTAAAATTCTTCTAAACCATTTTTGGTTGCTAGAATAACTTGTGTAGCCATATTAATAAATAAACCATGGCCAACCAAGCCAACGATACCATCAAGTTGTTTTGAAAGTTCTGCAGGATTTTCAATAGGAGCAAATTTTGCATCTGCAATAATGTTGCCAGAATCGCTGATTACAGGGCCGTCTTTACCGGGAGCACCCATGCGAACAGAAACTTTGCCACCAAGGGCTTCAACTTTTGCAGTTACAACTCCAATAGCATTAGGTAAAATTTCTAAAGGAACTGCAAATTTTTCGCCGAGAGTGTTGACTTTTTTTCCGGAATCAGCAATGATTATGTAACGCTTTCCCATAGAAGCGACAATTTTTTCTAAAAGGTGTGCGGCTCCACGCCCTTTGATTAAGTTTTTGTTCTTATCAATTTCGTCAGCTCCGTCTATAACAATGTCAAGTTCAGAGACTTCTCCCATTTCTTTTAAAGGAATGCCTAATTTTCTGCATTGTAGAGTGGTACTCCAACTAGTGCTAACGCCTACCACATTTAGGTTTTCTTCTTTGATGCGTTTTGCTAGGTGTTCAACCATGTAAGCAGCGGTACTTCCTGTGCCAAGTCCAACAGTCATACCGTCTTGGATTTCATTTGCAGCTTTAATGCCGGCAGCTTTTTTTAATTCATCGAGTGTAGCCATTTTTAGTACCATCGTTCTTGTGAGTTGTTTTCAAAATCATCGTTATCGTCACTTAAGTCTTCTTCAACTTCGTCAGGGTAACCTTGTTCTAGTTCTGTAAAAGAAGCTTCTTCAATATTTAAAATATGGACATCAAAAATCAGATCTTTCCCTGCAAAAGGGTGGTTGCCATCAAGAATAACAGAATTTTCTTTTATTGTTTTAACCACATAAACATCTGAGTTTTCCGAAATGTTGTCGTCAAAAAGTTCTTCAAGATTTTCTGGAATCTGAAAATCGTTCAAATCTGGTTCTTTAAACATTTCAAGTTCCATGCCAAGCCAAAGTTCTCCGACATCTTTCAAATCATTTTTAGGAACTTCAATAATTAAATCGCTTTTAAATGGTCCATAACCTTCATTGTAAGGGATAGTAACAGAAAATTTATCACCAATTTTACGGCCTTCTAAAGCATTTTCTAAACCAGAAATAATGTTTCTTGAACCATGAATGTAAGCAAAAGGGTGGTGGTCAGGGATTTCTTCTAGGATGTTTTTACCTAAATCCCTAACTGTGTAAGAAATGCTTACTTTTAAATTTTCTTCAACCAATAACATTTGGGCTACAATATAGTAAACCAAAAGATTGCTGCAGCCTAACTTGTTTTTAAAAAAGCATATAACCTCAATAGAAAAAGGATATTTTTTTTAGAAAAAAGATTTTATTGAAAATTTTGTGTATATTACGGCTATGCTTTATGGAATTTGTTCTGATATCCACTCCAATGCGACTGCTTTAAAGGCTGTTCTTGCTTCTATGGACTCTTATGGAGTTGAACGGCGAGTTTGCCTTGGCGATTTAGTTGGGTATGGTCCTGATGTTAATGAAAGTGTTTCTTTAGCAGCATCTTCTATGGATATTTCAATTATTGGCAATCACGACAGTGTGGCTATGCGTTGGGAATCTTGCTTGGGGTTTAATCCGTATGCCAAACAAGCAATAGAATGGACTCAGAATCAACTTTCTCCGGAATCGGTAAAATATTTAGATGGTTTGCCTTACATTTTTGAAGAAAATGAAATTTGTTTTGTTCATGCTTCTCCTATGTCACCAGCCGATTGGGTTTATGTTACCGATTTAGAAGATGCTTTAGATGCATTTGATCATTTCTCTGGTAAATATTGTTTTGTCGGGCATACTCATAGTCCGGTTATTGTGGCTATGCGAGATGCTGCAATCCCCAAAGTGATAGAAGATGGTTCTTATGTCCTTGAAAAAGGCGAACGCCTTTTGGTAAATGTGGGGAGCGTAGGCCAGCCAAGAGACAGAGACCCTAGAGCTTGTTGGTGCTTGTTTGATTCTGAAAAAGAATCTGTGCAATTGATTCGAGTTCCTTATGCAATAGAAGAAACGCAAAAGCGAATGCGAGAAGCAGGAATTTCAGATTTTTTAGTTGAACGTCTCGGAGTTGGGCGGTGAAACTCTTTTTAGCGGTTTTTGGAAAAGCAGGTTCTCCATTTGTATCAGATGAAGTAGCTCGCTATGTAAAGCGTTTAAAGGGGTCTGCTTCGCCTTTAGAAATTGTTGAATTAAAAGAAAGCAAGCGAGACGACAAATTAAAAGCACTTGCTGAAGAAGCGGAACTTTTTGAAAAACGCTTTCCTAAAAAAGATTTTGTTCGCGTCATTCTTTCTGAAGAAGGAAAGTTAATGGCAACAGTGCCTCTTGCCCGTTGGATAGAACAAAAAAGCGCGTCTAATATTGTTTTTTTAATTGGTTCTGCTTATGGGATTGATGAAAAATTAAAAGCCAGTGCTCATTTATTACTTTCTCTTTCTCCATTGACTTTTACTCATGACCACGCACGCGTTATCGCAGCAGAACAATTGTATCGCTGTGTGATGGTTTTAGCAGGTCACCCTTACCATCACGTTTAATGGCTTGTTTAAAACGCTGTTAAAGTCGGCAAAAAGAAAAGAGAAGAAAAAGCAATTATTCCAAGAATGCCTAAAATAAAAAATACTAAGTAAATGATAGAAAGGGCTAAAGCAACAGAATCGTCGCCGGTTAATTTTTTGGTTTTGGTAGAGTAAGTTCCTTTCGTGATGTGGCGTAAATCCAGATAAATAAGGAGTGCACATACAAAAGCAGGAACAATTAAAAATCCAAAAATATTGAGAACGATTTTTAAAACGCCACGAGTTGGGTTTCCTAAGACAAAATCATGGATTCCAAGACCGCCAAGAAAAAAAGCAAATAATGCGGCGTGTGTTTTTTCAATTGGTGGAATAATATCAGAAAAAGGTTCGCCACATTGTGGACAAGAAATAGCACGTTCAGAACAATCATTACTGCAATTTGGACAAAGCATAAAAATTCCTATTTGATAAATTTTTGAAACTCCACAAGAGAGTGTTGCAAAACCTGCTGTAAACAAGCTTGTCATGGCAACTAGATTGCCACGCCGTTTATTCTGCACGTCTCGCAACGACAAGTTCAGGCTTGTCATGGCGAGGAGTCTTTTAAGACGACGTGGCCATCTTGTTTTTTGTCATTACGAGCGTAGCGAAGTAATCCAAAAACAAGTGTTACTTGCGATGAGATTGCTTTTGTCACTACGTTCCATCGCGAGTGACAAGAACCTTAAACAAGAACCAAAATCCCTCGCAAAACAATATTTTCAAAAATAAAATTTCACTTAAAACTAAGTTGCAAGAGCGTCGGCCAGGGAAGCGGTGGCATGGAGGGGAGCGTGCTGCCTTCGTTATTCCGAGCCGAGTCCCCTCCCCAAAAATTTCTCATAGTTCAACTATTGAGGGATTCTTCGTTTATGAGTGTTTGAAATTAAAGCTTAATTTCGCAAGGCTTTGTATTCCAAATTTCTTCAGCGTATCCTTTAATGGTTCTGTCAGAGCAGATTTTTTTTAATTTGGATGTAAAGATGGATAGGTTTACCATGTTGTGTATATTGAATCTTTGTGTTTTTTTACTAAATTCTTGCACACTTTTTGAGAGTTTTTCTATGCAAAATAATCGTTTTTCTGCGTTATTGAAGTGCTTGGTTATGGGTGTATTATCCATTGTTTTTATTGCTTGCTCTGAAAATAGTTCTAGTGCAAGTGAAGAGTTTGATGCCGCAAAAGTTTGCCCAGAAAGTGGTCGTGGAACATTTGTTGATGAGCGCGATGGACAAGAATACAAATACACAACTATTGGAGACCAAGTGTGGATGGCGGAGAATTTA
>JAGBSH010000014.1 GCA_017631885.1 Fibrobacteraceae bacterium
TATGCTTTTGATTCATTTGGGCAACAAGCCGCTTTTAAAGAAGCACTTGCATCGCTTTTAAAACAAGGAAACAGCTATTCTTCTGTTTTAGAAGAAATTTTGGTATATTTGAGAGAAACACTCCCACAACAAGAAAAGGAAACCATTATGGACTCTTTAGAAGTTTTAGAAAACAAAGGCTACACTTCTATCGCTGAAGCCGATTACGAAGAAGGTTTCCTTGAAGGTGAAGCTAAAGGCTTCCTTGAAGGTGAGGCTAAAGGCAAAGCGGAAGGCTTTTTGGATGGCATTAATGATGCTAAACGTGAAATGGCAAAAGCGATGCTTATGGAAGGAATTCCTATTGATAAAATCAGAATCATTTCTAGTCTTTCTGAAGAAGAAATCAAAGATTTATAATTTTTAATTTGATTTAATCTAATCTCCTGCTGAAGCAGGAGTTTTTTGATGTCTTTGTTTGCAGGGACTTGTCGACAAGTTAGAGATGGCCGCGTCGTCTTAAAAGATTCCTCGCCATGACAACTTGTTGTTAGATCGCCACACTATGTTCGCGATGACAATTCGCACTATGTTTGCGATGACAAGTTGCTAACAGATGGCCACGAGGCATAAGCTTCTCGCCATGACAAGTCAGAATGCGTTTGACATGAGAGTAATTGCATTAGCGCCTTTAGCCCGAATGGGTTCGGACTCGGGGCTTGCCTCGAGGCTGAACGGACGAGTGCCGAACAAGTTATAAAGATATTTAATTCAAAGGCACGAGATAACGCCCAAGGCGCGACGGCTTTAGCCGAAATGCCCTTTCTTTTTTTATGCTTTTATGGGATTTAATCTGAATGAGAAAATTTTTGATATATTTTGAATTCTTATGGACAAAGTTATCCTGAAAAAATTGCAAAAATGGTTTTGTGAGAATGCTGATTGTTTGCCGTGGAGGCCCCATTTGTTAGAGGCTTTGCGCGATCCTTATGCAGTTTGGATTAGTGAAACGATGCTGCAACAGACGCAAGTGGCTACGGTGAAAGATTACTTTGTTCGTTGGATGAAACGATTTCCTGATTTGGATTCTTTGGCTAAAGCAAACGAGGCTGAGGTTTTTAAGTTTTGGCAAGGTTTGGGCTATTATAATCGTGCTAAAAATATTCTTAAAACGGCTAAGATTGTTGCACCTCAAATGCCTGATTCTCGCAAAGAATTAGAGGCTTTGCCTGGTATTGGAGCTTATACGGCCGGTGCTATTTTGAGCCTAGCTTTTCATAAGAATGAAGCCATTTTAGATGGAAATTTGGTTCGGATTTTTTCACGGTTTTATGCGCTTGATTTTTTGCCTGATTCAGCGATTCATAAAGAGATTTATTGGGATAAAGCAAGGCTTGTGGCGTGTGGAGAAAAGGCGTTTCTTAGAAATGAAGCGTTGATGGAACTTGGGAGAAATGTCTGTAAAGTCAAAAATCCTGCGTGTGAGAAATGCCCGCTTAAGAGTAAATGTTTTGCGTTTCAGAATAATTTAATTGAAAAATTCCCGCCGAAAAAAGATAGAGTTTATAAGCATTGGTATGGCGTTATTTTTGTTGTTCAATCTGCTGATAAAAAATTTTTTATTACCGAAAATTCAGAGTTTTTTTTAAAGAATCAAAAAGTTTTTCCCCATTTTCCAATTGGAGAAACTGAAGCTAGAGGGATTCCGGCGAGAGTGGATACTTTTTTGAATGGTTTAGAAGTGACTGATTTCTTTTATGGAAAAGATATAAACCATTCTATTACGCATTTTAAAATTTCTATGCGAACACTTTTTTTGAATGTCGCTCAGAATGCGCCAAAAAATAGTTCTTGGATTGCTAAGAAGGAACTTAAAGATTTGCCTTCTAGCCTTTGTAAGAAAGTTTTAAATGCACTGAAAATTTAATAGGCTACTTTTTTCCGAAAAGGAATTCAAACGAAAGGGATACGCCAGAACGTAACCAAAAATCGGTATCATTTTTGTTTTTTATATGATCCTGATTTTCAACATAACGCATGCCGCCGCCAAGATAAATATTTAAGAATGAAAACATTTGTCTGTTGTAAAGAAGATTCATGAGCCATTGTGTTTCAACAATTCCAGAAAGAACTTTGTCTGCTTCCATTGCGGATTCATAAGAGACGTAAAGTTCTTTGTCGCCTTGTTGTAAATAAGCTAGTTCTAATTCGATAAGATTTAAACCATATTGCCAAGATGCTGTAAACCATAAATCTAATGCGTCTGGCCCGCGGCGATACCCTATTGGATAATCGACATAGTACATGTCGGCAAAATCTTTGTCTGATTGATCGCGGTAATTGCTGCGATACATTTGGCGACTTGTATAAGCGAGTAAAGGTAAACGCCCATGATTGTGAATGGGGTCTGTTAAAACTACATCAAATTGATATTTAAATGTTCCAATTCGAGCTGTTTCTATTGTTTGGGAATACCCAACCATGTAACTTAACATCATTCTGTTTGAAGCTCCACCTTTTTCTCCAACAGGACTTTTTAAATCTTCAATGTTAATTTGTCCGTAAAATTCAGAACCTTTGGCTGGCCTTGCTCCTATTTCAAATGTTGTACTTGCTTTGGTGTAGCCACCTGCAAAATTGTTATGCAAGAACATAAATGGATTAAAGGAACGGAATTCTAAAGCTTTTCCTCCAATCATGCTCATTTCTGTTAAAGAGAACCAAAGGAAATCTAAATCTATCCCCATTCTGTGATAAACTAGATTCTTGTAATTTTCATCGTAAACTCGGTCTCGTTGATTGCTCGCTTGTTTATTTTTTTCTGGGCATTTTTGTGCAAAAGCTTCTGTGCCAGGTTTTGGACAACCTGTTGTTTTATCGATAACATCGCCATGAAGCCAAGCGTTTAAAGAAATCAACATAAAATCATAACGGAAAATTGAAGGAGAAAATTTCCACCAAATCGCGTCATGATGCGGAGCTCCACCTATAGTCAGTGTATTTTCTGATGGACCTACTTCTGGTTTAAAACGACCAGCTTGAATAAAACCAAGTTTATTGTCTAAACGAGCATAAGCTTTTGTCGGGACATTTATATCTAATTCAGAAGGCTTTATGGTAAAATTGGTTTTTAAATCAGAATCATACCAAGCTTCTAAATCTTTTCGTAAAGGAGCTTCTATCCACATAGAAAAATTTTTATAGCCAGCCCCAAAAGTTAGCGCAAAAAATGGTGAAATAGATTCTTCATAATTACGAGCCGTTTCTAAAGGTATTTGTAATGCTCGCCAGTTACTGCCAAAACGATCTACAGTATCTGCCGCAAAGTAACTAGCTGTTGGAGCTCCATTAAAACCTAAGTTTAAATCTGTGCGCAACGAGAAAAATCCGTCTCTTGCAAAAAGAGTGGATACAAGGAACACAAAAACAAATAATGCCCCATTCTTTTTCATAACATTCCAATGTAGAAAATAGAATCCTTAAACCAAATGTTTATTTTCGTTTTGCTAACTTTATAGGGAGTTTTTTTACAACCCCTTTTAATAGATTATGCTTTTTCAATGGCTTTATCATTTTACTGGCTTAGATTTGTTTGATGGTCGTCTTTTCCGAGCAGGTATTGCAATGCTTTTATCTGCAGGGCTTGTGTTTTTTTTAATGCCTAAATACATTCGCTTACTCCAGCGATTGGATGCTACTTCTGATTTTGATAAAAGTGGGGGCGTTAAATCCCCGCCAATTATGGGGGGCGCTTTACTAGTTATCATTGTAGAAATCGTTTCTATTCTTGTATGCCAAATGAATGGTTACACTATTTCTACGCTTATGGTTCTTTTCCTTTTTTCTGCTGTCGGTGCTGTAGATGATATTGCAAAAGTCAGAGCAAAGCGTCTTGTTGCTCTTGGTAAATTAAAAGCGGCCGATTATATGGATAAAGCAGATGGTATTTCAAGTTCTCTACGCTTAGGGCTTTACTTTTTAATCAGTTTTATTGTCGCTATTTTTTGCTACAAGTTTATCCCAGAATTAAAAGGTGATTTAACGGTTCCATTTTTCCCGATTTCTGTATTCCAAATTCATTTACCTAATTGGGCTTTTATTGGCTTTATGACTTTTGTTATTGCCGCAACTGCTAATGGTACAAACTTTACTGATGGACTAGATAGCCTTGTTTCTGTGCCTATCATTACAAGTATGATTTTCGTTGGGGCCGTTGCTTACATTGGCGGGAACTTTATTTTTAGTTCTTACTTACATGTTCCATTTTTACCTGGCTGCGATGAACTTTTTCCACTTGCTATGAGTATTGCCGGAGCTTTGCTTGCTTACTTGTGGTTCAATAGTCCTCCGGCAGAAATTTATATGGGAGACTCTGGCTCTGTTGGTTTTGGAGCTGCTATTGGGATTATGTTTATTTTAGTGCAAGCAGGGCTTTTCTTACCTCTCGTTTGCATCATTATTATTCTTGAAGCGTTTTCTGTATTGTTCCAGATTGGTTGGTTTAAAGTCACAAAAAAAGTTTCTGGTACAGGAAAACGACTTTTTCTTTGTGCTCCTCTTCACCACCATTACCAAAAGAAATGGGAAGGGCGTTATTCTTCAAAGCCATTACTTAATTCAAAAATTGTTTGGCGCATGCATTTGATTTCATTATTTGCTTTAATTATAAGTATGGTTATTTTCTTTGCTATTAGACAATAGAGGCTTCTATGGATATAAAAGAATTGTTATTAGCTAATAATCAGAAAGATCTTTTAAATATATGGGAATCGCTAGCAGAAAAAGAAAAGAAGCTTCTTGAAAGTGATATTCTTTCTCAGGATTTTGAACTTCTTGATTCCTTGTATAAAGCAAGTTTGCAAGAATCTTGTGTTTCTGAAACAGAAGATATCCAACCGATTATTTTTCCACATTCTGAAAATGATTTAAGGCGAGAAATGTGGCATGCAACTGGTATGCACCTTTTGAAGCAGGGCTACGCCGCTGCTTTTACCTTGGCCGGGGGCCAAGGGTCGCGCCTCGGGTTCGAGGGGCCAAAAGGTGCCTACGATTTTGGCCTTCCAAGTAAGAGAAGTTTATTTGCTTTACAAGCCGAACGCTTGCTACGTTTAAGTGCAGAAGCTGAAAAACAAATCCCTTGGTGCATTATGACAAGCCCTTTAAATCACCAAGAAACAATAGCTCATTTCGAAGAAAATTCTTTCTTTGGTTTAGATAGAAATTATGTCCGTTTTTTCCCTCAAGGAACAATTGCGGCTTTAACAAAAGAAGGCACTCCAATCGTTACAAAAAACAATCGTTTAGCATTAGTCCCAGATGGAAACGGTGGTTGTTTTAGAGCTCTTGCAAAAAGCGGTTGCCTTGCATGGCTTGTTGAACTTGGTGTTCGTTATGTTTTCTTATGTAATATTGATAACGCTCTTGTCCGCATTTGCGACCCAGTCTTTCTTGGTGCTTTAGCAGCAAATGGTAAACACGAAGCTATAGCTAAAGTCGTAGCTAAAAGAGACGCCTCTGAAAAAGTCGGCATCTTTGTCTATAAAAACAAAAAACCGGCTGTGATTGAATACACCGATATGCCAGAAGATTTACGTGAATTAAAAGACGGAGAAAACCTTGTCTTTGACGGCGCAAATATCGGAATCTATGCTTTTAGAATCGAAGCTTTGCGCAAAATGCAAAAGACTCCACTGCCATGGCATACCGCAAGAAAAACCGTTGAAAACATTCCTGATTCGTTAAAATTTGAACAATTTATTTTTGATGCTTTTCCTGCCTTAAATTCCTTTGCCACATTCGGTGCTTATCGTGATGATGAATTTTCTCCCATTAAAAATGCTGAAGGGAATGACTCACCACAAAGTGCAAGAGAAATGCTTGGTAACCTCCATAAAAGTTGGCTTATTCAGGCAGGTGTTAAACTTTCAAATGACAAACTTTACGAAATTTCTCCTTCACTTTCCTATGCTGGAGAAGGGCTTTCTAAAACCATTTTTGAAAGAGAACTTGGAAAAAATATTTTAGAATTTTAATTATCGGAGTTTTATTATGAAAGCAAAAATTTATGAATGGATTTTACGAAGTTTCATAAGGCTTCCTCATAGTATTCTTGAAACTATTTTTACCATTTGTTACCCGATTTATGCAATGTTGCATACAGAAAAAGCTTGGAAACGAGTCCTTTTACATTTAAGACATGCTGGATTCCCGAAAAAAAAAGTGGCTGTCCGTGGGGTTTTCAAAGCCTTATTTTTTAATATGATTGATTCACTTCGTTTTCTTGATGGTGCAAAAAAAATAAAACCTATCGTTTATTATGAAAACGAATCTGTGCTAACTAATTGCATTAAAGAAGAATTACCTATTGTTGCAATGGGCATACACCAAGGGGCTTTTGAAATCCAACATCGTTCATTGCTCCGTTACTCAAAAAAAGTTCACCTTTTTACAGAAAGTCTTAAAGATAAAGATTTAAATACGGCGTTACGTTCCATACGAAAATACGAAGGCTTAGAAGAACACGATACTTTTGAAGTTGGTAAAGTTTTAAAACAATTTATCCGTGAAAAAAGTATTCTCGCTATTGCTGTAGACCAATCAAAAACAGCAAAAGGAAACCCCGTAACTCTCTTTGGGCAAAAATCCCATCTCTTTTTACGTTTGCCAGCAAAAGCTTGCCAAATGGGAGCCGCTATTGTAACATTTAGAACTTTCCATATTGGTGGAAACGAACACGTTGTTCGGTTTGAATCTATCTATGGCCCGGGTACTTCTGCGCAAGAAATTGCAAAATCCTTTGCCGAAGAAATGGAATCTTGGATCCAAGAGCACCCAAGACAATGGACTTGGAATTACCATAGGAATTTTACCTAATGGAATACAATGACGAAGAAAAATTTCAGCTAGAGTGGATGGCATCTCACCCACTGACTGATAAAGATAAAGAACTCGCATTAACACTTTCTTTTGTTTCTCGTCCTCAGAAAAAAGTTGCTAAAAACAAAGACAAGCGAAACCCATCGGCTTGGAATTTACCATTACCGGAACAAGAATTAGATTTACATGGATTTCCAATAGACGAAGCAATGGCGGCTATTGAAGAAATGTTTGAAGCAATGAAATTAGCGAATATGACGGTACTGCGTTTAATTCATGGCGGAGGTCACCCTTCTTCAAGCCAAATTAAAAGGACTATTGACAAAAAAGTTCGTAGTGAATGGAAAGGTGTTGTCAAATTTTATACTACTGAACCCAATAACGCAGGGGCTAGTATTATACAACTTGATAAAAATTATTCATTAAACAAAAAAGGGCAAAAATAACACTATTCCATTGTGTTTCCTTAAAAATTTTACTAATATTGAAATGGTTTCGGAATATAGCTCAGTCTGGTAGAGCGCTTGCTTCGGGAGCAAGAGGCCGTGAGTTCGAATCTCGCTATTCCGACTACAGAACTTTTAATGACAGGTTTCAAAAAACCTGTTTTTTTTTGCGAGATGAGAACTCACGAATTTTATTATAGTTCGACAAGTTTTTCTTTGAACAAAGTGAAATCTTTAAAATAACTTTTCAGCTTGTTTTCTAGCTTCTTCTAACGACAACATTTCCCGTTTTTTTACTTGCGATTCTAAATATGTTTTTCTTTGCTTTTCTTGATCTTCTTTAATTTGTTCTAAAAATTGTTCTCGTTTAGAAACATTCATCCAAGAATCTGCCACATAAACACTTTTACCAGCATCAGCTGCATAAACAACCGGAGCATTTGTTTCTGTTGCAATTTTAATCGCTGTATGGGCCGCAGAAGCCGCAGCACCTCCAATCAGAAGAGGCCCTTTAAATCCTGCTTTTCCAAGTTCTCTTGCCACAATAGCCATTTCATCTAAGCTTGGCGAAATAAGTCCCGAAAGCCCAACCATATCGGGATTTTCTTTAAGAACTGTTTCAACAATTTTTTCACATGGCACCATAACGCCTAAATCTATTACTTCATAATTATTACAACCCAGCACAACGGATACAATATTTTTACCAATGTCATGAACATCGCCTTTAACGGTAGCCAAAACTATTTTTCCAGATTTTGAAGAAGATGTCCCTTGCAAAGCATTAATATATGGCAACAAAACAGCAACTGCTTTTTGCATTACACGAGCGCTTTTTACAACTTGTGGAAGGAATAACTTACCTTCGCCAAATAAACGCCCGACTTCATTCATTGCATCCATCAAAGGACCTTCAATTAAAGCCATCGGACTTTCAAGTTGTTGCCTCAATTCTTCTATATCTTCTTGAATAAATTGTTCATAACCTTTTAAAAGAGAATAAGCTACTCGTTCAACTACAGGTTTTTCTCTCCATTTTAAATTATCAACTGAATTATTACTTCCTGATTTTCTATCCTTAACTGATTCTGCGTAGTTCAATAATTTATCTGTTGCATTTACAAAACGATTAAAAATCAAATCCTCTATTAAAGTCCTTTCTTCTAAAGGAATTTCTTCATAAACAGGTAAAACACCAGCATTTACAATTCCAAAATCCATCCCTGCTTTTGCAGCATGATAAAGAAAACAAGAGTGCATACTTTCTCTAATTGCATTGTTCCCTTTAAAAGCAAAACTCAAATTACTTACACCACCAACAATATGAGCATATGGCAAATTTTCTTTTATAAATCGGCAAGTTTCAATATAATCTTTTGCATAAGATGCATGTTCTTCCATTCCGGTGCCGATTGTCAATATATTAGGGTCAAATAAAATATCTTCTGGCGGAAATGAAATTTTTTCCACTAACAACTTATACATTCTTTCACAAACTTCTGTTTTTCGGGCATAAGTCGTCGCTTGACCTTTTTCATCAAATGCCATACAAACAACCGCAAAACCATGGCGTCTGATTTCTTTTGCTTTTAAAAGAAAGGCTTCTTCGCCTTCCTTTAAACTTATGGAGTTCACAATTCCCTTGCCTTGTACACAACGCATCCCAGCAAGTAAGACATCGAAGCTAGAACTATCAATCATCAAAGGACAATGAGCTACTGTTGGTTCTGACATTAAAAGATTCAAAAAATGAACCATCGTTTGTATCGAATCAATTAAGCCATCATCTAAATTCACATCTATTACTTGCGCTCCATTCTCTGCTTGAGCTATCCCAATAGCAACGGCTTCTGAAAAATTTCCTTCTCGAATAAGACGAGCAAATTTCAAAGACCCCGCAATATTCATACGTTCGCCAATATTTACAAACCGACTTTCTGGCGTAATTTCTAAAGCGTCCAAACCAGACAACAAAAGGTGGCGTTTTTTTTCTGGAATTTTTCTTGGAAGTTTTCCTTCACATGTTTTAGAAAATTCTTTAATAAATTCAGGTGTTGTACCACAGCACCCACCAACAATATTTACAAGGCCTTCTTCTGCAAATGACTCAATCCATTTTGCCATAATTTCAGGAGTTTCATCATAAGATCCAAATTGGTTTGGAAGTCCTGCATTAGGGTGCACGCTAATACGCAATGGTGCTTGCGCTATATCACGTAAATGTGGGAGCATATCTTTTGCTCCAAGAGCACAATTAAACCCTAAACTAAAAATTGGATAACTTGACAAACTATGGTAAAAGGCTTTTGCCGTTTGCCCTGCCAACAAACGTCCAGAAGCATCTGTAATTGTGCCAGAAACCATTATAGGAACAAGATAATTTCGAGATTCGAGTTCTTCTAAAATTCCATAAAGAGCGGCTTTTGCATTGAGCGTATCAAAGACTGTTTCAACCATTAAAATGTCTGCACCACCATCTAACAACGCTTTAGCTTGTTCTCTGTAAGCATCACTTAATTCTTGAAATGTTACTGCTCGAAACGAAGGGTCCAAAACATCAGGGCTCATACTTGCTGTTTTTGAGGTTGGCCCAATAGAGCCTGCCACAAAGCAACGTTTATAAGGCAACCCTTGCTGCGCTCTTGTTTCATTGAATTCCTGAATTGCTTTTTGAGCTAGGCATGCTCCCCTATATGCCATTTCATGAGCAACACTTTCTAAACCATATTCTGCTTGTGCAATAGTTGTGGAACTAAAAGTATTTGTTTCTATAATGTCAGCTCCAGCTTCTAAATATTCTCTATGAATAGCAAGAACTGATTCTGGCTTTGTTAAACAAAGTACATCGTTATTACCTTTTAACTCAATAGAATGTTCTAAAAAACGTTCACCACGAAAATCTTTTTCTAAAAGACCTTGTCGTTGAAGCATCGTTCCAAATGCTCCATCTAAAATTAAAATTCGCTTTGATGATTCTTTTAAAAGTTCTTCATAAGAAGTTGATAAAGGTAATGACATAAAAATCCTTTAAAATCTAACGTCTATACGTCGCAATTATAGAAATCTTTTAACTTTTCTTGGCGAGCCTTTTTAATACAAAAAGGGTTCACTACTTTTCACACTCTTTTCATTCTAAAGATTTGCTATATTTTCGCTGAAAATTTTGCCCGTGTATCACAATGGATAGTGTCCGCCCCTCCGAAGGGCGTTATTCCGGTTCGATTCCGGACATGGGTATAAATCCGCTGGCTATGCCAGCGGATTTTCTATTATAAAGCAAACATTTGTATATTTTGATTATGGAATATGTCACTTATAAAACCTTCCTTAAACAAGTTTTTCCGCAATTTGAAAAAGTCAGAAAACTTCCTCTACATGGCGGAATGACTTGCCCAAATTTAGATGGAACAAAGGGTTTTTCTGGTTGTTCTTATTGTAACAATAAGTCATTCAGTCCTGTTTGGAATAAAGCTCGCATTTCTGTTGCAACGCAACTTTCTGAACTCATTCCGCCCTTGAAAAAAAAATACCCAAATGCTGGCATATTAGCTTATTTCCAACCTTATACCAACACTTACGCTCCAAGTACACAATTAAAAGAAATATACGCTCCAGCTTTTTTACATGACGACATTGCAGGAATTTCTATAGGCACAAGACCAGATTGTTTACCACCCGATACAATAGAGCTTCTTGCTGAAATGAACACACGAAAGCCAATTATTGTAGAAGTCGGTTTACAGACAGCAAACGATAAAACACTCAACAATATAAATCGCAGACATTCTTTTTCTGAATTCCAAAATGCTGTAATAAGACTTCAAGAAGCTGGTCTTATAGTAACAACTCATTTAATTCTTGGCCTTCCTGGTGAAACCATGGACGATTTCCGTAACACCGCAAAAGCTGTCAGAGAGCTAGGGATAAAGGCAGCTAAGCTCCATCCATTACATATTGTTTGCGGAACCCGTATGGCAGAAGAATACGCCAACAAAGAATTTGAATTACTTACTTTTGAAGAATACTGTGAAGCCGCAGCTACCGTTATCAAAGAATTTGGGCAAGATGTATGTGTTGAACGCTTTAGTGGCGAATCACCCGACGAAATGCTTATTGCTCCTAATTGGTGTGGTGATAGAGAACGCATTGTCTCAGAAGTCAACCGCTTGCTTAAAGAGTTTTAAATAAAACAAAAAAGGGAGGAGCACCGTGGCAGGGAGACCTCGGCACTCCTCGTGTGTTGTGTGCACTTCTTTTGAAGTGCGTGGTGTGTGTGTGTGATTAACTAACTAAAAAACATGCTCGTTTAGAAACTCACTACGATTTTCTGGCAAAGCATCAAAATCAAAATTACTTGGCCAATCAGAAGCTTCAACTGCGACCATTTCATTTTTATCTTCTGGAATTGGAGCAAAAGAAGTTGGAGATTCAAAGTCCATTGCTGATGATGCAAATGTTGGATTTTTTGCTGTTATAAATTCCGAACTTCTTAACACTTCTTCAGGAGTTTCTGTTGCTCGCACATCAAGATTGAAATTTTGGAATCCAGTCGGAGAATTAGTCGACACAGGAGCAGATTCTCTTTCAACAACCTTTTCTGAGAACACTACTTCTTCTCTAGAAACTACCGGAGTAGCCTCTACTGCTTTGATTTTTTGAGATTCTCTCATAAGCCCAGTAAAACTCGTTGTATCTCTTCCGATAGATTGTTCACGAGTTTTCTGCGGTTCTCTAACTTCTTCCAAAGAAACTCTTTCTTCTACAACAACTGGAGCAGAATATTCTTTAGCGCCATGGAAACCAGTAGCAATAATCGTTATTGTTACCTTTTCTCCAAGTTCTTTTTTGATGCAATCACCAAAAATAATTTCTGGCTCTTGTTCATAGCCAATAGCTTCATAAATGTAATTCATTGCCATTCTTAATTCATTCATAGTAAAGTTTTCACTATGACAAATATTGACAAGAACACCCTTTGCTCCTTTTACTTCCAAGTCGCCAAGCAATGGACATTTAACTGCTTTTTCAGCAGCTAAAAGAGCTCTATCTTCACCTTCACCAACACCAGTTCCCATAATAGCATCACCGCCATTTTCTACGATGGTTTTGATATCACGGAAGTCGATATTAATATCTCCTGGTTCTCTAATGATATTGCAAACACTGCGAACGGCATTGCCTAAAATTTCATCAGCTGCTAAATAAGCTTGTTTAGTAGTGGTGTTATTATCAATAATGCTGAAAATGTTCGTATTTTCAATAGTAATAATAGAATCCACTTTATCTTTTAATGTAATAAGGCCATTTTTAGCATTACGCATACGAACAGGACCTTCAAAATCAAACGGAAGAGAAACAACAGCAACCGTAAGGATTCCAAGTTCTCTAGCTAATTCTGCAATCACAGGCGCTGCCCCTGTTCCTGTTCCGCCGCCCATACCAGCTGCAATAAAAATCATATCCGCACCATCTAATGCTTCCTTGATTTTTTCTCTTTCTTCAAGAGCTGATTGACGACCAATTTCTGGACGTGCTCCGGCGCCTAAATTTTTCGTTGTTTCTTTGCCAATAGGAATTTTTATATCGGCAAGAGAATTTTCTAATGCAAGAGCATCTGTATTAATGCCAATGAATTCTACATCAGAAATTTCCATTTCCTTCATGCGATTCAAGGCATTTCCACCAGCGCCGCCGACACCGACAACTTTGAGTTTTGCATTCTTGGAGAAATTTTCATCCAAAATGAAATGCATTTTTTCTTCGTTCATTAAATCACTCATAATATTCTCCCTGTTTGAGTGTGATTAGTTAATTGTAAACATGCTTTTGAAAAAATCCATAATCCGTTGTCCCCAACTTTTCATAGCAACAATTGGTTGTTTCCGTGTGGATTTGGAATTTTGCATACGTTCTCTTGCTCCATATTCCAACAAGCCCATGCAAACAGCTAAAGAAGGTTTAGCAACCGCATTACCCCAACCAGCTTTTGATTCTGGCTTAGCACAACGCACAGAAATATGAATTTTAGAAGGATTATTCGGTTCTTTATTATCTTCTAAATACTTTGTCATGACAATTTCTGCCAATTTATCAATGCCATCTATAGAAGCGCAACCACCTGTCAAAACAATACCACCACTGATTTTATCTAATAACTGGAATTGTTTTAAACGAGCCGCATAAGCTTGGAATATTTGAGCAAAACGATTTTGCATTACTTCAGCTAATTGCTTTTTCGAGCAAAGTGTTTCTCCTAAACTCCCCACAGCCTGCACTTTAAATTCAGCATCTTGAATTAAATTAGTCATTCGGCAAGTGCCTTCTTCTATTTTAATTTTTTCTGCTTGTGACATCGCTATCGGGCATTTAAAACTGCGAGTAATATCATTGGTTACATTTGTTCCACCACATGCTAAAACAGCTGTATGCCAAATAGGTGATTGCGATACAAATTTATTTTTCCCTTTAAACACAGCCATTTCAGAATATTGTGCACCAATATCAAGAACAGCAACGCCTAATTCCACTTCTTCTGGTGTTAAAACAGATAACCCAGCGGCATAAGGTTCTAATACAAAGCCTTCTAATGTAAGATTTGCCTGTTCAATACATTTACGACGATTATCCAAAACATTACGAGGCATAAGAACAATATTGACAACGGCTGTCAAACGATTACAACTCATACCAAGAGGATTATTGTATTCTTCTGGATTATCATCTAATTTAAAATGGACGCGGAATGTATGGATAATTTCATCAGATGGTGAAGATATAACGCTAGCACTTCTTACAGCATTTTCAATATCAGTTTGTCTAACTTCTCCTGTTTCAACAATTGTCTGCCCAGTACAAGAAACGACTCGTACTGTAGTTGTAGAGACTCCGACAAAAACATTATCTACATCTATGCCAGAAACTTTTTCCAAATCATTCACAACCTTTTTCAAGGTTTCAACAGTCGTTTGCAAGTCTGAAGCGACTCCTATTTCTAATGCCTCTTCACAATTACAAATCACTTTAATGTTACCGGATTCTTCAACTTCTCCGATAATAGCACTAATCTTTGAGGCACCAATATCAATGCCAACAATTGGGTTTTCTACTAACTTATCCATTTTTTCTCCTCTTTTCCATCTTTTTGACAAAAGCAAATCCGGGGAATCGCATGTCCAACAGATTTGTTTCTGAAAGTTCTACTGTGAAGTTATCTACCATTTGGCGGTAATCCATGAAAGTTCTTGAATTCCAGACAGAGTCTTGACTAAACAAAGTTTTAAAAGGCACATTATTAAAAAATACTTCTATCCCTTTTTCTTCTGCAGAATATGAAATTTGCGAAACCTTTTCAAACAATGATTTATCGTTTTCTAACAAAATTTTCAAGAAAGCTCCGCAAAGCAAACGTTCTTCTTTTTTAGTAGCAAGCAAAACAGGCAAACGATAAGCCGTTTTCATTGACAATGGCAAAACCTTACCTTTTTCAGAATACACCACCCAACGCCCTGCCTCATAAGCGCTCATTAATGGTATTGATTCTTTAACTTCTAGAATAATTTTTGATGGAAATTTCTTTTGCACATGAACTTCTGAAATCCAATTTTCTTGCATAAGAATATTTCTGATAGAATCTTCAAACAAAGAATCCATAGCCTTTCCAGAATCTAATGCCGCCAAAGAAATCAAATCTTCTTTTGTCAACATTTTATTTCCAGAAACTTCAACATTCTTTAAAATGTTTCCTTGAAGTGGATTCATTTCAAAAATATTTTTTTCTCCTTGTTGGAATCCATAGACAAAACCAGCAACGGCAACAACAATAAAAACACCACTATGCCAGAACCATCCTAATAAATGGCCTGCTTTATGCATAGCAGTAGCACGGCGTTGCTTCTTTTTCTGCATCGCATTATAGCCGTGACGCTTGCTGCCAAAAACTGCTTTTTTTGCCATTAAAAATCATTCTCCAAAAGTTGACGGCCTAATTGAGTAATGTTACCAGCACCCATTAAAACCACTAAGTCTTTTTCTGAAAGAGTCCCTGAAAGCGTTGACAAAACATTTTCTTTTTCGCCAACAAATCGTGCATCACGATGTCCGCGTTCTTGAGCACTTTTTGAAATCAATTCTCCTGTAACACCTTCAATAGGAAGTTCTCTAGCCGGATAAATATCACACACTAAAAGTTCATCACAATTAGAGAATACACTACCAAATGTTTCGTAATGATCTCTTGTACGACTAAATAGATGCGGTTGGAAAGCAACAATCAAACGTTTATCAGGGAATGTATCTCTAAAGCCTTGTAATGTAGCGGCTACTTCTGTTGGATGGTGAGCGTAATCATCATAGACAAAAGCCCCTGATTTCGTTTTTCCTAAATATTCAAAACGACGTTTTACCCCTTCAAAAGAAGCCACTGCTTTCCGAATAATTTCTATAGGAATATTTTCTTCATTCGTTAAAGCAATAGCGGCTGTAGCATTCAAAACATTATGTGTTCCAGGAATTTTCAATGTGAATTTTCCAAGAGAAACCCCATCGTTCAAAACTTCAAAACAAGGAAGGCCACTATCAAAATTCAAATTTTCGATTCTGTATTTTGCCTGGCGATTAAAACCATAGGTAACAACAGGTTTACGCAAACGAGAAAGAACTGATTGCACATTCGCATCATCTAAGCAAACAATAATTTGTCCATAAAAAGGCACTTTATTACTAAACTCAACAAAAGCCTCTTTTATTTCTTGCAAATTTGCATAAGTATCTAAATGATCTTCATCTATATTTGTGATAATTGCAGAACTTGGCATCATTGAAAGAAAACTTCTATCAAATTCATCGCTTTCTGCTACTAAATAATTACCGCGTCCTACTTTTGCACCACTCCCCTTTCCTTTAACAATTCCACCAACAATAATTGTCGGATCCACTTCTGCTGTTTCTAAAATACAACCCACCAAAGATGTCGTTGTAGTTTTCCCATGAGTTCCAGCAATGGCCAATGTATATTTTAAGCGCATTAATTCGCCAAGCATTTCCGCTCTACGAATAATCGGAATACGACGATTCTGAGCTTCTTGAATTTCAGGATTATCTTTTTGAATCGCTGAAGAATAAACTAACAAATCAGCATTTCCGATATTTTCACCTTTATGTTCAGGAAAAATTTGTATTCCTAAAGATTTTAAATACTGAATAACTGGGCCGTTTCCTGTATCAGAGCCACTAATTTTAAAACCATTTTCATGCAAAACTTCTGCAATGCCAGACATGCCAGCACCACCAATGCCCACAAAATAAAGATGTTGGATTCGATTATTACGCATTCTTTGCATAATATTTCTCCATTTTTAAAATAGCCTTAGCAATTCGGTCAGCGGCATCAGGCATTCCAAGATTTTTTGCTTGTTCAGCCATTTGTCCACGTTTTGTATCATTATTTAACAAGTCACTAATTTTAGCCCACAATTGGTTTGGTTCATCATCTAATTCAACCAAAGCGGCTCCTGCTTTTTCAACAACCCGAGCATTTTTTTCTTGATGATTTGCTGTTGCATGAGGAAAAGGAAGTAAAACAGAAGGTTTACCAAATGCAAGAATTTCAGCCAACGCAGAAGCTCCAGCACGGCTGACAATCAAATCAGCATATTGGAAATAAGCATAAACATTATTAACAAAACCTACAATAGAAACATTTGGCAAATTCCCTAAACGTTCTTGGAAACTTTCTACATGTTTAGAGCCTACTTGCCATACAACAGAAAGTGATGTATCTGCAACAATTTCTTTAATAGATTCCTCTATTTTTCGATTTATGCCTAACGCGCCTTGAGAACCGCCTGTTATAAACACACACTTTTTCCCTTCGGGAAATTCTTTAGGGCGTTCTAATGTACTTGCTTCGGGTAAAGCACGTACAGGATTGCCATAAATTTCCGTTTTTCCCTCCGGGAAAAAAGATGCTGCCTCAGAAGAGGTTACAAATATTTTTTTAGCATACCTTGCACCTACTTTATTTGCAAGGCCAGCCACGGCATTTTGTTCTTGTAAATAAACTGGTATTCCAAATGACCCCGCTGCATAAACGATTGGCAAAGAGACATAGCCTCCTGTTGCAACAATGACATCTGGGGCAACGCGTTTCAAAACCGCTTTAGCTGTCACTAATGACTTACTTAATTTAAATGGCAATGCCAAGTTATTAAGGAAAGAGCCACGGTGTAAAGGTTCTGCCGTAATGTACTCGTAAGCCCAAGAAGAAGCCAGAAGGCGCTCTTCCATAGAATCTTTTCTACCAGCAAATACAATTTGCGTTATGCCTTCTTTTTTAAGACTTTCAGCGATAGCAACTGCCGGGAAAATATGGCCGCCAGTACCACCACATACGAACAAGAATTTTTTCTCTTTAGCCACGACTGTACCTCGCTTTTTGTGCAGAATACTTTGCATTAATATTATCAGATGACAAGAACTTCCCTGTATTTTCTCGAGAAATATTCAAAAGAACTCCAATCATAAACATATTCATACAAAGATTAGAGCCACCCATACTGATAAAAGGCAAAGGTTGTCCGGTTGTTGGAAATTTTCCAAGACATACAGCCACATGAATAAGCATATTCAATGCAATAAAACCAACAATACAAATAGCAAGGTATTTTCCAAAATTGCTCTTTGAATTATCTGCTATCAATAAACCCCTATAAAAAATTATAAAGAAACATGCAAAAATTACCAACGTTCCGATATAACCCAATTCTTCACCAATTAAAGCAAAAGCCCCATCCGTATGAACTTCTGGAACATATCCTAATTTTTGGGTGCCTTCTCCAAGTCCCTTTCCTGTAAGCCCTCCATTCCCGATTGCAGTCATCATATTCAATGCCTGGTAAGCACTACCTTGTGCATTTTCTTCTGGATTTAAAAAGCCCATTAATCTTTTTATACGATACTGTTCCACAAGACCAACAAGTAAAAGCCCGCTAAAAACAATCCCACCTGTTCCCAAAATGTATTTCTTTGGAATATCTGCAGTGATTAAAACTGCAAAACATACAATACTAATGATTAAGAGCATTGAAAAATTTGGTTGTAAAGCCAACAATAAAGCAACAATTAAAAGTACTCCAAAAGATTGTAACATTTTTTGCCCATAATCTTTCCAATCTGAAATCGGGTATTTTAAAACAGAGAATTTTGCAGAAACCCAGACAGCAACGCCAAATTTCATAATTTCAGAAGGCTGTATTTGAACGCCAGCAATCATAAGCCAACGTTTAGCCCCTTTCACTTCAACACCCATAATCAAAACAAGCAAAAGCAACAAAACACCACCAAAGAAGCATATTGGTGAAAATTTTTTCCATAAAGAATAATCAAGCAACGCTCCAAACGCCATAAAACAAAGGCCAAACCCAACAAAACCTACATGCCGAAGCATGTAATGATTCGCTGGTAAATTAGCACGCAAAGCTTGATCGCTTGTTCCAGAAAAGACAAAAATCACGCCTATTACGCAAAGCGCTAATACGCAAACCAAGAGCCAATAATCAAAGCCCTTCATAAACGTAAATTTGCCTTTTACTGCTTGTTTCATTTTAGTTCCTAATTTTAAACTCCAACAACATCCATTTTCAATAAAGCATCAACAACTTTTTCTAAACGCATTCCTCTAGAACCCTTTACCAAAATCACATCATCAAATCCTAAATTCTCCGAAATAAAAAGCTCTAATTCTTGTAAGTTTTCAAAATGTAAAGCGCATTCTTTCCGCATGCCATTTTTCAAAGCCCCACGCTGGATTTCTTTACTGCATTCACCTATCGTTAAAAGCAAATCAAAATTACATTCAGGGACCATTTGACCTATTTCAAAATGAAGATTTTTAGAATTACTCCCTAACTCTAACATATCTCCTAAAATAGCTACACGATGATTTACAGAAGAAAGATTGCCTATTGTTTGTAAAGCCATTCGTGTAGAACTTGGGTTTGCATTATAACAATCAGAAACCACACGGAAACCATTTGCGTTTCTAATTTCCATACGCATTCCCGTTGCTGCAAAACCAGCAAGAGCTTTTGCAATTTCTGCTTTTGGAATACGCATTGCTTCACCTACAGCAATTGCTGCAAGAGCATTATACACATTATGAATTCCTGGAACATTTAAACGGTATTCTATTCTACCTATACGGAACGAAGCGCAAGCATTTTCATCAAATTGCAAATTTTCTGGTTTCAAAATGCCTCTTCTAATGCCAAAAGTTGTCACTTTATAACGTTTTGTTGAACGAACTTTTGCCAAATAAGGATCATCGGCATTTACAACCAATAATCCATTTTCTTGCAAACCTGCAGTTAAATTCATTTTTTCATGAAAAACGCCTTCTAATGATTTCAATTTTTCCAAATGGCTTGCACCAATATTTGTTATCACACCAATATTTGGTTCTGTGGCTAATGAAAGTGGGCGAATTTCATCAGGTCCACTTGTTCCCATTTCAACAACAGCAACTTGATCAGAATGCTTTAATCTAAACAATGTCAAAGGTACTCCAATATGATTATTAAAGTTTCCTTCGGTTGCCATTGTTTTGTATTTACGGGACAAAACAGTCCGAATCATTTCCTTTGTTGTGGTTTTTCCATTACTTCCAGTAATAGCCACTTTCTTCAAAGAAAAACGGCGCTGATAGCCTTTAGCCAATTTCAATAATGCTTCTGTTGTATCTTTAACAGGAACATATGCCTGAATGGTATTTTGAGAAACTTTATTTTCATTCACAACACTCATAATTGCTCCTTCATTCTGAGCTTGTTCAACGAATTGATGAGCATCAAAACGTTCACCACATATTGGCCAAAAAACACAACCTTTTTCAACTTGCCTTGAATCCAAGCAAAGCTTTACTTTACGGCGAAAAACCGCTGCAGAGACACCTACTGGTTCTGCTTCAAGAATTTCACACATTTCTCGAACTGTCAAATTCAATTTTTGCATAAATCCATCGCCTTTACAATTTCTTCTGCATCATCAAAATGAAATTTTTCTGTTCCTATTATCTGATACTTTTCATGACCTTTGCCAGCAACAACTAGCCAATCATTTTTTTGCATAAAAGAAATTGCTTTTTGAATTGCCTGAGTTCTATCTACTTCTACTGAAAAATCACCTTGCATTCCAGAGACAATATCTTGGATAATATCTTCTGGTTTTTCTGTTCTTGGATTATCTGTTGTGACAAATACTTTGTCTGCACACTGTTCTGCTACTTTTCCCATCAATGGACGTTTTAAAGCATCTCTATTGCCACCACAACCAA
This sequence comes from Fibrobacteraceae bacterium, assembly GCA_017631885.1. GTDB lineage: Bacteria > Fibrobacterota > Fibrobacteria > Fibrobacterales > Fibrobacteraceae > UBA1765. Next base: position 20,629 of record JAGBSH010000014.1, read on the forward strand.
ATACCACAATGAGTTTTCCGCTACAAAGAGAACGAGCTGTTTCTAAAACTCTCTGCAATGCATCCGGAGTATGTGCATAATCCACAATCACATGTCTAGAATTTTCAGAAATGACTTTTTCAAAACGACCTGGTACTTTTACTTCCTTTAATGCTTTTTGCATTGCCTTTTCTGAAATCCCTAATCCTTTTGCCCACGCTAAAACAAGCATTACATTATCAACATTAAATTCCCCACAAAGTGATGTTTTGAAAGTTTCTTCAGAAAAACCATTCAACTGAAGAGCCATTCCGTTTTCATCTAAAACAGGAGCAATTAATGGGAAAACATCTGCATTTCCAGAGCACTTTCTTGATACTAAAATTTTATTACTAGAAATTTCAGTAGATAAACGTTCTCCATAAGAATCATCAATATTCAAAACGGCAAAACCATCACTTGCTAAATACTTTTCAAAAAGAAGTTTTTTAGCTTGGAAATAATTTTCCATATTCTGATGGTAATCTAAATGATCTTGAGTCAAATTACTAAACAAAGCAGAAGCAAATTGCACTCCTTCCATACGCCCTTGGAATAAAGCATGTGAAGACGCTTCCATCACTAAATCTGTTACGCCATTTTCTACTGCTTCAAATGCAAATGCATACAAATCAAGAAGACCTGGAGTTGTTAAAGTTGCCGGCACTTCTTTATTTCCAATCCTATTACAAACGGTAGAAAGCAAAGCCACTTTAGAACCAGCAGCAGCTAAGATTTCTCGCATCAAAAATACTGTGGTCGTTTTTCCATTCGTTCCTGTTATGGCGTGCACCTTTAAATGTTCAAATGGATTTTTATAAACTAGCTTTGCACATTCCTTTCTTGCTTCACATACAGAAGAAACAGAAACAAAAATATCCTCTAAACCTTCTGGAGATTTTCCTTCTCCAACAACAGCTAACGCCCCTGCATTTTTCGCCATTGTTGCAAAGACATGAGCATTTTCATTTGGCAGTGAAAAGAAAATATTTCCTTTCTTTACGCGACGAGAATCGTCACACAATCCTGTAAAATCTTTTGATTGAAGAAGAGTAAACAAATGGTTCATACATCCTCCTTCAAAACCAATTTACAGACTTGACCGCGTTCTAACTTGGTATTGGCTTTAGGGTTTTGTTCTACTATGCGTCCTTTGCCAACAAATTCAACAGGAATATTAGATTCCCCAAGAATTCCTAACGCATCTTTTAAAGAAAGACCTTTTAATTCTGGCATAGAAAGGATTCTATCTTCACTTAAAAAGATTTTTAATGAATCTGATGTTTTTTTCAAAACAGAAATTACTTTTTCTCCTTCTCCAGAAATTTCTAAATGGCAAGCATTATTTTCTGCTAGTTTTTCTGCTTCTTGCAAAGATTTCCCTAATAAATCCACATTACAAGCAACTTGTTTTTGCAAATTCTGCATCCGATAAACTTTAGGAGAAAGAGCTGGATGCGTATAAATGCCTTCCATAATCCGTCTAAAAATTGGCCCAGCAGTAACACCGCCAGCAGTACGTGTTTGTGGTTCATCCAATAAAACCATACATACATAACGCGGATTCATAGCAGGAGCAAGTCCAACAAAAGAAGCCACTTGTTTTTTTCTGTCATAACCGCGTTTTTCTTGACTATACTTTTCTGCAGTTCCTGTTTTTCCACTAAATTCAATCCCTGGTAAAATTTTAGAATTCACTGACAAAGCCGTTCCAGAAGAAACAACTCCTCGTAACATTTCTCTTAACTTTGCTGCGACAGATTCTGACACCATTCGCCTTACTTTATAAGGTTCATTTTTTTCTAAAACCATTCCCGAAGAATCTTGCCATTCTTTAATAATTCTAGGTTTCATTAAATAGCCACCATTAGCAACGGCGCCAAAAGCCATTGCCACTTGAATAGGAGTTGTCATAAAAGCATGTCCAAATCCCATTGTCATTAAAGAACGGCCATCAAATTCATAAGGCTTTTTCAACGAGCCACCAACTTCCCCTTGAATTTCATCTGTTGATTTTGAGCCAAAGCCAAAATTACGAACAAACTTGTAAAAATTTTCTTCCCCAATACTATCAGCAATTTTGGCAAAAACAACATTAGAAGATTTGGCAAGAGCCATGCTCATATCCATATCTCCTAAATCTTTACCGTCATGTTCTCTAATAGTAATTTGTGGGTGTGGTTTCCAAGCACCTTTTTCTCCATGCCATACCGATTTTGGGTCAACGAGATTTTCTTGCAAAGCAGCCATTGCTGTAACCACTTTAAAAGTAGAGCCTGGTTCATAAGCAAAACCAAAAATATCACAATCTGTCGGAGAGCTCTTTTTATCGTTCGGGTCAAAAGTCGGGTAAGTTGCAGCCGCTAAAACATCTCCTGTATAAGGGTCTAAAATCACAGCACTTGCACTTAACGACTTAAATTCTTCCACCCCATCTTTTAAAGCTTTCTCTACAATTTCTTGCATTGAAACATCAATAGTCAAAACCATATTATCGCCAGGCAAGGCTTGATACATAACTTGATCAAAACCATAAATTTGCTTGCGATTTTTATCTTTTGTAATTCTTGCAAGTCCAATTCGTCCGCGCAATTGTTTATCAAAGCGATTTTCTAAACCAACTATTCCACGCCCATCATGGCCTACTTTTCCAAGAATTTGAGAAGCTAATTTACCTTGTGGATAAATTCTTGGATAAAGCCATTTCCCTTCTTTTTCGGGAGCAATATCAGCAAGAACTTGACCATTTCTATCAAGGATTTTCCCTCTTTTAGCATAAATATGGTTATTGGAAATAGCTTTAGATTCTGCCTTTTTCTGGTAACTTTCTGTATTCACCACTTGAATCGTTGTTGCCGAAACAAACAAGAACAACATAGCGGCAAGCAAAGCAACAAACAAAATTGAAATTCGACCACTTGGTAAACGCATTAATTTCCCTCCACAGCAACGCGCTGTACTTTATAAAAAGGAATTCTTAACGAGAGTCCAAGCGAATCCGCTAATGGGGCAATTCGTTCTATAGAAGACAAGCGATTTATTTCTAATTCTGCTTGTAATAATTTGCCATAAAGTTCTTTAGAAAGTTCTTCTTCTGCTTTTTTATCAGCTGCTAAAACTTTATACTTATTCTGAAACTGAATGTCAAGAAGCATATATAACGTAATGCAGGCACAACCAAGAACGCTCGAAAAGATTACTCTTCTCGTTTTCATTCTATCTGCTAATTGTCCCAAATCAAACGTCATACTTTTTCGTACACCCTCAACTTTGCCGAACGAGAACGCGAATTTTCAGCTATTTCTTTTTGTGATGGTACTAATGGTTTACGGAGCACTTTTTTAAATTGGCGATGATTAGAACCGCACGCACAAATTGGCAAGCGCTCGGGGCAAATACAATCTCTTTCTAAAAGAGCTAAAGTATTTTTCACACAACGATCTTCAACAGAATGGTAACTGATTACAACTAAACGACCACCAGGTTTTAAACACTTAGCACAAGCATTAAGGCTTTTTTCTATTTCATTTAATTCCTGATTAACTTCCATTCGAATAGCTTGAAAAATTCTTGCAAGAATTCCAGGAATTTCTTGACGACGTTCTGGATAAACACTAAGAGCAACACCTCTGATATCTTCTGCAATAACTGCTTCTGATTTTTCGGCAAGCATTATTTTCAAACGATTCGCTAATTTCATGGAACGATCTAAATCGGCATTTTTACGAAATGCTTCTGCCATGCTTTCAACAGATGTTTCACGCAACCAATCTTGTGCATTTTTTTCTTCTCGCGTATCCATACGCAAGTCTAAAGGGAAATTCCCAGCAAAAGTAAAACCCCGTTCAGAAGAGTCAACTTGCCTACTAGAAATCCCAAGATCATACAAAACACCATCTAATGTTCCGGTTTCAATTTCACTTCCAAGTTCTCCAAAAGGAACTGGGTGGAAAACAATTTTGGGCTTTGCATTTTCTAAACGACGACTAGCAAAAGCGATAGCTTCCGGGTCTCTATCAAAACAATGTAAAGTACCTTCAGGCAAAAGTTTTTCTGCAATAGCAGAAGAATGCCCTGCCCCACCTAATGTGCAGTCGGCATAAACCCCTTCAGGTAAAATATTAAGGTATTCAAGGCATTCAGAAAGTAAAACTGGATTATGATAAAACTCAAGTTCTTGCATTAGAATTCCCCGTCAAGCCTTGACCATAGAAAACAGAATCAAATATTGCCTGAGATTCTTCAGTATCCTGAGGGAACTTTGCATTATAAGTTTCTGGATTCCACATCGCAAGAGTTTTACCATGAGAAGGGATCCAAAAAACTTCACCCTTCAAACCAGCTTTCTCCAATAATCTTTTTGGTATCAAAATGCGGTTCTGGCTATCTAACGTCACAAGTGTCGTTAGCATTTTTCCTCGAACGATTTCAGCTTGACGGCGATCTGGCATATTATCCAGTTCTGCCATAAACCTTTCATATTCCGCATAAACGAAAAGCCTTAATGACCCTTCCGGGCCACAAGAAATAACGAGATTTTCCTTCTCGTCATCCCCTAACTGCCGACGAAATTCCCTAGGAAAGGCGGTCCTTCCCTTTTCGTCAATAGCCGTTTGGGCATTTCCTGCGAATCTATGAAAATTCATTGTACATTTCACCACATTTCAACACAACAATGTAAATATAACCCATTTTACCCCACTTTGGCAAACTATTTTTTCCTTTCTTGTGATTTATTACAGTCTTTTTCTTTTCTTAAAACTATTTCATCCTTTATTGTAAATTTTATTTTACAAACTACAAGAACATTTGTAAATTGCACACACAAAAAAAAACACCTTAGAAAGGTGTTTTGCAATAAGGATGTGTCTAATAAAATTATTTCTCTTTTATCTGTATATAAAACCGACTATACCCCAAAGCATTGTTCGGTAACGGTACCAAATTTTCACCCTGATTTAAGTAAACTTCTTTTTCTAGCATACGTGCTCCAGATGGTGTATATACAGACAAATGATAATTTTCACTTTTACTTGCCACAAAGTGAACACACCAAGTATTTCCATTACGAACAAGTTTCATTCCATTTTTACTAACAAATGGATGTTTTTTCAATCCAGTTGGTTTCGGTTCTTCTTTTGTCCAAGCAGAATCAATCGCAAAGTAACTGCGAAGAGTATCTTTTTCTGGAATTTCATACATAATTATTGTATCTAATTCAGGAATAATAGTTGTTCTCCCACCTGTTGATTTTAAGGTAAATGGTTTGGAGAAAGTTTCATTACCCCACACATCTTGTACCACAAAACGATAATCCGCTTCTCCTTTAAATCGAGGGTTGTAACAATCCTCTTCTTCTGGATATTCTAAACCAATGCATTCACGGCCTGTGCTATGAGCAAAATACATAGAATCTGGTTCATGTGCTGGCTTACCTGAAGTAACGCTCACACTTACCGAATAAGCAAAAGTTGAATCCAATACCACACCATTCACTTCTACCATACGATTTAATTTTACACGATGAATTCCATGATCATCTTTAGCACCTACCCAATAAAATTTAAAGACAGAATCAATCACATCATAACCCAATTCATTTGAAAGAGCAATATTTTTAGCCACCGTATCAATAATGATAATGCTATCTGGAAGTGTTGGCGAAACCTCATCGCCTTTTTGAGTTTGCAAATAATTCAATAGCACATTATAATAACCAGGAATACTATTTACTGGCGAATGATAATGAGAAAAAGCAAAATTAAATATTCCTTTTGTATGACGCTGAGCAACAGCTATCTGCCTTGCAAAACGACCCACCGGAGCAGGGCTGTTATAATTTTGCCCATAAAGAGGAGTTCGTTTGGTATCATATAAAAAATGATAAGGTGGTTGTTGGAAACTTTCAATATTGGCATAATAATCAATAGGACTATTTGCATTTTTTACAGCATCACCATAAGCTTTTGTCCAAGGCTCAACCGTTTCTATTTTTTGCCCGCCGCCACCAACAGCATCCATTGGAAGGTTTTTATCTTGCTCTCTAAAATTTGCTTTTTCATAAAATCGCGTCCAAAACTTTTCATTGTTTTCTAATGTTCCAAAACCATACGGACCACCTTCTGAAATATCAAATGAATGAGGGTCATCTGTTGCAAACTGACTAAAAAGTAAAGGCTTTGTCGGATCAATTTTGTTTAACGAATCTATAACTATATTAAACCCTTCAGCTAAACGATCAGCATAAAGATTACGGATACTATCACCATAATTAAATTTATTGTGATTCCATACTTCATAAACGCTGTAAAATCCTCCAAAATTTTCAGGATATTGAGTATTGTAAATATCATAAAGTTCATGGGCAAAAGCGCCTGCTTTCATCATTGCGGCTTTGAATTTTAAGAAATGCTCATCATTTGTTAAATCCCAATTCCACCAATCATTATCAACTCCCATTCCAATATAAACTTTCCAACCATATTTTTTCGCTTTTGCAAAAATGATATCTTTATCATAACATTCAACGACAACACTATCTAATTTACTATCATAACAAGCTCGCCAATTTGGATCTCCGGCATTTTTATACGCAATATCGCCATCAATAACTTGCGTAATGCCCAAACTTTTCCAATAAGAAGCCTCTTTATCCCAAGCGTCTTTTGGCCCGATATAACCAGGTTCATCCCACCTTGCATACATCCAAGCCTGAATAAAAGTTCCTTCAATAGGAATAAAGCCCGCCATTAAAAAGCTGGCACAAACTAGAAAAAAGAAAAATGATTTTTTTAATACACCCATATCTTAAATATACTCTTTTTAAAATGCAAAACATTTTTTTTTGCATTTTAACTCATTGTTTCCTAAAAAAAGAAGGGAACACCATATGTGCCCCTTCCCTTGCTCCCTTCAAGGCGGTTTTATGCACCGCAATTTTTAGGAATTTCAATTTGCACAATAATGGAAGATTTGGCATTATAGCCTGTCCCCCCAATACGGACAAGTTTACCTTTATAAGCTAATTGTTTAGGATTTGTTTTACGAATTAATTTGGCAAGTGTTGCTCTCATATAACCCGCCTTCAATGTAGCTTCAGGCTTATGCCCCACAAAACGAGGGTCCTGAATATAAGCTCCTATTGCATAGGAATCATGTGGGTTATAAGGTTCTGCCTGGACATTTGCAAATAAATTATCAAATAAATCCATACAACTTTTTGCTAGTGGTTTATTTCTGAAAAGGGCTTTCGATTTTTCTTCAGCTTCTAACACTTTCAAATTTTCATAGACACTTAAAAATTCTTGATAATCCGTTCCAACTAGTGGAAACGATAAGAGGGCGCCTTCTTTTGATAATTTTTCAATAATCGCTTTATCATAATCAAATTGGCAATGCTTTAAAAGCTCTTGGAATTCATCTCCAAGTGCATCTATCAGAAACTCTCCCAACCGACTGTATAACGAATTACTTTCAAAGCGCCCATAGTTCCATGTTAAAATAGCAGAAAAAGCAGCCTCTTTTACAATATACTTTGTAATTTCTTCATATGCCATATAAGTGTCTAAGCGCCTACTCAAAAGTTCTGCCGCTAAAAAGTAATCTTTGTTATGAACCGCCAAAAGAACAGGGCCAATATGCGTTAAATAGCCCACCAATTTAGGAGAATACGTTCTTGCAGGGTCCAAAAAAATATGAAAATTTGCACTCATTTCTTTAGGTAAATAACCATACCAGCTAGGAGTAAAAAACGGACTCCCAGTAATTTCCATTTTAGAATTTAAAGTATTCTCTTCTAAAGAATTTAATTTCCCGTAAAACCCTAAAACATCACAAATATCCAAAGAAAAGCCCCAAGCCATTTCAGAGCCATCTTCAAGCGTAGCTTTTAAAAAGATTTTTTGTTTTTCTTCCATAAGATACTCCTTGTAATTATTTTTGATTTTATTCAAATATAAATGCTGTTTAATGACACTTTTTGTCAATCTCAGGGGAAATTAATTTTTGTGAACTTTTCTTTTGCACCAAGCAACAAATCTTTCTTGTTTTTTATTTTAAATCCACCTGTTTTCTAAGCAACACACCTATAATAGTTTCAATTAAATTTCTAGAAAAATGTGTATTTTGCACGATAAAAGCATCTTTTCAAAAAAAATAAGCTATTTTCACTCTATGAAAATTCCATTTAATCGCCCTCCCTTTTTAGGAAAAGAATTTGAATATATGCAAGAAGCCGTTAAAAACGGTCGCATTTGTGGCGATGGGAATTTTAACAAAAAATGTCATTCTACATTACAAAATCTCACAGGTTCTCCAAAAGCACTGTTAACAACAAGTTGCACTCACGCTCTTGAAATGTCTGCTTACTTATGCGATATTTCTCCTGGAGATGAAGTTATCATGCCCTCTTTTACTTTTGTTTCTACAGCAAACGCCTTTGCTTCTCGTGGAGCCTCAATCCGCTTTGTAGACATTAGAAAAGATACAATGAATATCAACGAAAATCTCATTGAAGAAGCTATCACAGAAAAAACAAAAGCTATTGTGCCTGTACATTATGCAGGTGTTGCCTGCGAAATGGACAAAATCTTACAAATCGCTAAAGAACATAATTTATTTGTTGTAGAAGACGCTGCACAAGCATTAATGAGTTCTTATAAAGGTATTTCTTGTGGCAATTTAGGTGATTTTGGTGCATTTTCTTTTCATGAAACCAAAAATTATAGTATGGGTGAAGGTGGTGCACTCTTAATTAAAAATCCAATGTATGCAGATCGGGCAGAAATCATCAGAGAAAAAGGTACAAATCGTTGCCAGTTTCATCGTGGAGAAATCGATAAATACACCTGGGTTGATTTAGGTTCTTCTTATTTGCCAAGCGAATTAAATGCAGCCTATTTATACGCACAATTAGAAGACCCTAATGTTATTCTAAACAATCGTTTGTCAAGTTTTAATACCTACCAAACTATTCTACAACCTTTAGCAGATTCTGGTATTTTAGAATTACCTTACATTCCAGAACATTGTAACCATAACGCACACATGTTTTATATAAAAACACCAACAAAAGAAATTCGCGACAAACTCATTAAATTCCTTGGCGAAAATGGTATTCTTGCTGTATTCCACTATGTTCCATTACATTCTGCTCCGGCTGGCAAACATTTCGGGAAATTCATTGGAGAAGATAAATTTACCACAAAAGAAAGCGACAGACTTTTACGCTTGCCTATGTTTTATGGTTTAACAAAAGAAGAAATTTATTTTGTATGCGAGAAAATACATGAATTCTTTAAATCCTAAACTGCTTTTACTTGGTGGTAGTCATGCAGAAATTCCACTGATTCTTGCGGCAAAAGAACTCGGTTATTATGTAATTACAACAGGTAACGATCAAAAAGGTTTAGGGCATTCTTACGCTGACAAAAATATTTTTGCTGATTTTAGCGATAAGAACGCCATGCTTGAACTTGCTACCACAGAAAAAATTGATGCAATATGTTCTGGCTGCAATGATTTTGCTTTGCTTTCAACGGCATATGTTGCAGAAAAACTTTCGCTCCCTGGGCATGATTCTTACGAAATAGCCAAACAAATTCACCATAAAGATAAATACCGAAAACTAGCCGAATCGCTAGAAATCCCAACGCCAAAATCTATTCGAATTTCAACCATTGAAGAACTTGAAAAAAATATTTCTTCGCTTCAATTCCCGATTATTATAAAACCAGTTGATTTAACTGGCGGCAAAGGGATTCAAAGGGCCGATTCAATAGAAGAAGCTAAAAATGCTTTTAAAGCAGCGATGAAAAAAACGAGGGAAAATTATTGCATCGCTGAAGAATTTATTGAAGGGACAAGGCATGGCTTTTCTTGCTACATCAGCAAAGAAAGAGTTGTTTTTTATTTTGCAGACAATGAACAATATTTTTTAAACCAATACCTTGTAAGTGGAGCAAACACACCAAGTACCTCTTCTCAAGCTACTTTAGAAATGCTTAAAGAATATAGCGAACGCATTGCAAAAAAACTTCACTTAGTCGACGGCATTTTACACATCCAATATATTGAAAAAGATAACGGCATTCCTTTTATTATTGAAGTTTGCAGGCGACCTCCTGGCGACCTTTATATTAAATTAGTAAAACACGCTACCCAATTAGATTACCCTAAAATGATTGTTCTTGCAGAAACCGGATGCGCCAATGAAAGTTTAAGGCTTGATAATTTTTCTATTTCGCGTCCATATAGTGAGCCGCTTTGTGTTTTACGCCATTGCATTATGGCAAAAGAAAAGGGTAAAATTAAAGACATTTATTTTGCAAAAGAAATTCAAAATAAAATCATAGATTCATTTTTATGGTATAAAGAAAAAGAATTTATAGAAGACCCTTTACATGATAAAGCCGGAATTGTTTTTTTGTGTTTTGACTCTAAAAATGAAATGGAATATTATACAGAAAATATTTCCGATTATATCAAAATAATCTTTGAATAACTTTTTTTACGCTTACTCATAAGCATTCTAAGAATGCTTGACTTTAAGACATACAAAGAGTATATTTAAAAGCAACTTAACTTATTTATAAATATGAAAAAAGAACCTTTTCAAATTGCCTTTATAGGTGGCGGTATAAATTCTGCCATTGGAGAAGTCCACAAAGTAGCAAGCCAGATGGATGGCTGTTTCAAATTAGTTGCCGGAGCATTTAGTTCTCACAAAGATATAAACCTAGAAACCGCTGCTGCATGGAATGTTTCTACTGAAAGAACTTATGAAACTTATCAAGAACTTTTAGAAAAAGAACAAAATAATCTTGATGCAGTTGTTGTCCTTGTTCCCACAGACTTACATGCAGAAGTTGTTTTAGCCGCTTTAGAAAAACGTATCCCGGTAATTTGCGAAAAATCTCTCGCCGCAAGTGTTGAAGAAGGGTTTCAAATAGCAAAAGCCGTTAAAGAATCTAATCTTTTCTTTTGCACCACCTATAACTACACAGGTTACCCGATGGTTCGGGAACTTGCTAAAATTATTGAAGAAGGCAAATTAGGAAAAATACAACAAATTCAAATTGAAATGCCTCAAGAAGGTTTTTTGCGCATAAAACCTAATGGTTCTGTTCTAACACCTCAAAGTTGGCGTTTAAAAGAAACTGCTATTCCAAAAATTTCTCTTGACCTTGGAAGTCACTTGCACAATATGGTTCAATTTTTAACAAGAGAAACTCCCATTAAAATCGTAGCCGACCAAGCTACTTTTGGAAATTTCAATCAAGTCATTGACAATGTTTCTGCACTTGCCCAATATTCTAACAATATCAAAGTTCAATTCTGGTTCAGCAAAACAGCCCTTGGTCACAGAAATGGTTTACGCGTCAGAATTTACGGTAACAAAGGCAGTGCTGAATGGTTCCAATTAGAGCCAGAAACCTTAAAAATTTGCGATGCTTACGGGAACATTTCTTTATTAGATAGAACTTCAGATAATTTTGAAATAGCCAATGCTTCGCGTTACAATCGCTTTAAAGCCGGCCATCCAGCAGGTTTTATAGAAGCTTTCGCTAATTATTATAAAGACATTGCCGATTGTCTTAAAGAATATAAGCTAACCGGTTCTTACAAAAGTTCTTTTGTTTGTGGGATAAAAGATTCTTTAGAAAGCCTTGTCTTAATGGAAACCGCTGCAAAATCCGCAGAAACACTAAAATGGGAAACTGTTCCTGAAGTTCTAATTTAAAATTAAGTAAGGTACAAATCTTTTATAGAAACGCTTTTGAAATTCCAAAGGCGAAAGAATTGGTTCATGGTCTCCTTGCACAATAAAACGCACATCTGGGAAACGTTTTGCTATTAAAGCTAGCCTTTTTAAAGTCCGGTTTAATTTTTCAAAATACAACTTTTCTAATTCTTCTACACTTGAAACTTGCATAGGAAACTGCGTGTCACGCGTTGTCCAAGAAATAAATTTCTGTAAAGAATCCTGTAAAAGAGAATCTATTTTAAAAGCAATTAAACTATCTGAAACTTCTTTTAAATTCCCGAAGGATTCTTTAAAATAAACTTCTTTGAAACCCACATTATGAATATAGCGAAAACGCCAATGTTCACTAGAATCGCCACCAGAAAGAAAGATTGTTTTTACACCTAAAGAATCAAAAACCTTTGGCAAGAAAAGCGTATCTTTGTTGCGTAAAGAATCTTTAGTTACTTGATAAATCCAATCTTCTCGTTCAGCAGTTCTTGTTCTGCTATACATTCTTGCGTGTACACCCACAGAGCATTTTAAATCTTTAAAAATCTGAAGTTGCTTTTCAAAAAGTTCTTCAGAAACAGGTATTCCAAAAGATTCTACAAGAACGAGCACATTGGTTTTGGAAAAGTCTATAAAATTTTTAGAAATCGTGACAGAGTCCGTTACGTTATACTTTGCTTTAAATTCTTCTGACAGAATTTGTCTATTCTCTTTTGGAATACTTCTTGTTAAATAATCCACTAACGGCATTTGCAATAAAGGTTGAGATGGATAAAAATTTTTAAAAGCCAAATGAGTCATTAAAGAAACAAATAAAATAAAACTGATTCCACGTACCCCAAAACCAGAAATTTTTGATACCATTACAAGCGCAAAAAGCGAAGTAAAAAATGGTACAAGTGCATAAATGCCTAATTCAAAATTTTTCTCATGAAGAAGATTCAATAAATCAATAAAAGCTAAAGAAACAAGTAATGCAACCAAAACCCCTAACGCTACATACTTTAGGATTTCTTTTACAGAAGAATTAAATGTAACGGACTTTAAAGCAATAAAAATTAAAAGTATTGCAAAATACCCAAACCCAAATAAACCTCGGACAATATCCTGCCCTTTTTCAAAAGTAAGCAAAAACGGGACTATCGTTATTAAAGAAGCGCCGAGTAATGGGTAAAGTAATCGTTTCATATTAATTCAAATTAGCAATAATTTTATTATATTCCATTGTATGACTGCTTCTGAAACAAAAAAAATCAGTTTTGTTATACCATGTTATCGTAGTGAGCATACGATAAACACTGTTGTTCAAGAAATTCAAGACACACTCCAAGCAAAACCGAATTATGATTATGAAATCATTCTTGTTAACGATGCTAGTCCGGATAATGTTTGGGAAGTCATTTGCAAACTTTCTGAAAATAATTCAAAAATCAAAGGCGTTTGTTTAGCTAAGAATTTTGGCCAACATTCTGCTTTAATGGCTGGCTATAAAAAAGCAACTGGTGATTATATTATTTCTTTAGATGATGATGGACAAACACCAGCTAGTGAAACATTTTTACTTGTAGATGAACTTGAAAAAGGTTACGATGTTGTTTATGGTTTTTATCGCCATATCAAGCAACATATTTTCCGCCGCTTTGCTAGTTGGGTCAATAAAAAAATGGCTCAAAAAATTATTGGACAACCCAAATCGCTGCATACCACTTCGTTTTTTATTATGCGGCGTTTTATCGTAAACGAAATTGTCCGTTACGCACACCCTTTTGCCTACATTAGCGGTTTAATTTTCAGAGCCACCAATTCTATTGGCAATGTTGAAGTGAAGCACAGGTTACGCCTTGAAGGAAAATCTGGCTATACAATCCGTGGACTATTAGCACTTTGGATAAATGGCTTTACTGCTTTTTCTGTTAAACCTTTGCGCTTTGCTACCTTTGTTGGAATTTTCTGTGCTATTATCGGCCTGATTGCTGGCCTTTATGTTATTTCGCAAAAACTTTCTTACCCAGATATGCCTATTGGTTATGCATCTACTATGTCGGCCCTTCTTTTTATTGGCGGTATGATTATGCTTTTACTTGGGCTAATTGGTGAATACATAGGTCGCATTTACATAAGCATTAACCAGGCTCCTCAATACGTTATTCGCGAAACAACCTTTAAAGACAATGCTACGTAAAATTCTTTATTCTTTAGGCATCAATCTTTTTTTTCTTGCCCTTTGTTTGATTTTTGGCGATTTAAAGTTCGGCGCCATTGATGACTATTTTATGGCAGCCCGTGCATCAGGCGCTCTTGGCTCAAATTACGAACCTCTACTTGTTTTTGTCAATGCCATTTATGGATTCCTTTTAATTCCTTTTTACAAATTATTTCCAACTCTTGGGTGGTACTACATTCTAGAAATGGCAAGTGTATTTATTTCTTTCACAACCATTTCTTACATTCTCATTTCTAAAATGGGAACAAAATTCGGCATTTTACTTTCAACTCTTTTTTCAGCGCTTTTTGCAAAGGATTTTTATTTAACCGTCCAGTTTACGCAGTGTGCAAGCCTACTCTCTGCAACAGGAATGCTTACCTTTGTACACGCTGCATTCCCAAAAGATTCAACAGAAAACTTTTCTAATAAAAAAAGTTATTTCGCTATTTTCTATGCCATAATCCTATTAACATTTGGAAGCGTTATGCGTTACCAAGCGTTTTTAATGGGAATGCCATTTTTTGCTTTTGCTCTTTTATTGTTATTTAAACCGGCATTAAAATATAAGTGGCGAATTATTTTAGGTATTGCAATCATTTTTATTTCTGCTTTTTCTATTCGTTCTTTTGATAAAAGTTTATACCAAAATAAAGATTACCAAGCGTTTCATTCTTTTCAAGGCCCAAGAGTTACTTTAGGTGACAATAGCAACTATAACAAAAATGCAGTTTATGAAGACTTAGAAGAAGTAGGGTTATCTGGCAAAGATTTCCACATGTTAAACTCTTGGACTTTTTATGATACAGAAGTTTTTCACCCAGATAGTCTTTTAACTATCACTTCTTTTATTGAGCCTTACCGTTTTAAAAACGAGCCAAAGCTCATTCCTCAAAACATTATTTCTGCGCTTCAACATTCTCTTACTGCACCTTTATTTTGGGTATGGTTTATATTTTGTCTAATCATATTCAAAACCAATCCAAAAAAATCCATTTACCTTTGGGGTTCACTGTTTATTGTCTTTTCCCTAATGACTTATCTATTATTTATGGGCCGCCTTGTATATCGTGTAGAAAGCGGTTTTTGGCTTTACGCTGCAGCACTTGCCATACCTCTTTTTAAGGACATTCCTTTTAAAATTTCAAAAACAACTATTACTATTTTACTTGTTGCCTTTGCCCTTTGTAACCTAACTCTTTTTGCGGCAGAAGGCCATTTAGTCCGAGATCCAAGCACTGGAAAATCACGCACCATCGCTGTTGAAGATTCAACGGATTACACACAGGTTTTTGATTACATTAATAGCAATCCAGACAAAATGTTTCTTTTAAGTCATAGCGCTTATATGCGTTTTTCTCATCACAGAAATCCCCCTTATTTAGCAGAACCTATTGGTAGCTTTCGCAATATTATCAGCTTTGGTTACTGGACACCTTACTTACCAGAAATTACCAAGAATTTAAAAGATTTTGGAATAGAGAACCCAATCAAAGATGTTGTAAAAGAAAATGTTATTGTTGTAAACGAAGAACACTTAGAAGATTTTCTTGAACGCCATCATTATAAAGATGTAGAAAAAGACACATTAAAAATATTTGGCGAAATGAAATTTTTAAAATACCGTTTAGTAGAAGAATAGAAAAGGTAATATTTTCATTTAATTTTTTCTAAATTTTCTTTCATGAAAAAAATTTCTATTGCAACCATTCAAGGTAAATGGAGTGGCGACTTTGAAAGTAATGCTACTTGGTATCGAGAACAAGCTCTTTCTTTAAAAGGAAAAAATCTTGATTTACTCATTTTACCAGAACTATTTCACACGCCCTATTTCCCATTTGAAGAAAATGCGGATTTTTTTAACCTTGCTATAGAAAAAGACGACCCTCTTGTAAAAGAATGGCAAGACATTGCTAAAGCATTAAATACAGTTATTGTATTTCCATTTTTTGAAAAACGTGCAAACGGCATTTACCATAACAGTGCTTTTGTTTTTGAACGAGATGGTAGCATTGCTGGACTTTACCGTAAAAGCCATATTCCAGATGACCCAGCTTTTTATGAAAAATATTACTTTATCCCAGGAGATACTGGTTTTGAACCAATTAAAACATCTGCCGGAACACTTGGAGTATTAATTTGTTGGGACCAATGGTTTCCTGAAGCCGCAAGAATTATGAGCCTTAAAGGAGCAGATCTTTTAATTTACCCAACTGCTATTGGCTGGATGCAATCTGAACCTGAAACAATTTATCCAAGGCAACAAGATAGCTGGATGACTATCATGCGAGGGCATGCTATCGCTAACCGAACTTTTGTTATAGCTGCAAACAGAACAGGTACTGAAGGCGAACTTGATTTTTGGGGAACATCTTTTACGGCGGCTCCAGATGGTTATCTCATTCAAAAAGCGGATACCAATTTTAGTGGCGTTTTATTTTCTGAAATTGACTTGTCTGAAACCGAAGAAAATCGCCGTTGGTGGCCTCATTTCAGAGATCGTCGGCCAGAACTTTACAAAGACATTTTAAAAATCTGGGGTACCCCATGAAAAAGAATTTGTTTCACTCTCCTGCAGAATGGGAAAAACAAGCTGCCACTTGGCTTTCTTTTCCACACCACAAAAAAAACTGGGCAGGAGAACTTGGCGAAAAAGCAAGGCAATTTTATTTTGATTTAATTTTAAAAATCGTCAAATTCCAACCAGCCAATATTTTAGTTCCTAAAAATTTTCAATTACCAGAAATCATACAAGCAAAACTAGCCAAACAACCTTACCCAGCTACATTTTTAAAAATTTCTACTAACGATATTTGGATTAGAGATTATGGTCCATTTTTTGTAAAACGTGGCAATGCCACTGAAATTGTTAAAACAGAATTTAACGCTTGGGGTGAAAAATTTCCACCTTGGGATAAAGACAATTTAGTCCCTAACAAAATTGCCAACCGCTTAAAAATGCCTCTTGCGACAATCCCTTATATTTTTGAAGGTGGCGCTATAGAATTTAACGGCGATGGTTTAGCAATAACTTCTCTACCTTGTCTCTTTGGAGAAAAAAGAAATCAAAAAAAAGATTCTGCCAAAATAAGACGCGCTCTCAAAAAATCACTTGGTTTACGCGATATTTTAGCAGTACCTTATGGACTTGTCGGAGACCATACTGATGGTCATATTGACAATGTAGCTCGCTTTGTGAAAAAAAATCACATTGTCATAGCAAAAGATGAAAATTCAAAAAACGCCAATATTCTGAATGAAATTTATTTTTGCATTGAACTTTGGCTTAAAAAACATTATGGTGATAATTACAAAATAGACACACTCCCATTACCACCTCAACAAGAAGTAAACGGCGAAATTTTACCCGCCTCTTACATGAATTTTATCTTTGTAAATAATGGGCTTATTTACCCCAAATACCACAAGAAAACAGACTTAATAGCCCAGGAATTTTTCGAAAAAACATTCCCTGAACGTAAAGTCATTGGTATAAATGCCAAAGATATTATTCGAGAAGGAGGAAGTTTACATTGTTTAACTAAGCACCAAAGTGCTTAGTTAAACATCTTCTTTTACTTTTGCGACAGCCTCTTTGGCTAGTTTATCGACAAGTTCATTCCACTTGTGACCAGAATGGGCTTCAATTTTTTCAAAAAACACTTTGCCCGCATAAGGTTTTGCAGCTTCTGCGTAGCGTTTTGCTACAGCACTTTTCGCAGTCCATTCTCCTTTTGCAAAACGAGCAATGCCTTCATAATCATGACAAATAACGCCTTGTTCTTTTTGGGTTGAAAGCCATTCCATTGCATGTAAAGCAGCCGTTAATTCGCCATCAATATTACGACTTTCTGCAACGAAAGGAGTCACACCTGAATCCCTTGCCACTTCTTCATTTCCATTTACAGCAATAAAAGCCCACCCTGCATAAGGACACTCCGAGAGAAAAGAGCCGTCTACATAAACACGCAAACCTTTAGGCAAAGGCGCTTCCATGCCAGAAAGCCAGGCTTTAGCATCGTCTATAGAACCAAAAGATTTAAAGAGAACACCCTTTACTCCTTTTGTTTCTTTTTCACATTCTGCCCAAGTTGTAAAAATTTGACTGCCTGAAGGCTTTTTTACTGCATAGAATTTCTGTTTTGCCATTTCTAAAATTTATATTTTTATCAAAATTTTTGAGGTAAGTTTTGAAACCATCTCCTTTTTTTGCGGATACATTCCGATTTTTCTTTAAACGATTCTCTAACCAAGAATCGCTTACAAGATGGTTTCTAAAAAAAACGGGGCCAGAATCTTCACTTTTTTCTTACCCAACCTCTTATAAACATTTCAAAAAAACTTTGATTTTTCTTCCTGACAATAAAGAAAGCACCATTTTATTTTTAGAAAACTTTAAATCTTTGTGGAACAAAGAAAATACCTTGTTTGTTGCAAAAGATTCTTTGCGAGAAACTCTTATACACCACCCTGTCGCTAAAACAATTTTTTTAACGGAAAAAGAATTCCGCTATGGAGAACTTGCTTTTAATAATGTGGAACAGCAAATCTCTGATTTTAAAGCAGAACTTTGTCTTTATCTTTTGCCCCCATTTTTGCCAGCCCTTTATTTAGCCAAACGCTCTTTAGCGACTTGCCGTATAGGTTTTAATTCAAACAACCTTTTCCCTTTCTTAAACATCAACTTAACTGCTGAAAATGATTCTGAAAAAATTGCAATGCTAAAGAATCAATATGAAGGTTCTTATGGCTATTAGTTTGCACACAACAGATTCTAGAGGCTTTGCTGATTTGCACATGCATACTAAGTTTTCTGACGGAGATCTTTCTGTTGATGAACTTATCCGGCTTTCAAAAAAGAAAGGATTACGTTGTATATCCATCACAGACCATGATAATTTAGATTCTTATAATGCTGCTTTAGAACCAGCTAAAGAAGTTGGTATTGAAATCATTCCTGGCATAGAAATTTCTTCTGTTTATGAAGGGCGAGACATTCATATTCTTGGTTATTTCTGCGACCCAACCAATCTTGCTTTGAATCTTGAATTAGAAAATTTTACGCGCCAACGCATTACACGGGCTAAAGCAATTATCAAAAAACTCAATACGCTTGGTATAGACATACAGTACGAAAAAGTCGCTAGTTTCTGTAATGGAAAAGTTATTGGCAGGCCGCACATTGCAAAGACTCTTGTTGCTGAAGAATACATTTCTTCTTTTGCAGAAGCTTTTACCAAATACCTTGGAGATGGTTGCGTTGCCTTTGTTGAAAAAAAAGGATTAAATCCTCAACAAACTATTCGCCTTATTGAAAATGCAGGCGGTATTGCTGTTCTTGCACACCCGTATAAATCAGGAATTGAAGAATCCTTTATTCCTGAATTTGTTGAATGGGGAATTCAAGGTATTGAAACTTATACGCCAGCGCAAAAAGGTAATATTGGTAAGCGCTATCGTGACATTGCTAAACGTTTTAATTTAGTAGAAACGGGTGGGTCTGATTTTCACGCTCCTCATGGAACTACTTTACCTAATTGTATGAAAATGCCTTATACTGCCGTTACAGAATTAAAAGAAAGAAAAGAAAAATCCCGTGCCGAATGGTTCTAACTTTTTAGGTTTTATATGCGAATAAGTTCTTCTGAAGCTTTGGATTTATTTTTAAACGCTCCCTTACAAGAGCTTTGCCAAATGGCAAATAATGTAAAAGAGAAACTTCACGGCAAACAAGTTTTTTGGGTAAATAACCGCCAAATCAATTACACCAATGTCTGTGTATTGCATTGTCGTTTTTGTGCTTTTTCAAAAATCAAAAAAGATAACCCTGAAGCTTATGATTGGGATTTAAAAACCATACAACAAAAAGCACAAGAAGCTATTGATTGTGGAGCAAGAGAATTGCATATTGTCGGGGGCTTACACCCAGACCACCCTTTTGAATATTATGTTGAAATGCTTGCGTCTTTACGTAAGCTTTTTCCTAAAGTGAATTTAAAAGCTTTTACCGCTGTTGAAATTTGCCACTTTGCAAAAAAAGCTAACACAACTCCTGAACAGATTCTTTCTGTTTTAAAACAAGCAGGGCTAGATGCTTTGCCTGGTGGCGGAGCAGAAATTTTAGTTCAAAGTATCCGCGATAAAATATGTGGAAAAAAAGAAACTGGTAAAGAATGGCTTTCTGTTCATAATGCAGCCCATAAGTTAAATATTCCAACAAACGCTACTATGCTTTTTGGGCACATTGAATCACCTGAACACCGCATTGCTCACATGGAAATGCTCCGGGATTTACAAGACAAATCTCCAGGTTTTTTCGCATTTATTCCTTTAGTTTATTTGCCACAAAGAAATGATTTAAATCGGATTGTACCAGAACGAACTTCAGAAGAAGACATTTTACGAACAATTGCTGTCGCTAGACTATTCTTAGATAATTTCCCTCATATAAAAGCTTATTGGATTCAAATGGGCATTGATACAGCAATGAAAGCCTTGCATGCAGGCGCCTCTGATTTAGATGGGACAATTATTGAAGAAAAAATTTCTCATGCTGCAGGAGCAAATGCTCCCATAGGATTAACTCCTCAAAGAATGAAAGAAATCATTTTAAATGAAGGATTAACTCCTATTGAACGCGATGCCAAATACGAAACTTATTCGTAAAATTTTTCTTTCATGAAAAGATAAGTATTCACAAACTTCTGCTTTACTTTATTCAAAAAAACAATTTTGCTTTACTATCTTTGTACTTATGTATACACCTTGGAAAGATGGTTGGGAAAAAACGATTGACGCACTTACGGCTAATAGCCCTACTTTTGTGCGAATTACCGTCGTTGCCGGGAAATCATTCTTTTATTATCATGCTCCTACGCGCGCAGCCGCTTTAACTTACACCACTTTCCTTGCAGCAGTTCCTTTATTCATTTTATTAACCTCTATTGTATTACACATTGGTTTTGGTAGTCTTCTTTCTGATTATTTACCTTTACTAGAAGAAATCAGCACTATCCGCTGGCCAATAGAAGAAATTCGCCCTATTTTAGAAAATGCAGAACATATACCTGCAGGCAAACTAGGACTTGTCGGGTCGCTCAGTTTATTTGTCACATTCCTGTTAGCCATCGGCTCTCTTGAAATTAATTTTAATGTGGTGTGGGAAAAAAAAGTCTCGCGTTCTCTCTTAAAACAATTTCTCGTTTATTCCCCTATTTTACTTGTCCTTGCAGCTATTATCGGACTTTTTGCTAGTTTTGCCCAAAACGTCCATGACATTTTAGAAATGTTTTTAATACAAGGTTTTCATTTTGATTCTGGCACATTCTATGCTTTGCAAACACTATTTTGGATAGGAGCTTTTATAGCAACCGCTTACATCATTATCTTTTTAATTTTATTTGCTCTTCCCTCTCGTTCTGATACTTACTCCAAGAAAAAACTTATTTGGAGCAGCCTTTTAATATCTGGGATTTCTCTTGGAGCTATTTACATTTATATAAATATTCTTTCTCACATACAAACTACATTATTTGCAAGACTTTCTCTCTTTTATGGTTCTCTTGCCTTTATTCCTTTGCTTCTCTTTTTAGTTATCGGAATTTGGATAATTATTCTTTTTGCCAATAGTCTTGTTTGGACAATTTGTAACTGGCCCGAAGCCGAAAAGAAAATTTGGAACTGGACTAAAAACGAAAATAATCTCTAAGGTTTTCAAAATGATTTCCTTACGCGGAGCCAAATTACACAACCTTCAAAATATAGATGCGTATTTTCCTAAAAACGCAATTACAGTTGTTTGTGGACCTTCTGGTTGTGGAAAATCTTCTTTAGCTTTTGATACATTACATGGAGAATCTAAAAGGCGCTATCTTGAAAGTTTAAGTCCGTTTGCATTAAAAATACTCGGCGGGAAAAAATACATCCCTTTACGCGATGCTTCTGGTTTAATTCCAAGCATTGCTCTTGCTCCATCGCAAGGCGATTCTCCTGCAAAAGAAACTGCTCTTTCTATAGCCTCTCTTGACGACATTTTTCACACTTTATGGGCGTCTGTTGCAAAACCTGTTTGTCCTGTTTGTATGCAAGAAATGGTTTTTCAAACTCGAGAAGAAATCATTTCTAAAATTGCTCTAATGCCTGAAAAAAGCAGAATCCAATGTATTGCGCCAATTAACCCAAACAAAAGAACTTTAAAAGAATTAGCCAGTTCTTTTCTCCAACAAGGATTTTCTCGCGTACTAGCAGACAATAAACCTTACTCGCTAGCCGATTTACACGAAAATGATTTGAAAAAATACCTCAAAAATTTGAAATCATTGTAGACCGCATTATTATTCGCGAAGGCATTCGCACTCGTATTTCAGAAGCCCTTGATGCTTGTTTAAAACTAACTCACCATAAAATTGAAATCGATTGTGAAAACGAAAGGATAATCTATTCTACTTTACCTATTTGCAAAAATGGGCATACACCAGAAACTTTCCTCATTCCAGAAGCAAAAGATTTTTCACCTTATTCGCACAATGGCTCTTGTGCCACCTGCAAAGGAACTGGACTTTCAGAAGATGAATCCATTTGTGAAACTTGTAATGGCTTGCGCTTAAAAAATTATCTCCTAAATACAACCACAAAATTTGGCAATTATAAAGATATTATCGGCAAAAATTTTTCAGATTTTTCTTTTATCGTTCAACAGTTATTTACAACTGTGCCAGCTCACCTTAAAAGAACTCAAGAAGCTCTTTTTGAAAGACTTAATGCTATACAAGATTTAGGCATTTCTTATTTATCACCTTCTCGCTCAGGGCGTTCTCTTTCTGGCGGAGAACTACAGCGTTTGCGCTTAGTCGCTGCCGTAACGGGGTATCTTGATGGAATGCTTTTCTGTTTAGACGAACCAGCAGCTGGCTTACATAGTGATGACGCCATTAAGCTATTCTCGGTTCTTGAAAGCATAAAAAAACGCGGAAACACTTTAGTTTTAATGGAGCACCATCCTGAAATCATTTCTCGTGCCGATTGGATTATTGAAATGGGAGAAGGTGCCGGCAAAAATGGTGGTAAAATTTTATTTCAAGGCACTTTAAAAGATTTTCTTCTTCAAGAAAATTCACCTACAAGAAATTGGCTTTTAAGGCTTAACAAATCCAAAGAGTCTCCACGTAAAATTCCAGACCAAAGCAAAAATTTAGAAGTCAAAAATTTTTCAAAATTCGGAATCCAACCTATTTCTGCTAAGTTCCCTTTAGGGCATTTCAGCGTTATCACAGGTCCATCAGGGAGTGGAAAATCGACTCTGCTTTTTGAACATTTAATCCCTGAATTTCAAAAAGAAACTTACGCTCCTTTAGGATTAAAAAAAATAAATATCCTTTCTACTGGTAGTTTCCAAGGGAACAAACGCAGCACTATTGCTAGCGCCATACAAATCAGTTCTCCATTAAGAGAATTATTTGCAAGCCTTCCAGAAAGTAAACTCCGTGGTTATTCTGCTAAAAAATTTGCAACACATACTCCTGGCGGGCGTTGCGAAACTTGTAAAGGTGAAGGCATTTTAACATCTCCTGATGGTTTTGAAGAATCAGAATGCCCGGTATGTCTTGGAAAACGTTTCCGCGATGAAGTTTTAGAAATTCGTTTCAAATCTCTTTCTTTTGCAGACATTCTTGACCTTTCTGTAGAAGAAGCAATGTATTTATTTGAAGCTTTCCCAAATTTTTTCCAAAAGCTTAAAACGCTTGCCGATACAGGGCTTGGTTATTTACACTTAGGCCAAACCACAAATCAACTTTCTAATGGCGAACGAGCAAGACTCCGGCTTTCAATCGCTTTACAAAAAAAGACAACTGAACCTTCTCTTTATTTATTTGATGAACCTGCAAGAGGATTACACGAAATTGACATTCAAAAATTATTAGAATTATTTTTTGCTCTATGTAAACAAGGGCATACGCTTATCGCTATTGAACATTCAAAAGATTTTATTCAAAATGCAGATTACGTTTTAGAATTAAAAACCAATCATTCTTCCCAATAAATTCCACCAGAACCTTCTAAAACTTCTGATTCCGTTTCTTCTACTATTACAGGGCCTTCATTAAATTCTTCTGGTTCTTTTTCTACGATTTGATTTTCTTCTATCGTTTCTTGTTGTTCTGATATTTCTACAGGTTCTTCTTGTTCAACAAACGATTTTTCTTGTTTTAATTTTTTCTCTTTTGGCTCATTAAAAAACAACCACGGGCTAATACTTACACTAACTCGATGCACAGAAGAAAGAACCGGGTGCGATTCAAAGGCATAGTCCACTTTTAAGAATTTTGAAACCACAACTCCTGCTCCGACTGTAAAGCTTTCAAAAGTCGTAAAACTAGAAAGTCCAGCTCGTAAAGAAAGTCCAAAATCAAAAGCAAATTCTATTCCACCACGACCACCAGAAAGCCAATCTAAAGGTGATTCAAAAATATCTCCACCCCGTTCATTGCCTTCAAAATCCAAATCTCTTGCTTCATTATGGAACACTCCAGCACTTTGCCAATAAGCTCCAAAAGAACCATAAAAATAGCGTATCGGATAATTCCAAGAGGCCGCCAAATACAATTCTGGAGACTCATATTCAAATGTTCCTGATTCCCATTTTGCGGCAGAAGAAGTCCAACCTTTCAACACTGCTGCTACAGAAAAATTTTTAGGAAATGTATAACTCAAGCCTAAATCAGAACGAAACCCCCACCCTGTTTGATCTAATTCTCGATAAAGACCATGTACAGCAATTCCCAAATCTAAATTTTTCCAAAGTCTTCTTCCATAAGCAATAGAAAAAGTCCAATCAGCAATATTCAACGTTTTATAATCAGAGCCTTCAGGAATTTGTTCGCCTTCTTTTATCCATGGAATATCATTTGCCCCGAACCTAGAAAAAGAAACCCCAAGCCCATGCATGCCTTCTAATGGAATCGTCATTGACGCCATATCATAAACGGTGCCTTCAAAATAAGCTACATGTGAAAAACTACCCCAAGCGTATTCTTGTAAAGCAAGTTGCCAAGGGTTATCTGTAATTCCAACCAATTCTTCTTTTTGTGCCATTACAGTTCCACCTAAAGCCGCAGAACGAGCTCCAGGGACAATATTTAATGTGGCATTCGCACCAGTTACCCGATCAAAAGAAAAACTGGGCAAAGTAGCTACAAGCACAAAAAAGCAAAAAATATATCGCGAAAAAGACATAAAAATCTATCTTAATAATACTTTCACACAAGATACTATTTTTCTGTATGCAAATTGAAAAATGCATTCAAAAATTCTTGCTTTATTTAGAGCGACAAAGGCGCTATTCACAAGCGACCTGCCTCACTTATGGAAAAGTTCTTCAAAAATTCTCAAATCTTTTCAAAGAAAACGCTACTATCGAAGAATTCAACTTTTCTAAATGCAGAGAATTTATACTAGAACAACATAAAAACAAATTAAACCCAACAAGCATTCGTTTATACATTGCTTGCTTAAAAAGTTTTGATAAATTTCTTGTTCAACAAGGAATCCTCAAACAAAAAGTCACTCTTAATTTAGTTTTTCCAAAACAACCTTCACGACTAGTCAGCTTTATTCCGCAAAAAACTTTAAGCCCGCAAGAACTTGCTATCACTGAAAACGATTCTCTTATACAAACTCGTAGGCGTTTTCTCCTTGAAATTCTTTATGGTTCTGGCCTACGGATTTCTGAATGTACCACACTTCATTGGAACGATTTAGACTTTAAAAATTTGCTCATTAAAGTTTTAGGCAAAGGGAATAAAGAACGTCTTGTTCCAATCACTCTAGCCACTAAAGAATGGGCTTTAGCTTACAAAGCACAACTAGAAAAAAACAGTTTAATGCCTACCCCTACTTCTTTTATTTTTGTCAACAAAAACAATCTCCCTTTAAACACAAGAACACTTCGCCAGGATATTTATAACATTTTAAACCAAATCGGTTGGAAAGGGAAAGCAAGCCCGCACGTTTTACGCCATTCTTTTGCAACGCATCTTTTAGAAAATAATGCTAGCATTATGGGCGTTAAAGAAATGCTTGGTCACCAAAGCCTTTCAACAACTCAAGTTTACACACACGTTTCAGCAGAAAGGTTAAAAAAAGCTTTTCAACAAGCTCACCCAAGAAGCGGCAAAAAAGATTAACCTGTATTTTTAAAAAGGCACATTAAAATCTAACGATAACTGCGGATTCTCTTCTTTTTCTGGCAAGCGGATCCCAAGCCCTAACAAGCGGACATTTTCTTCTCGCATAGAGAAACGCTCTCTAAAAAGTACCAAAAAATTTTCAAATTTTAATTCAGAAAACGAACGTTCAATCGTTGTCACCGAAAAATCAGAATACTTGATTTTTACAAAACTTTTATACATCCCATTTTTTGAAATATCTTCTTTTATCGTAATTACCGATTTATAAAAGCGTTCAAACACCTCTTTTAATTTTTGAATACATTCTTCTTCTGATTTCAAATCTTTATCAAAAGTATCTTCCATTGAAAACGATTTACGCACTCTTTCTGAAACCACAGGACGATTATCGACGCCTTTTGCAAATTGAAAAAGTTGCACACCAAAAGACCCACAGATTTTAACTAATTCCCAAAGTGAAAAACGCAAAACGTCAGAACATTTAAATATCCCATGCTCCTGCAATTTTTTCTCTGACACTTTGCCAACTCCAGGCAATTTTCCAATATCTAAAGAAGCAGCAAAAGTCGCTGAACGTTCTGGCGGAATTGTAAACTGCCCATTTGGTTTATTCCAATCACTTGCAATTTTGGCTAAAAATTTATTTTCTGCAATCCCCGCACTCGCCGTTAAATGTCGCTCTTTAAAAATGCGTTCCCGAATTTCTTTTGCCATCCAAGTAGCACTACCTTTACAAAGTAAAACTCCAGTCACATCAAGATAAGCTTCGTCTAAACTTATAGGTTCAATTCGCAAAGTATAATCTTGGAAAATTCTAAAAATTTTTTCTGATTCTTCTTTATACAGTTCCCTGTTCCCTGGAACAAGAACCAAATCAGGACAAAGACGTAATGCTTTTGCTGAAGACATTGCTGAATGCAAACCAAAACGGCGTGCTTCATAATTACATGTAGAAAGAACGCCTCTATGTTCTGGTTTACCTCCAACAGCCATAGGAACACCTCGCCACTCCGGATGTTCTCGCATTTCTACTGCAGCATAAAAGCAATCCATATCTACATGGATAATTTTTCTCATACAAAAAAAAATAGAATCATGGACAAAAAAACGGGACAGCCTTTAGCTGTCCCGTTCTTTTCAAACCTAAATATTAGGAGTCTTCCTTAGGGCCACGAGCCTTAGAAATGGTGAAAATAACTGTACGTGGTTTAGAAACGAGTACTGCATCACCTAAATCCATGTTTTCAGCATAGAATGTTGTGCCTGCATGGCAAGCAGAAACATCAATTGTCAAAACAGAAGGAATCTTAGTTGGGAGAACAGAAAGTTTCAACTTACGAGTAATTTGAGAAAGCATACCGCCTTCTGCCTTAACACCAACAGGAATACCAGAAAGGGTAACTGGTACAACAACTTTCACAGGAGAATTTTCTTCGATTTTCAAGAAATCAATATGAGTAATCTTCTGAGAAATAGCATCTTTCTGGTAGTCGTAAATAACAACTGGATTGCCGGCCTTGCCATCAATTTCAAGGTCAAGAAGCGCATAACGCTTACCAGGGACAAGTACCTTGCGCACGTCGTCCGCAGAAACGGCGACGCTCACAGGCTCGATACCCTTACCATAATAGACAGCCGGAATCATACCGGTCTTGCGCAAACGTTGCATTTCGCGAGAGCCTGCGCCTAATACTCTAGAGGTTGCTTTGAGCGTAGTGAGTTCCATTTTTTACTCCATTACATAAAAAAAAAGATTGGGGTAGCTGGATTCGAACCAACGAATAACGGAATCAAAATCCGTTGTCTTACCGCTTGACGATACCCCAATGGAGTCCCAAAGATACTAATTCTACAGAAAATTTAAAGGGGAAAAAGTAAAAAAAATATAAAAAAAGTGCTCCCCGTGAGTCCTACCCGATGGATTTGATCCAGCATCCCTTCTCTAAAACCCAGGATTCACGAAGAGCACGTCTATAATATACACGCCAAAACATATCTTTGCCAAACATTTTTTACTAAAGAAATACCCCAATTTGGAATGTTCTTAATTAAAACTCAACGCAACAAATCAGATATTTCCAATTTATAACCAAAATCAAATGAATTTTTTGTTAAAAAATAGACTTCATTATCAAAAACAGCCATATCAATGGGCGCTCGAATTTTAAAATCTTGTAATTGAATGGAATTTATAAAATAACCTTCTCTATCAAAAACACCTAATTTTTCACATTCTTTATCAAAAAGAAGAATGCCAGAATTAAAGAATAAAAGTTTTGTTGCCGAGCAAAAATACGTTTCAGAATTTTCAACATCGGACAACGCATGTCTAAATGGTGTAGAAGAAGATTCTGTTGAATAAACAACCAAACGTTCTGGATTAGATGCAAAACCTGTTACTGATTCAACGGTAGCTACTTTCCCTGAAGACGCTGCTACTGCTAAAATTCGCAAAGCACCTGGAAAATCCACATTCAACGAAGAACAACCTTTTGAAGTTAATTCTAATAGTTCTAAACTATTTTCTCCTGTAATTATTTTTCCATTTTCTATTGCAAAAAGATTTTTAGCCAAAGTACATTCAAACGATTCATCTTCGGCTTTACGCAAAGAAATACCATCATGATAAAAAAGCGAATAACCATAATAATCTATTTCTTCTGCAAACCCCGATAAATGTAAACTACCAAAAGAAGAAAATTCTCTATCCAATTCAAATGCACAAAGCCTAGAAGGGTCTCTATTATAGCGATACACCAAAGAAAATTCATTAAGTATATACGCTTCGCCTGATTCTCCAAAAACTAACCGCAATGGAGAGGCATCTTTTTCATCTATTGCACAACGAGTTACAAGAGTTTCTCCTGTACCTAGCAAGGTTTCATCTGAACAACCTGCGCAAAGAAAAACAAGAAAAAGTGCAGAAAGTTTTTTAAACACTTATAACCCTAATTCGGCGTAAAATTAAACTGTAATAAAAGAATTTCACCTTGATATGTTGGTGGAAGTGCCGGACTTTTTGTTATTTGAACAGCTCGGACAGAAAGAGCATCCCAAGTTTTATTGCCCGAAGAATTTTTCAATACAACATCAGCAATTTGTCCACTAGAACTAACGCTAAACTGAATTGTCGTTTTAGCATTTCGAGCAATTTGTAAACCATTCGGTGGATTAAAATTGGCCATAACCAGTTGTTTTAAACGTTCCAAAAATGCTTGCAAAACAGGATCCATCATTACAGAACCAACAGGATTCAAAGAGGATTTTTCTAAAGATTCTGGAATTTCCATATCATCTATATCAAAGGATTCTTCAACAGGTTCTTCAGGAGTTTCTGTTTCTGTAACTTCTTCAACAGGTTCTTCAACAACAGGCTCTTCTGGAGTAGGTTCTTCGGGCTTTGGAATTTCTGGTTCTGTTGGTTTAGGTTCTGGCGGTAAAGGCTTTGGCTTAGGCTTAGGTTGTGGTTTTACTTCTTGCGTTTTTTGTGGTTTGGGTTCTGATACTTTTTCTTGTGGTGGCGGAGGCGCAGGCGTTGGAGCCACTTCAGAAACTTGCACCAATTCAAAAACAGGTATTAGTTCAGCTTCTTTTGGAGAACGAACATTTTGAACCACAAAAATCACCAATGCTAATGTAGCATGAAAAAGAATCGCAGCAATAACAATTGCCTTCCAGGACCTTAAAGAAGTAGTCCGAAAAAACGATTCACTTGGGTGATTAGTTGCCATTCCCTAATTCTTCCGTAGGAGATAAAGTCAGAAAACCTAGTTTTTTAACTCCAGCCTGTTGCACTGCAGAAACCACTTTCATTACAAAGCCATAAGCAATTGATTCATCTGCATTTATTACAACAGCTTGTTCGCCATCCCATAAAGATTTAAAAATTTTATCAAAGCCATCAAGTTCTACTTTCATATCTGCAATATAAACTTCAGCTTTGTCAGTAATCGAAACTTTCAATACTTTTTCTTGCTCCATTGTCGGCGCTTCGGCTTTAGGCAAGTCCACTTTAATCCCTTGACTCATTAGAGGAGCAGATATAATGAACACAATCAAAATAGCGAACACAACATCAATCATGTTCGTCAAATTCATTTCTTGGTTCAATTGCTTGCTACGACTACGTTTCATAATTATCCAGCCAATTCTTCAAGAGCCAAAAGATCGTCGCGTTTAAAAAGACTCAAAAGGTGTGAGCCAAAATTGTAATAAGAAATTTCATTTCTACCATTACGAGCCGCAAAAACGTTATAACCAGCAGAAGCCGGAATAGCAACTAACAAACCAGCAACTGTTGTAATCAAAGCCATTGCAATACCTGGAGCCACTACAGACAAATCGGCACTCCCATGTTGACCAATTTGGTAAAAAGCAACCATGATACCCCACACTGTTCCAAGCAAACCAAAGAATGGAGCCAAGTTAGAGCTCGTCGCTAAAAAGGCTATGTTTGAATCTTCTTCTAAACGCAAGCCTTCAATAGAACGTTGAATGGTATCTTCTAACAAAGAAGCTCTATGTTGGATAGAATCGTAACTCACATAGTTACTGAATTTTGATGCTTCTTGCAACACTTCAAGAGTCAAACGTTTTAAAGCACTATCGGAAGATTTTTCACACAAAGTGATTAAGTCCACAAAATGTTCTATTTTACGGAATTGTGCAAAAAATTTAGCGTTTGCTCGTTGGTGTTTTCCGTTAGTTAAAAGCTTTACAAGAATAATCCCCCAACAACCTAGAGACATTATTCCAAGAATTACCAAAACAACTGCAGTCATTACATCTGACTGAGCAACCATTTCTAAAATAGGTAAGTTTTGCACCATAACCTCCGTTCTTTTAAACTTTAAAAACTATCGTCTGAAAATTTATCCCGGCCAATTCTAGAAGCTTCTCCTGGCAACAATTCTCCTGGAGAAGAACGTTTAGCATCAGCACCGCGCAAATTAGGACTCACAAAATTATTGCCCTTTTTGATTTCAGCCAAACGATTTTGCAAATCAGAATCCCAGGCCTTTACTGCATCATCAAAATCAGCTCGTGCTTGAAGCATTAAATTTCGCAATTGCTCTAATTCAACAATTAAAGAACGTTTCATAATCCAAAGTTCTTCTTCTTCGGGCATTCGTTCTAAATTAAACAATACATTCATATAACGTTCTTCGGCTTCGGCATAAGCTTTATACGTTTCAAGATACACAGCATAAGAATCTTCTGCCAAAATTTGTGCTGCTGAATGGTTAGAAGCACACCCAGTAAAAAATGATGACAATAAAATTAAAACAAGAACCGCGCTATGGAAGATTTTCATCAGCCACCTGTTTCGTGTAAAGGCGTTCTAAAGTAATATTACTTTTAAATGTTGCCGTGTCACCTGATTCTGGATTTACCATAGTATGTAAGCCTTCACGAACTTCACGTTCCTGGCAAAGGATTCCGCCTTGTGGTTCCATTGCAATTTGATAACGCGTTTTATATTCAGCTTTTAAACCTTGGTAATATTTTTGAAATTCTTTTGGAACAATATTACTATTCACATGTTGTTCCCAAATGTAATAAGGGAAACTTTCTGTTTCAGTCAAATGAACTGTATAAGTAAAACACTTGCGTTTATCTAAATTCTGAAAACCTTCTGTCACAACAGAATCGATTGAAATCAAAGCAAAGTTTAAACGATTTTCTTTTTTCAATTGTTCTGTAATATTTGCTTTTTCAGGGTAAGAGCCTTTCAAAAGATGAGTCATTTCCCAGCGGTGTTTTTCTGCACGGATCAAATGTTTTTCATATTCAGGATTCAAAAGTTGAGTGCGCCATTTTTCTGGCATAGGCAAAGAATGTACAAGAGAATCATAGCCTGCTTTTAAACCATCTATTTCAAAAACTTCTCTATCAAATGCTTTTAACGATAAAGAATCTACGCGCCAAGCAAGTTCTGAAGGCATATAATTCTTGAGATAGCCCCGGGATTTATCTATCTCATATTTACGATTCATTTTTAAAGTATCACCAGAAGAAGAATGTTCTAGTTCTACGTATGTAGCGGTAATGGTACCAATACGTTCTTCACCTTTTAAATCAATCGTTGCAAAATAACCTTCTACATAAAGATTTTGTTTAACAGGCTTTGGCAAATTATAAGAAACATTTATTTCTGAATCACAAGCAAAAAACAGAAAAGAAATCCCACACAACAACCATTTTAAATTTTTCATTATTTAGACCTTTTATTTTTCAGCAATTACTTGTATGTTTTTTTCTACAATTAAACTGTCTTTTGCAAAAAAACGAACCGTTGCCGTTTGTGGCTTTTTAGAACGTAAAAAATCTCCAATTGTCATAATGCTACCCTTTTTCTTTCCTTGAAGAGTGTAGCTACCCATTTTGGGAGAGACAGCTGTCATTTTAGAATACCGCACTTTTCCTGATTCATCAATGATTTCACACTTCAATGAATCAAAATCAAAATTTTTACCATAATCTAGTTGAACAATAAGTGGATCCCAATGCAAAAAAGAAGAGGTTGTATCCGCAACTAAATTACGGCCGGCATTCCATTCGCGACCACTTACAATTTGCGGAGCTTTTTCTTGACAAGCAGTTAAAGAAAGAAGAGTGATAAAAGAGATTAAAATTATTTTTTTCATAAAATCCTCACAATAATGAAAAATAAAAAAATATCACTCATAAGAAAAAGTCTTTTCTGTAAAGAATCTCTTAAAAAGTAAAGAAACTATTCTTTTAACTAACAGATTAACGGCGTAACACGGCCAACATTTCTAAATGTGGGGTTTGGGGGTAAAAAGCAAAGCCTTCTAGCAAATCTAAAGTAAAACCATTTTTTGCCAAAAGAGATACGTCTCTAGCCAAAGTAACCGGATTACAAGACACATAAATTAATCGTGAAAGAGCACTTTTGCACAAAGCTTTTAGCGCACTTTGCGGAAGACCTGTTCTTGGAGGGTCAACAATTAAAGAAACGTCATTTGAAACAATATTTTTTTCAAGCCAATCTTCTGCAGGTTCAGATACAAATGTTGCAGACGCTTTTAAATTTTTATTTGCCAAACGTAAACAATTTGCATCTCTTTCTACCGCCACAATTTTTTCAAAAGAATCTTCTAACAAAGCGGCAAAAAATCCAACACCACTAAACAAATCAACAAGTAATGTATTCACTTCAGTCACTTCTTTCACTCGCTTTACCAAAACAGGCAAAAGCGAAAGGTTAGATTGAAAAAATACAGAAGCATCTGTATAAATTTTTTTGCCGGCAATCTCTACACTTGTGTTTGCTTTTTCTAAAAATTCTTTTTGAGACATCCCTTTATAGAAATAAGAAACGGCACCATTACCATTTTCAAAAACTTGAAGTTCTTTCGTTTTTAAAGAAAGAGCTTCTTTTGATTCTAAAAATTTTTGTAACGCAGGCACAAGTACCTTACATTTTGATGCGACTGGAATAATATGGTGAGAAGCTCCTTCCCGAAAGCCAAATGCGTCTTTAGCTTTCAATACACGAATTCTGTTTCTGTATTCCCAAGGATTTCCAAAATGAATTGGAAAGTTTTCGGGCAATGTAATATGAGCAAATCGCCTAAATGTATCACAAATGGCTTCTCTTGCCATAGAGATTTGTAATGAAAGAGAAGCATGTTGTAAAGAACAACCTCCACAGCGTTCATAAAAAGGACAACGCGGGGTTTCTCTCAAAGGATTTTTCTCTAGAACTTTTAATGTAATAGCTTTTGCAAAATCTTTACCATTATTAGTGATTTTTGCAAGAACAGTTTCTCCTGGCAAAGCCCCTTGAACAAAGCAAGCTCGACCATCCTGCAAATGGCTGAACCCATCACCGCCTTGGGCTGCTTTTTCAATTTTTAATATGATTTCTTTTTCAAGCATCTTGATTTACAAAAAGGCAACGTATTTTACGTTCCTCACCATTTAAATTAGGGCGTTGTGAAAAACAAATTTCTTTTGCCAAAGAACAACGTGGAGCAAAAACACAACCTAAAGACGACTTAACAATTTCGCCACTTAAAATTTCTGGCGGGTGTCCAAATTCTAATGTCGGCACACTTTGAATCAAGGCTTGAGTATAAGGGTGCAAAGGATTTTTAAAAACATCTTCTACTTTGCCCTCTTCTAATGATTGCCCCAAATACATTACCATTACTTTATCGGCAAGTGTTTGAACCACTTGCATATCATGAGAAATAAAAATTATCGCTAAATTCAAATCGGTTCGTAAAGTATCTAGTAATTTTAAAACTTGAGCTTGAACCGAAACATCTAGTGCACTAGTCACTTCATCACAAACAAGAACTTCAGGGTTTGTCATTAAAGCACGAGCAATCCCTAAACGCTGCCGTTGACCGCCAGAAAATTCATGCGGGTATTTTTCAAGAGACACCAAAGGCAAGCCTACTTTTTCCAAAACTTCTTCAGCTTTTTTAAAACATTCCTTTTCAGAGAAACTACGATAACGCAATGGATAAGAAAGAATATCTAAAACTTTTTGCCTGGGATTCAAACTAGAATAAGGGTCTTGAAAAATCATTTGTACAGAATTCCTTACAGACTTCCATTCTTTTTCAGACTTTAAATCAACCGACTTTCCGTTTAAAAAATACTTCCCCGAAGCAAATGGTTGCAATCCAACAAGCGCTTGTGCTAGTGTTGACTTCCCACAACCAGATTCACCAACAATGGCTAAAATTTCACCTTTTTCCAAAGAAAAAGAGACATCAGAAACAGCTTCTAAATAAGAAAGAGTTCGGGAAAATAAACCACCCCGTTGAGGATACCTGACACAAGCATCCCGAACTTCTAACAAACTAGACATTAGAATCTAATTCTCCATCAAGCGTTCTTAAAGATTGCTGGACTTTTTCTTCAGTTTCTGTTAAAATACGCCGACATTGCCGTAAAAGAAGCGTAGCTTCTTCTACTTGGCTTGCCAGTTCATCAATTCCCATTTCAGATTGGTCAATTTTTTGCAAAATCTCTTCCAATCTAGACATAGCCTTTTTGTATTCTAAATTAGTCTCGCTCATATCTTAGAATATAGTTAGATTTGGAAAGTAACTATAAAGAGATTTTATGAAAAAGTGCATTAGAAGCTCCTGTTTACTTTTTACATTACAATCCGTTTTAAACAAACGGATCAAAATGATATCTCTATGTACTCTTTCTTCTTTCATTTTAT
This sequence comes from Fibrobacteraceae bacterium, assembly GCA_017631885.1. Classification (GTDB taxonomy): domain Bacteria; phylum Fibrobacterota; class Fibrobacteria; order Fibrobacterales; family Fibrobacteraceae; genus UBA1765. Next base: position 56,001 of record JAGBSH010000014.1, read on the forward strand.
TCCTTTTACTTGCCTGCACTTATACACCAGAAAACATTGAAAAAGAAATTTATCTTGATAAAGCTGAAATTGGAATCATTTCACAAAAGGGCGATACTTCTTATGCATTGGAAATTCCCAACAATGAAAACTTCAAACTTTTTATAAAAACTTCACCGCGTGAATTTAAAGACTCTTTAGAATATTCTTGGTTTAAAAAAGATTCTCTGCTTTCAAATAAAAGCGTATTTTCGTACACACATAAAAAATCTTTAATTCCTGATTCAGTTACTTTAAACGATAAATTTGGCAACGCATTAGGCTTATCTTTTAAAATCATTCTCAATTCGCCGCCAAAAATCACAAAAATTTTATCCCCCGCTGAAGGAGATACTTTAATCGGAGACCAAAACACACCATTCTTATTTTCATGGAACGCTTTTGACGCCGATGGTGATACATTACAATTTTTTATAGAAAAAGATTCTATCCTTTTTCCTGTCGGCATGTGGGACTACGCTCACTTAACCCATTTCTCTGAAGGGAGTCATAAATTCCGCATTATCGCAAACGACTTGTATAATAGTGCCGATACATCTTTATGGATTCATTTTTATGTAAAGGAACAATAATCATGAAATTTTTGTTCCTTTGTTTACTATTTCTCCTTTCTAGCTGCATTGATTCAGATGCTGTTCTTTCTGAGAATGAAAGTGAAAAAATAAAAGTAAACGCCTTTATTTTCAATGACAATGCAAGCAACCTAAAAGATACGACAATCGCTTTAAAAGACACAGTATTTCTCATTGGAAATATCTTACCTGAAAGAGGAACTCACATTCAAAAATATTTTTGGAAAGATCCTAACAACAATATTTTCAAAGAATTTCAAATCAAATTTAAACCAACAAAACCTGGGAACTTTGTTTATCATTTTACCATTGTTGATTTTCACGGAGATTCTCTTTCGGATTCTGTACAAATAAATGTTTCTACACCGCCTGTTTTAGATTCTATTCATTGGTTACCAGAAAATAATTCTTCACGTTTATCTCCAGATTCTGTATTCTTTTCTTGGAATGCAAGCGATAAAGATAACGACAACCTTTTTTACATTTTTGAAATCTTTGAAAACAACAAAAAAATCATAGATACATTACTCAGCACTACTTGCATCAAACCGGACTTAAAATTTAAAGAATTAGAAACTTACGAATGGAAAGTAACTGTTTTTGATTCTGAAGGCATACAGGGTAATACTATTCATTCCGAATTTGCTACAGGTCATTCAAAAGGTTTAGCGCGTTTAAGTGGCAAAATAAATATTTTCCCAGATTCCCTTTTGAAAAAAGTAAAACTCTATTTAGTACAAAACGATTCATCAAAAGAATTAACGCTAAATGACAGCCTATTTGATACAGGTTTTATTAACTCTGGTGCATATACACTTCGAGCAAATGTTATGACTTTTTCAGATTACCAATCACACGAACAAACGTACCATTTAAAACCCGGTGATTTAAAAGACAACATTAATTTTTTACTTGAAGACAATAAAGCGCCTTCTTTTCCAACGTTAAAAAGCGACACACTCCCCTATGTTTCCCAGTTAATATTTCCAATAGAAAATCATGGAATTCAATTAGACTCCCAAAACATTTCTCTTACTTTAGACAATGAACCATTACAATTTTCTTTGTCTAACGATACTTTATCCATAGAACTTCCAAAGTACAATTTGCCTATTTGTCGTTTTTTATCATTAACAGTAAAAGACATTAACAACAATTCCATTTCGCAAACATTTTATCTCTGTAAAGAATCAGCATGGGCAACGCCTCTTTACGATACAACTCTTAACCAGCAAGACACATTAAACATTTCATTTTATGAAACCAACCCTTATCATCTCGAATTAAAAGACATTATTTGGTCATCTAAAGAAAACCCTGCATGGACATTTACGCAAACCAAATCTGATTCTAGCATTACCATTTATGCTTCTCTTTTTTCTGTTGGAAAATACACAATAGAAGCTCTTTCTCGATACGAAAATGGTCTTGAACTCCAAAATCAATTTATTCTGGAGGTTAAAGAATGAGAACAATGGCTATAATATTTTCACTGCTTTGTTTATTATCAGCTTGCAGTGAAGACGTTCTTTTAAACACAAATGACACAAAAAAAATCACCAATGAATTTTTCTTAATTCCAAAAGAAAATTCTTCTTTAGCAGGACGAAAACCATTAGATTCGTTATTTATACAACCTGCCGAAACTTTATTTATCCGAGCCGTTGCAAAAGCCCAAGAAGAAATCATTCCGGCAAATGAACTGGGCAAACATTTTTTTGTCAGATACTGGGCATACAAAGGTTTCATGCTTAACGAAGAAAGCATTCGTGTGCTTTGGAACGAACCAGGAACAGACACGCTTTGCCATTATTCTATAGATCTTCTTGGTGATACTTTAAAAACGTGCCTACCTGTTTTTATAAATTCAACGCCAAGCATAAAATTCCTTTCACCAGAAAATGCTTTTAATACAATAAATCCTACTGATTCCATTTTATTCCAATGGAAAATTTCTGGGCAAGATTCCTGGGAAAAATCAGAATGCGAAATCTATTTAAATCAAAGTAAAAAAGATTTATGGCTAACAAAACCAAAACAAATTAATTGCAATAAACCTTTTAAAATATTAGCTAACGATTTAAATAATTCTTCTGATTATCCACTTTATTTTTGGGGCATAAAGCTCAAAACTTTTTCCCAAGAAAATTCTGAAAATGTTTTTTCTGAAATCCATTCTTTCCGATTTGCATTGCCTGATTCTTCTGCGGCATTCGTCGTTCCTATTAGATACGAAGCTTCTAGAAACTACGCCAAAAATGGTGAACTTTATGTTTTATTAAAAGACTCCATTGTAAACAAATACACTTTCCATAGCGATACTTCAATATTTATTTCAAACTTAAAAAACAATAAAAACTATAAATTCATTGTACAAGAAACTCTTCGAACAGATTATGAAAAAGATTCTACCCTAGCCTTCCTTGAAAAAAATCTCATTACAACAACAGACACATTAATTTTAAAAGACAACACTCCTCCTGAAGCAATGCCTTTAAAAGAATCTTTTTCAAAAAATGATTCCATTCGTTTTCTAGCTCTAGAAAATGGGAGCGGTTTCAACGCTTTGCGTTCTGCAATTATTTTAGAAAATTCAAAAGATACAATCCCTTACAAATTCAAAAACAATCAATTTGCTTTCACTCTTGACTGTGAAACTTCTTGTAAAATTGCTATTCATTTAGAAGATAACGCTAAAAACAAAAGCCCTAAAAAGTTTTGGAAATTACAATTCACTGAAAAAAATATCTTTGTTTTAGGCCCTTATTTTGCAGGAGATTTAGAATGAAACTCCTAGCCATTTTATTCTTTTTTAGTATTTCTATTTTTGCAAAAGATTTTAAAACTTTGCACGTTTCTGCCTGGCCGGCTAATACTGAAATTTATGCAGAAAAACTAACCCCAGATTATTCTACAAAGGCTGATTACATTTCACCGGCTGCAATACAGATTCCATTACACCAAAATAAAATTTCCCTCACTTTTTTCCAACCTTTATTTAGAGATTCAACAATAGAAGTAACTATCCCCGATTTAGAAGATTCTTATCTTATGGTTATTTTAGACAAAGAATCTAATCCTGAAAAAATTTATTTCCAGGAACAAAACTTAAAGAAACGAACCAAACGAATTGTCGGAAAGGGCATGATGTTTTCAAGTATCATTCCTTTTGGAATAGCAAGTTTCACTCTTATTAAAAATTATCTTGAATACAAAGAAGCTAATGACATACGCGAAGAATTAAAACATCATAAAATATATACATCAAAAACAGAATCGCTAAAACAAGATTTCAATCAGCACAAAAACAAATCTGAAAATTACAAAACCGCTACTTATTGGTTTTCTGGAATTGGTGTTGCTTTACTAAGCATTGGATTTTACTTGCATTTTTGAGGGCTTATGAAATATTTCCTTTTACTTTTGTGTTTCATTTCTGTTTTACAAGCACGGCTCCCTGAAAAAGGTGAATCTGTTTTTGTAGAGCTTAAATCTGGTATAAAACAAAAAGCTGAATTTGCGGGCTTTAACGCAGACACTGTTTTACTTGGTGGTTACATCAAAAATGAATATGCCATTGTTAAAATTCCAAAAACCTCTTTTGTTCAAATAATTTCTTCTGCTAATGGCGATACGCTTTCTTTAGAAGAATTGCCGGATTCTGTTTTGAGTATTTCAGATTCAACAAAAAACAACGATTCTCTTTTAACAGATTCTTCTTTTGACGCTAATATTTTATCAGCCTTTGAAAACAAAACTATTCTTGTCCCATTCAGTAAACGCCCGATTGATTCTAGCTTTGCCATAAGCCTTCAGAATCTATTTTACGATCTATTAAAAGAAGACCAACAAGCCCCCGTATTGGTTACAGATTCTATTCTTGAAAATTGTATTGAAATTTCTTGTTCATTACCTTTATTACGCAAGTTAAAACCAAAAGCCATTCTTTTTGGGAACATTCTTCCAAGTACAAATGATAGTTTACGTCTAGAACTTTCTTACTTTTCAAATGAAGGTGAACCAGAAGAAACAAGTATAAATATTTCTGCCAAAAATCCTTTTTCCCAAACTTTAGAGGGAAGCACAATTAAACAAGCTTTAAACACTTTATTCAAAAAAGTTCCAGAATCTAAAAAACAAGCTGATACCATTTATATAAAACCAGAATTTAATTATGTCTTTGTTGAAACCGAACCAGAAGGCGCTCTTTTAACGCTTGCCAAAGGAAACTCAATCTGTAAAACACCTTGCACTTACGCCACCAAAGATACTGGCATTGTAGAACTTTATGCTTATTGGGATGTAGACGAACACTTGTGGGCCGAAACCATTAAAACAAGAATTTTACCCGATGATACTACTAAAATTTCTATGCGTCTCCAAAGAGTCCAACCTAAAATTCAAATTGTATCTCACCCAGAAGGAGCTGAAATTTTTCTTAACGACACAATCACTCGCTTTACCGCTAGCTTAGGAAAAACACCGAAAATTTTAAATAAAAATACACTTGGTGAATCATCTTTATTCCTTTCAAAAGAAGGCTTTAGAGACACAACCATTCATTTTTATATTATGCCAAGTGAAAAAAATAAAATCGATGTAACTTTAACACCACTTACACTCCCTAGTGAAATTGATGTCCAACAAAAAGAACGCAAAAAACGTCTTTTAGAAAAAGTAGGCATAACACTTATAGGAACTTCTATTGTGCCAGCAGTTATTGGTGGCGTATTTGCTTACCTTTCTGCAAAAGATTATAAAAAAGCAAAAGATATTCGCGACGAACTTAAAAAGCCTCATATTGCAAATGGTCCTAATTACGATAAGCAAAAAAAAGAAAACAAAAAATACGCAGACAGAAGCGATGAACGGGCTTACGTGAGTATAACCTCTTTTGCAGTAGCTATTGGACTTTTAGGAGCAGGCATAGTCATTTCATTTTAATAAATTTAACTCTATGAAAAAAATATCCATTTCTTTACTTCTTCTTTTAGCAGTTTCTGCCTTTGCACAAAACACTCCTGAATCCGCAAGTATTTATGAGCGAGTTATTGATTGGTACAACCATCACCTAAACTATGGAACCATTAGCCTGCTTATGGCAATAGAAAGTTCCTTTATTCCATTTCCATCTGAACTAGTTGTGCCACCGGCCGCTTACAAAGCTTTTCAACCAGATTCTGAATTAAACATTGTCATCATCTTTTTTGCCGCTACTTTTGGCGCTCTCGTTGGTGCTTATGTCAACTATTTTCTAGCCAAAGCTTTAGGACGCCCTATTATTTACAAGTTCGCAGATTCTCGTTTAGGTCACATGTGTCTCATTGATTCTTCAAAAGTCAAAAAAGCAGAAGATTTTTTCATTGAACATGGTAACCTCTCAACTTTAGTTGGGCGCCTTATCCCAGGCATTCGCCAGCTCATTTCTATTCCAGCTGGTCTTGCAAAAATGAAATTACTTCCTTTTACCATTTTTACACTCATTGGGGCCGCCTTTTGGAATATCGTTCTAATCGTTTTAGGGTATTTAGCCCATGGACAAAAAGATTTAATTGAAAAATACAACCATGAAATTTCTTTGGGACTAGCTGTCCTTGGCGTTTTATTTATCGCTTACCTAATTTCTCAGGCTTTTAAAAAGAAACCAGAAAACAAAGAATCTTCTGAAAATTAAAATTTAAAAGAATACCTCCAAAAAAATACATTTTGTGCAGTGTTCTTATTGACACTTGAACAAAAAAGCAGTATATTTAGGTATGGAGGTATTTTATGTCCAATCAAGAACAAGAACAAAAACGCGCTCTTACCCCGCGTCAGCAAGAAATTTATGAATACATCAAGGTGCAGACCGAAGAATTTCGTCGGCCACCTACAGTTCGTGAAATTGCTAATCGTTTTAATATATCCTCTACCAATGGCGTTCGCTCTATTTTAGCGGCACTTATCAAAAAAGGCTATATAAACCGTTCTCCTCGTACAAGCCGTGGCATTGAAATTCTCCATGACGAAACCCCTGCTACAGATTCTTCTTCTGTAGAAATCCCTATTGTGGGGCGCGTAGCTGCAGGGGAACCTATTTTAGCCGTTCAGAATTTAGAAGGCACAATCACTATTGACCGAGATTTTATCGCACGCCGTAAAGATGTTTTTGCTTTGCGTGTTAAAGGCGATTCTATGATCAATGCTGGTATTTTTGATGGAGACCTTGTTTTTGCCCAACAGCAAAATACAGCAGAACGTGGTGAAATCATCATCGCTAAAATCGATGACGAAGCTACAGTAAAATATTTTCAGCCACAAAAAGAATGGGTTGAACTCCATGCTGCTAACCCAAAATACCAACCAATTATAGTTCGCCCAGAACGCGACTTTTCTATTGCAGGCCGTGTTATCGGTATTATGCGTAAAATAAACTAGTCATAGCTAGTGTAGCGTAAATTGTCATGGCGAGGAGTCTTTTAAGACGACGCGGCCATCTTGTTTTTTGTCATTACGAGCGTAGTATAAATTGTCATCGCGAACGTAGTGTGGCGATCTACTGGCAAGGAGATTGCTTCTGTCACTACGTTCCATCGCAATGACAAGGGGCTCGTGACAAGTTTCGAACATACAATAACAAGAAGAGCAGGCAAGTCACGGGCAAATTCAATCACAATAACTACTTGCCTGTGAGCATAAAACCTCAAGTCATAATATAAAGCCTTTAAAAAACACAATCTATCCGTTTATACAATAAAAAATGGCGGCTGTAAGCCGCCATTTTTTATAAGATTTTCAAGAAAAATCAAGCTAAAATATTACTTTGCGTTTCTTGCCTTTTCGCGTTCACGACGACGGATTTCAGTATCGTCTGGGAAGAATTCTGGGAAGGAGAAACCAACAGTAATACCAAATACTAAGCCCATTTTAGAAATACCATCTTTATCTACTACACGAGAAGTTTTTTCTGTTGCTTCACTTGTAGCATAACCAAAAGATTTGTCTTTAGCATCTGGAGCGTAATACATACCAATAGCAAATTGCAAGTAATACCAGCTATCTGTTAAGTATGTAACAAGAACATCAAATTGATAACCATCAACAGCAATCAATTCTCTTGTAAAATCGTTTTCTTCTGTTGCCTTAACATCATGGTCATAATAAACAGTACCATAAGTCACAGAGAAACCTAAATGGAGTGGGTTTTTCGGGAAAAGATAATAGGTCAAACCAGCTTTCCAGGCAAAGCCACCTTCAAGACTGATTTGTTCAAAGTCTGCATCTGTTCCGCTTGGAATCAAACCAAAAGAACCGAATACACCAAGATGCCAACGGGTAATGTATTCAAGGCCTGCACCAAAACCCATACCCATACCAGTTTCACCCATTACAGGCATACGAGAGCCCATACCGAGTTCCAAAACAAGACGATCTTTCAACCAGTCACGGCGGCGTAAAGAATTAGCAAATTCGTCAGCACGTTGTTCTTCTTCAAATTTTTTACGTTCTGCACGGTCACGAGCACGAGCATCCATAGCTTCTTCTTCAGAAATTGCTGAATTTTCTTCAGCAACTCCTTCTTCAGCAGCGCCATCTACTGTAGTTTCTTCTACCGTTTCTGTAGCAGCAGAAAAGTCTTCAGAAAACTCATCATCTTGTGCCCAAACAGATAAAGCACATACACATAACAACCAAGACAATTTTTTTAGCATTTTCTAGCCTCAAAAAAACTATTTGCACTCAATATAACTTTTTATCTTGCGCTTTTTCAGAAAAAATCCTTGTAAACATTGTTTTTACTCTTTTTTTTGAGAAAAACGGGTTAATTCAGCCTTAATAGACCCCAATGCTATTTTAGATTTCATCAAAACCGGCAAGCGCCTATTATCATCAGTAAGCCAAATAAACAACCTACCAGCCGCCTTAAAAATGCCATCACCATCTAAAATTGGCTCAATTTTAATGCATTCAAAAGTTCCGGCTTTCGTTTTGACTTGTTCTTTACCATAAACAACTACTTTCAATTCATACTTTTTTTTGCCACTTACAGCACTAAAACTTTCTGTTTTTCCCTGTTTCAATTCAGCTTGTTGCCGCACAAAGTAGAATGCAGAAATAATATCTAATTCTTTACCAGAAATTGTTATAACCGTATCAGCAGAACGTTTTTTCTGTTTTCGCTCAAAATCTGTAAAAACCGAATCTGAAAGCCAGGCTTTTTCCCCAACCCTATCAAAGCGGATAACTGAAGAAGCGTGGTATTTCCCTTCATGATTGATTTTTTTAAAGACTTCCGGTAAAAAATTTTTATTCCGGATTCTTGAATAAATAGTATCTGCTACAGGGTAAATAGACTTGAACGCCCCGTTATTATGAGCCAAAACATAAAATTCAGTTTTGTCATTTTCTAACGATTTAATTTCTAAAGAAGCATTACCTGCTGTAATGATTCCCCAAGAAATCACATAATCCAAGCGCTCTCCTTTAAAGAAAGGGAACTTTTCTATTCCACTATTTTCAGCAAAAGCAAAAGCAACAAGACAAAGCAGCAATAAAAGAGGCATCGCTATTCAATATCACCTAATGATTGACGATACTTTGCCAATTTTTCACGGATAGAAGCATCACTCAATGCCAAAATATGAAGCGCCAAGTAAGCCGCATTTTTGCCATTTCCGATACCAACCGTTGCTACTGGAATTCCTGGAGGCATTTGTACAATAGAATGCAAAGCATCTGTTCCAGAAAGCGGACCGCCATCGCCAGGAACACCAATCACCGGAAGAAGAGTATGGCCAGCAAGCACACCTGGGAGGGCGGCTGCAAGACCGGCAATGCCAACCAAAACTTTCAAACCACGGCCTTCAGCTTCACGAGCGTATTTTGCCGTTTTATTTGGAGTACGGTGGGCAGAAAGAATATTCCATTCCCAAGCCACGTCAAATTCATCAAGTACTGCTGTTACTTTGTCTACAAGACCTTTATCAGAAGCACTTCCGGTAACAATCCCAACCAAAGCGTTTTCTTTTGTGTCAAACATTCTAACCTCGTTACTTAGAAAGCCTTGCAAGGCCTTTTTTACCAATATCTTTGCGGTAGAATTTACCTTCAAATTCAACCTTTTCACAGGCGGCATAAGCTATGTCAAGAGCTTCTTTAAGAGTTGTACCATGACCTACAACGCCAAATACGCGACCACCATTTGTAACCAAATTGCCATCTTGCATTTTTGTGCCAGCATGCAAAACTTGTGCGCCATTCTTTTCTGCTTCTTCAATACCTGTAACTACTTTACCCTTAGCGTAAGTTCCTGGGTAACCTTCGCTTGCAAGCACTACAATAGCAGAACTACCCTTCGGCGCTTTAGGAGCATCTAGTTTTGCAAGTTCACCTTTTTCGGCAGCATCAAACAAAGCAAGCACATCGCCATCGTAAAGAGGGAGAACTATCTGGCATTCAGGGTCACCTAAGCGACAGTTGTATTCCACCACTTTCGGGCCCTTTGAAGTTACCATAATACCGACATAAAGAACGCCTGTATAAGGTTTGCCTTCTGTAGCCATACCCTTGAGAGTTGGTTCAATAATTGTCTTTTTGACTTCATCAAGAAGTTCATCTGTCACAATAGGAGCTGGGCTATAAGCCCCCATTCCGCCTGTATTTGGGCCTTTGTCGTCATCAAAAACGCGCTTGTGATCTTGTGCAGAACTTAAGATAACGTAATCTTTTCCATCACAAACCACAAAGATAGAGGCTTCTTCGCCATCCATAAATTCTTCAATAACAACTGTTTTGCCAGATTCACCAAATACAGCCTTATCGCCAAGCATTTCTTCGACAGCATCATTTGCTTCTTTATCGGTTAAGCAAACAATAGCACCTTTACCGGCCGCAAGTCCAGAAGCTTTTACCACAATTGGAGCAGGGTGTTCTGCTAAGAATTTTTTTGCATTTTCTAAATCGGTAAAAGTTTCAAAAGCGGCAGTTGGCACGCCGTATTTTTTCATGATATCTTTTGAAAAAGCTTTAGAGCCTTCAAGGGCTGCTGCAGCCGCAGTCGGGCCAAACGCACGAAGACCACGTGCACGGAATTCATCGACCACACCAGCCACAAGAGGAATTTCTGGACCAATAATTGCCAAATCAATATTTTCAGCGACTGCTAAATCTGCGATTGCTTTTGGGTCTTGAACATCAACAGGAATACATTTTCCAAGATTTGCCATTCCTGGGTTACCAGGAGCGCAAATTAAATTATCACACATTGGAGATTTTTTTACTGCAAGCGCAATCGCATGTTCACGACCACCGCTACCAACAACTAAAATATTCATAAGCTAGTCCTTATCTTTGTACAAGGGAAATGTAGAAAATTTCGGTTTTTCGTTGTAAAATAGAATACTATGTAATCTAGAAAAGTATGTCGTTGCGTTAGGGATTGAAAGCCCGTAGGGTTAGGACTCGGGACTCCGAGGCTGAACGGACGGCGACTTCAGGAGCCGATAACGCAAAAGCCCGACCTGGGCAAACAATGTTTGCTTAGTTAATAGACTTGCCCAGGGAACGCACTTTTACCTAAAGAAAAGCGAAATTTTACTGAAATCAAGAATCGTGATAAACACAAAAAAGCTTATAAAGAAAGCGGCTGCAATATTTTGAATTAAACTTTGCGTTTTTAATGAAAGCGGTTTACCGCGAAGTTTTTCGATTCCAAGGAACATCAAAAGCCCACCATCGGTTATGGCTAATGGGAGCAAATTCATGACACCCAGATTGATGCTGATAAGCGCAAGGAACATCAGGAATTGCTGAAACCCACTTACCCAAACGTTTCCCATTGCGGCAACGATTGTAACAGGACCAGAAAACGCATCAACTTTAACCTGCCCCTGGAAAAACCTTTTGAAGTACCTGAAAATACTGGTTGTCATTTTCCAACTAGTAGCAGAAGCTTTGACAACAGCTTCTATCGGGCCTCGCTTTACAATATGCGTTTCTTTAAACATAACATAGCCAAGTTGAATACCAACCATATAACGCTTATACTCTTCATTATATGTCGCTACCATCGTTTTGTGCAAAGTATCTGTTCCACGTAGCAAAGTAAAATGCAAGGAATCACCAGCTGAAGCGTTGACTATTTTTGAAACATCTTCATACCGGAAAATTTTATGCCCGTCAATTTCAAAAATCGTATCATTTTGCAAAATCCCCGCCATTTCTGCATTAGAGCCTACCCAAGGAGCTTCACGCACAACCACACGATGACGCGGGTAAACGCCAATATCACCTATGCCCATTGGAGTCGGAGATTCACCAGAATCTAAAGCAGGTATCACAAGTTCTGTAGGCACGACAGGAATTTCTTTAACACCACTTGCCCTATGAACAGTCAAAACAAGATTTGCACCAAGGCTCACTCCAATGCGTTCTCTGAAATCGTCCCAACCTTTTGTAGGCACGCCATCGATTGCTGTAATTGTATCACCAGGTAAAATACCTGCCATAGCCGCAGGCTCGTTTGGAATAGTAAAACCGACTACAAGATCATTAGAAAGAGGTTCTTCGACCCCTTTCATATAAAGTACAATCAAAAGCAAAAATGCAAAAACAATATTCACAAAAGGGCCAGCAAAAGCGATTGCAGCCCGCGCACCGACAGACTTTGAAGCAAAACCGCGTTCGTCTAAATCGTCTGTTTGTTCGCCTTCTTTTTCGCCATCAGGATTTTCACCTGCCATTGCCACATAACCGCCAAACGGAATAAGTGAAATACAATATTCCGTTTCACCTTTGCGGAACTTAAGCAGCTTTTTTCCAAAACCAATTGAAAAGGTCTTGACGCGAACCCCATTCCATTTTGCAACAATAAAATGTCCAAATTCATGAATAAAAACCAAAAAACTAAGGCCAATCAGCCCAAGAACCACCATCAATGCATTTTCTAAAAAATTTTCCATACAGCCACAAATGTAGAAATTTTCTTGGACAAAAATCTGAGGACAGCTCCCAGGCGTTTTTAATCGCAAAAATTGCAGTTCTGATGTAATCAACACACAAATGCCGGAAAAAGTTCTTGTTGAAATCCAACAACAAGGCAATAAATGTTGATTAACGTTATGGAAGATATTTTCAATTTAGAGATAAAAAACACCCGACCAATCAGGAGCTATTTAAGTTATTCTAAACACAGCCATTCTTTAAATTCATCGCTTAAGTGTAAAATTCCAAGACAAGGTTCATGATCTTTAACACATTGCATATTTTCAAACTTTCTTCCCGTATTTTTTGCATTTAATCTATAACCAATATCGCAAGAAAAACCCGTTGTTTCATGCCTTGTAGCGTGAGCTGGCAATGGTTCACAACTTGTTTTATCGCTTGCATAATAACCTGCAGTACATTTATATTCCACTAAGCATCTTAACGGATTTTCATAAATTTTTGCATTTTCTTCATTGCAACCGATGTATCTAAAATTAATTTCCCATTTAGGATCAATAAATTCTATATCATGAATGTCTTCTATTCCAAATGCATAATAATTTGTTTTCGCTAATGTAAGTTTCATTTGGAAATTAGCTTTACCACCTTGAATTTTTAAAGAATTATCTGACGGCAAAAATGAACCTATTACAAATTTTTCTTTGTCGTACAAAAGAAAGCCAGAGGCTGAATCTAACATTCCACATTGACCTAAATTAAGCAACCCTTTTTCAAATTCAATTTGAATTTTACATTTACTTTTCCAAAAACCATTTTGAATACGAGGATTAGGTTCTAAAATTTTAGTATAAATATGATATCGCGCATCGGGTTCATAGACGCTAGACTTATCAAAATCTTCTGCAAAAGTAATAATTGCAAAAAACAGAACGCTAAACAACAATTTTTGCATTTTAGACCTCCTAATGTTTAATGTCTTTCTTAATATAAAACTAGATAGAGACAAAAAATGTCATAATAGCATTTAAGCACAATTTATTTTTAGGAAATAATGCTTAATCTTTTAAACACCGAACAGAAAGAATTGTAAAAGAATGTGTTTGTGAATTGCTTTTGGATTTTTCTAGTTTGTCTACAACAGTAGAAATTTAATAGTTCGTTTAAACATCGAAAAGAATTGGGAAAGGAGAAATCTACAACAGTAGAAATTTAATAGTTCGTTTAAACTGAGGCATCACAATAACGAATTATTTATCTACAACAGTAGAAATTTAATAGTTCGTTTAAACATATACTTATCACACGCACACACTGATCTACAACAGTAGAAATTTAATAGTTCGTTTAAACTTGGATGCCCAGCTGATACAAGCAGTGATCTACAACAGTAGAAATTTAATAGTTCGTTTAAACAAAATCCGTTCGCTATCGCATGCTTGATCTACAACAGTAGAAATTTAATAGTTCGTTTAAACCACATACAAGGTGATTTTCTTCGATATCTACAACAGTAGAAATTTAATAGTTCGTTTAAACTTTTAGAGAGTTCAAGATATTCTATAATCTACAACAGTAGAAATTTAATAGTTCGTTTAAACGAAAGGCACTCAAGAGAAAAACGCTTATCTACAACAGTAGAAATTTAATAGTTCGTTTAAACCGCGATATGTAAGGGTAAAAACTAGATCTACAACAGTAGAAATTTAATAGTTCGTTTAAACTCTTTTTGGCTCGCAGATTTTTCGGATCTACAACAGTAGAAATTTAATAGTTCGTTTAAACATTTAGAGAGTTTTGTTGAGTTTTCTATCTACAACAGTAGAAATTTAATAGTTCGTTTAAACGAAGCCGATAGAGTTTGCGACCCATATCTACAACAGTAGAAATTTAATAGTTCGTTTAAACCTCTTGATTCCTTTTTTGACACGGTAATCTACAACAGTAGAAATTTAATAGTTCGTTTAAACAAATACCCAAGTCGCGACTATGGCGGATCTACAACAGTAGAAATTTAATAGTTCGTTTAAACAATTATAACAACTAGAGACTCCACCACTATCTACAACAGTAGAAATTTAATAGTTCGTTTAAACAAACCAGCGTAAAAGCAAGGAAACAATCTACAACAGTAGAAATTTAATAGTTCGTTTAAACAAAACAAAGATAAAACCATTCCTTTATCTACAACAGTAGAAATTTAATAGTTCGTTTAAACTTTTCCATCATCACACGGAAATCTTTATCTACAACAGTAGAAATTTAATAGTTCGTTTAAACAAGTTCCTAGCATTGCAGACAATTTAATCTACAACAGTAGAAATTTAATAGTTCGTTTAAACTTTTAAAAATTAACGAACATCGCAAATCTACAACAGTAGAAATTTAATAGTTCGTTTAAACGTTAGGCGCTCAAAAGTTCAGGTTTTTATCTACAACAGTAGA
>JAGBSH010000015.1 GCA_017631885.1 Fibrobacteraceae bacterium
AGGGTCTTCTAAGCGTTCATAAACCATGCCAAATGTTCCCCAATGCATAGCAATACTCTTTTTTGAACCAACCATTAAATGCAACTGCACTGCCTGCCTTGGACTAATATGCTGTCTTGTATATCGTGATGGTTTATAACTCCCGATTGGCAAAAAAGAAACATCTATAGGAGAAAATCGCTTTCCAATTTCTTTATAATAGGAGCCATCTCCAAAAGCAATGTCACCAGCAAACCAAATTTTAAACCCAGATTTTTCAATTACCCAACCACCCCATAACGTGGAATTTTTACTTGATTTCAACAAGCCCCGACGACTCGTGTGGTGCGCTGGAACAAACGTTAAATTATATTCACCCACCTTCGCAGATTCCCACCAATCTAACTCAATAATTTGTTTTTTAGGAATCCCCCACCGAACAAGAATTTCAGCGACTTTTAAAGGAACTGCAAAAACGACAGCCTTATTTTTCTTAAAAATTTGAAGCACGCTCGCTTTGTCTAGATGATCGTAATGGTCATGAGAAATAATCACTAAATTCACTTGTGGTAATGAATCTAAAGAACGCCCAGGTTTCGTCCCACGCTTAGGCCCAGCAAATGTCACGGGAGAAGCTCGTTCACTAAAAATTGGGTCTGTTAAAATTCCAAAATTTTTCCAACGAATATAAAATGTGCTATGCCCTATCCAAGTCGCTGAAATTGCATTCGAATCTTCCCATAAATTTTCATTACCTCGCACAATCGGCAATTCATACATTCGCGTGCGAAATTTAGGCACTAAAGAATCAACTTCCATTGTATCGCGCACTGGCGGCGTTAAAGTGTCTGTATTTCTAAAATGCCCATTTGGCAAATGGTGTAAAGGCAAATCTTTTTCATTAAGATACACCGTTTGGCTTACACAAGCACACAACAAAAAAAGACTAAAGAAAAGAGTTAAACGCATAAAAGCAAAATACAATTTCCAAAATTCCACCACCAGTCATTTCTTAGAAATTTTCTAAATTCAAGCTATGCTTAAAATTATGGAAAATCTTCATGGGAAAAGCCTTTTACTTGCCGTTTCTGGCGGGCTTGATTCTGTGTGTTTGCTCCATTTTTTTAAAACTAATTTTGAAATTCTTGGGCTAAAAAAAATTGCTGTTGCCCATATTGACCATGCCTTGCGAAATGAAGAATCTGAAAAAGATGCCTTATTCGTTAAAGAATTATGCCAAAAATGGAATGTCGATTTTTATTTCAAATCACTCAAAGGCATTTTAGAAAAAGGCAATAACTTAGAATCCCGTGCACGAGAGTGGCGTTATCAAATTTTGCAAGATTTTAGGCGAAACGGAAATTTTGATTACTTGCTTACCGCTCACCATGGAAACGACCAAGCAGAAACCGTTTTGATGCGACTTGCACGTGGCACTTCTATTTCTGGTTTAAAAGCTATTCAAAAATTTAGAGAAGACTTTGTTTATAGACCTTTTTTACATATTCCAAAGCAAGAACTGAAGGAATATGCAAAAAAATATAACCTTGAATGGTGTGAAGATAGTTCTAACCAGGACACTTCTTTTAAAAGAAATTCATTCCGTTTAAAAACTTTACCTTTTATTGAAAAAAATTTCCCGGATTATTTAAAAGGGCTTATTCATTTACCATTTATTGCCGAACAATCTTATAGAAAAATCATTTCTTGTGCTGAAAATATTTTTAATCCGCTTGTTATTCCTACAGAAAACTGGCCTTTCCCTTATGAATTTTGCCCCTATAAAAAAGCTCTTTGTTTAGATTACAACGCATTACATTCTACTATAAATTCTTTTGGAAAAGCTGAAATTTTTCGCTTCTGGTTAAAAAATCAAGGTTTTCACTTTCCTCTTGGAGAAAAAGGGCATTTATTTTATCCTTTTCCAAAAAACCGATTGCAATTTCGTTCTATTTTGGTTGAAAAATCAGGAAAAGGGCTTTGGTTTTTTAAATTAGACTCTTTTTCCCCACTAGATAATTTGTATCTTTACAACGCTTCTGCGGATTCTGTTAGAGAAACCTCAGTTATTTGGCGATTTCGACAACTTGGCGATTTTTATATCGTGAAAAATTCTTGTAGAAATCGTAGAAAATGGTCTAAATGGCTTCAGGAAAACGGTATTCCAAATGCTGTGCGTGACTATCTTCCTCTTTTAGCTGAAGGTTCAAAAATTATCCGCATGGGATGCCCGACGGATTTCGTCAACAATAACAGTTTGTAAATATTAAAGGACTTTATGGCAAAGGCAAAAAAAACATCTCCTATTCGCAACAAGAATCTTTTTGTCGTTTTTGCAATGATTTTATTGCTGATTTTTATGATGCGTTATTCTGAAAACGGTTCAACACAAGAAATGACCCGCACAGAATTTCTCGCTATGATGGCTGATTCTACAATAAAAATCCAAGAAATTTCTTTACAAAAAACACCCGATGGTATCGTAGTTGACGGCAAACGTTTTATGACGGCAGAAGAAACTCAAAGTAAGAAAGCTAAAGGTTCTGCTTGGAGTCGTTTTATGCGTGCCGAAGCGAATGCAAAAAACACAACGCCGTTTAGCTCTCATTTACTTTCTATCACCAATGAAGAAATTTCTGATTGGGAAAAGTCCAAAAATGTAAATGTAACTGTGATTCATGAAACTCCTGGTTTCTTTGAACATATTCTCGCATTTCTCCCTGTAATTTTGCTTATTGCCTTTTTCTGGATTATGATGTCAAGACAAAGCGGTGGCGGAAAAGGCATGTTTTCTTTTGGAAAAAGTTTAGCTAAACAATTAGATTCTAATAAAGCTAAAAAGACAACTTTTAAAGATGTTGCTGGTTGCGATGAAGCGAAACAAGAACTTGAAGAACTTGTCCACTTTTTAAAGAACCCTAAAAAATTTGATAACCTTGGTGGGCGTATTCCAAAAGGAGCTCTTTTAGTAGGTCCTCCGGGGACAGGTAAAACATTACTTGCAAGAGCAGTTGCTGGTGAAGCTGGCGTACCATTCTTTAGCATGAGTGGTTCTGATTTTGTAGAAATGTTTGTTGGCGTTGGTGCTTCTCGTGTTCGTGACTTGTTTGAAACAGGCAAAAAACATGCACCTTGTATTCTTTTTATTGACGAAATTGATGCAGTCGGTAGACAACGTGGCGCAGGGCTCGGTGGCGGTCATGATGAACGCGAACAGACCTTAAACCAACTTCTTGTTGAAATGGATGGATTTTCTGCTAATGAAGGCGTTATCCTTATAGCTGCAACAAACCGCCCAGATGTTTTAGATAAAGCACTTTTGCGCCCAGGCCGCTTTGACAGACAAATTATTGTTGGGCTCCCTGACTTACAAGGTCGTGAAGAAATTCTTCGTGTGCATATTCGCAAGCGAAAAGTGCCTTTAGATTCAGACGTAAAAATCCGCGATATCGCAAAAGGAACTCCTGGACTTGCTGGCGCTGATTTGGAAAACCTCGTTAATGAAGCCGCACTTTTAGCAGCTCGTTTTGACAACAAGAAAGTAACAATGCTTGACTTTGAAGAAGCTCGCGATAGACTTTCTATGGGGACAGAACGCCGCACACTGCTTATGACCGAAGAAGAAAAGAAATTAACCGCATACCATGAAGCTGGTCATGCTTTAATGAATCTATTGTGCCCACACACAAATCCTCTTCATAAAATCACAATTATCCCTAGAGGTAATGCTCTTGGTATTACCATGTCTTTGCCTGAAAGAGACCAAGTTTCTTACAGCCGAGAATTTGCTGAAGAACAAATTATGTTGCTTTTGTCTGGCAGACTTTCTGAAAAGATTTTCTTTAACCACCAAAGTACAGGGGCTTCTAACGACATTATGCGAGCAACCGAACTTGCCCGTAAAATGATTACTGAATGGGGTTTTGACGACGAAATTGGACCTGTTTGCTATTCTAGATCAGAAGGAGAAATTTTCCTTGGACGAGAAATAAGCAAGCCGCGTGAAATGTCAGAAAAAATGGCAGAAAAAATTGATACTGCTATCAACAATTTAATCCATAACTTAAACGAACGCGCTAAAAAACTTTTAGAAGAAAATCGTGAAAAATTGGTCGCTTTGGCAGAAGCCCTTATTGAACACGAAGTGCTAGATCGTGAAGAAGTGGATAAAGTCATTGCTGGCGAAAAACTAGAAAGTACAAAAAAGAGCCGTCAATACCAGCATATTTTAGACTTGGCTGAAAAATTGAAAAAGGACAATACCCCGCCGCCTGATCCAGGCAACAGAAACGAGCCTCCACCACCAATACAAACAACAGAGACAGAAGAAACGCCTGTTACGGCTCCTACGACAAAGAATGTCCTTTAATGAATTTTTAAAAAGGTGCAAATCAAACCCTTGGCGGGTAGACAGGGAAACCATTTCAGGTTCCCCTGTTCCTGTTATTATGGGAATTTTAAACGTAACTCCTGATAGTTTTTTTGACGGTGGTTTATATAAAAATGAAGATAATGCTTTAAAGCATGCCATTAAACTTTTAGATGACGGAGCAAAAATTATTGATATCGGTGGAGAAAGTTCAAGACCTGGAGCATCCTGTGTTACGGCCGAAGAAGAAATCAACCGAGTTGTTCCGGTAATAAAAAAACTGAAACCACTTTCTGATTCTCGTTCCTTTTTTATTTCTGTAGATACCACAAAAGCAAAAACTGCAAAAGCAGCGCTTGAAGCTGGGGCTCATATTATTAACGATGTTTCAATGCTTTCCGATGAAAAAATGCCACAAGTCATTAAAGATTTTGATGCTTCTGTTATCATTAATCATAGACGTGGAAATTTTTCAACGATGCAAAAGGATTTTACTCCTTATCAAGACGTTGTAAAAGAAGTCCGAAAAGAACTTTTAATTGCCGCAGAAAAATTATTACAAATTGGCATTCCTAAAGAAAAAATTTGCCTTGATCCGGGAATTGGTTTTGGCAAAACGGCAAAAGATAACATAGATTTAATAGCAAATGCAGAAGTTTTGCTTCAAGATGGCTTTGCATTACTTTACGGTATGTCGAGAAAATCCTACATTGCTAAAGTAAAAGGACTAGAATCAAGTGATAGGTTGATTCCTTCTCTTGTTTCTGGAATATTTGCCGCTCTTGGTGGTGTTAGTATCCTTCGGGTGCATGACGTAAAAGAAACAAAAGAAACTCTAGCCTTACTGGAGGCTTTTAGAAAAGATGGAACTATTTACGCTATTTGACATTATCCCTGTCCGCATGGCAGATATTTTGGACATTCTTCTTGTGTCCATTCTTGCGTATTATGTTTTTTACCTTTTCCGCGGCACGCGTGCAGTTCAAATGCTTTTTGGCGGTGCTATTTTACTTATCATCTGGTTTATTGCCAAATGGTGGGAACTCCACACGTTAACATGGCTTTTAAGCAACTTAGCGACTCTTGGAATTATTGCTGTTGTTATTTTGTTCCAACCTGAAATCCGAAGTGCTTTAACTCGTATTGGGCAAATGATTAGCAGACTTAATTTACGTTCTTTATTTTTCCACGCCAAAGCACTTGACCAAATCACAGAAGCTCTTTCTTCTGCTGTGCAAGATTTAGCTAAAAATCGTTATGGTGCATTGATTGTACTTGAAAAACGCGTAGGCTTAAAAAATTATGCAGACACAGGCGAATACCTTCATGCTAAAATAAGTTCAAGACTTTTGCGTTCACTCTTTTTCCCGAATTCGGCTCTCCATGATGGAGCCGTAATTGTCAATTATGAAGAAATTGTTGCTGCTGGTTGCATTCTTCCTATGCCTACTTCTTCGGATACAGAATCCGGTTATGGTATGCGCCATAGAGCTGCAAAAGCACTTGCTGCAGAATGTGATGCTATGGTTATAGTAGTTTCAGAAGAAACAGGTATTATTTCTATAGCTTACCGAAACTCCTTAAGAAGGCGACTCAGTATTAAAGAACTCGAAGAAGAAATCAAACGCCATTGGCAAGATCTCTTTGAAGACGATTTAAACCTTAAATTCACAAAGAAATTAATGCGAAAGGAATCCTAATGCAACCCTCTAAGAAAAAATCTTCCAAAAAAAATATCATTTTTCTTTTTCTTATTTTCTTTTTACTCGTGTGCTTGTTTCTAGTACAATGTGCTTTAAAAGGTATTGCAGAACCTAAAGAGCAAGAAATTATCCCCGAAGAAAAACCTGTGGAAGTTCCTATACAAAAACCAATCGTTATTGATACAGTAAAAGAAGATACGATACCTCAAGATACGGTTCAAACAGTTCCAACACCTAAAAAAGAAAAGAAACCTGAAAAAGTGGAAAAACCTGTTATCGACTCTTCTGCTATAAAAAAACAGGATTCCATTCGCATTGCAGATTCACTTGCCAAAGCAGATTCTTTAAGAATTTTAGATTCTTTAGCTAAACTTCCAACAGATTCTGTTCCTCCAACTGTTAGTCTTGTGCCACCTCCTGGACGTTATTATGAGCCAATAAAACTCAAAGCAAAATGCGATGAGCTGAAATGTAATTCTTGGATTTCTATTGGTGATACCAATTCTCCGCAAGATGCCAAAAAAGGTATTGAATACAATAAAACGGGCTTAGTCTTTTTCAGAGCTCAGGATTCTGCTGGCAATTACAGCGAATGGCAAAGTGGTGAATACGATATGGCAAGCGATAACCGTTGCGGAAAAAATGCTTACCCAGTTCCAGTTAATGGTAAAGAAATTTGTGTTGATGCTTATGAATACCCAAACAAAGCAGGCGAAGTTCCAAAAGACATGGTTTCGCAAGAACAAGCAGCTTCTTTATGTGCTAGCGAAGGCAAAAGACTTTGCTATTTAGAAGAATGGCAAGCCGCTTGTAAAGGTCGTGAACAAAACAACCGTTACTCTTATGGAACATCTTACATTCCATCTCGTTGTAATTCAAATACAAAAGCTGTTATCCGTTCTGGCCGTCGCACACAATGCCGTAGCTGGTGGGGCATGTATGATATGAACGGGAATTTATGGGAATGGACTGCAACCAAAAGCAAAGAAAAAGAATCTGCATTTATTGCAGCAGGTGGGACTTGGAGCAGCAACAACCAAACGCGTTGTACAGAATCTAGTTATAGTTTCTACCCACAAAACCAATACCCTTCTGTAGGATTCCGTTGTTGTAAAGATTAAAAATCAAATTGAATTTTTAAAAGCTCTTAGTTTTTCTAAGAGCTTTTTTTATTAATGCATAAATTTCCTCAAAAAAAAAGACTGATTATAAAATTTCTTTTTTCATATATCCTATAAAAAAAGGAGTTTTTATGGAAAAGATTTTTATCTCTATTTCTGTACTTTTATTTTTAGGTTGCAGCAAAGTAACTGTCGATAATTCCGTCATTTCAGATTTTAATCTAAATCGCTATTTAGGTAAATGGTATGAAATTGCTCGTTTTGATCATTCTTTTGAAAAAGAAATGGAAAATACAAGTGCACAATATTCGCTACGACAAGATGGAAAAATTTCTGTCATAAATACTGGAATAAAAAATGGCAAACCAAAAGAAAGTAAAGGTATTGCAAAAACTACCGATACTACCGCCGTTTTAAGAGTCTCATTTTTTAGACCATTTTATGCTGATTATCGAATATTAATGCTTGATAAAAATTACACTTACGCTCTTGTTGGGAGTAATAGTGATGACTTTTTATGGATTTTATCAAGAACAAAAAAACTTCCTTTAGAAGAAAAAAATAAAATTCTTCAAGAAGCAAAAAAACGAGGTTATAAAACTGAAAATTTAATCTGGGTAAAACACTCATCAGATGCAGATTAATTTCAATATTTTAAAATAATTTATTGCGAAATTGTTGCTATTTTTGAGTTATGAGTGAAGAAATACAGCCAACATTTTCAGAAAAACTTTTAAACCTAGCCAAAGCCCCAAAATACCGTGGTGCTATTTTCCAAATTGAAGCCGATGAAAAAGGTTTAGCATTAGTTGATTGCAAAGAAGGCAGTCTTAAAGTTTATCTTATGTTTGACCCTGAAGTAGACCAGGTTCTTGAAACTAGATTCTTTACTTATGGCGGTCCTGTTTTTACCGCTTTAGCCGATTTATTTTGTTCTAAAATTCAAATGATGAAAATTGCTGACATTGCAAATATTCAGGTTGAAGATTTAGAAACAGAGCTTAGAGATATTCCAGAAGTTAGAGCTATTCCGGAAACCGCTTCTGAACTAGCTCAAATGAAAACTCTTATTGAAAACATAGTTTCAACTTACCCAGCCAAAAAAGCGCTTGCACTTGCCACACGAGAAACTATGGAAAGAATCCGTTACAGGACGCAAACCGCAGAAGGGCGTGCAGAAGCAGATGCCGAATGGGCTTCTTACACTCACGAAGAACGTTTGAAAAAAATTGAAGATTGTTTACACGAAAAAGTCCGCGGATTACTCCAAAATGATGGTGGCGATGTTGAAATCATTGAACTAGTTGAAGAAAGAAAATTGAGAATCCGTTACCAGGGAGCTTGTGCTGGTTGTGGTTCTGCTATGGGTGGCACACTCTTTTACATTGAAGACCAATTACGGGATAACGTTTATTACAACTTAACCGTTGAACCTGAAATGCCTGACATGTCCAATCCATTTGGAGAAATGCCTGTATGAGTGAACGCTACCGCTATGGTTTTGTAACCGACATTGAAAATGAAAGTTTTGAAAAAGGTTTAAACGAAGACATTATTCGCCGAGCATCTAAATTGCGAGGCGAACCAGATTTCTTATTGCAATTTCGCTTAAAATCTTATGAAAAATTATTATCCATGAAAGAACCCAATTGGGCTGAACTAAAATTTGCTCCTGTAAACTTGCAAGATATTGTCTATTATTCAGCACCAAAAACAAAAAAAGAGCACCAATCTATTGACGAAGTGGACCCAGAACTTTTAGCCACATTTGAAAAATTAGGCATTCCTTTAGATGAACAAAAACGACTTGCAAATGTCGCGGTTGATGCCGTTTTTGATAGTGTAAGTATTTACACTTCTCACAGGAAAAAGCTCATGGAAATCGGTGTCATTTTTTGTCCTATTTCTGAAGCCGTCAAAGAATACCCTGAACTAATTGAAGAGTACCTTGGTTCTGTTGTTCCTCCTGGAGACAATTACTTTGCCGCTTTAAACAGTGCTGTATTTAGTGATGGCAGTTTTGTCTATATTCCACCAGGTGTCACATGCCCAATGGACCTTTCTACTTATTTTCGCATTAACAATAAAGAAGCCGGACAATTTGAACGCACATTGATAATCGCCGACGAAAACGCTAAAGTCAGTTATTTAGAAGGTTGCACGGCTCCGGCATTTTCATCTAACCAACTTCATAGTGCCATTGTTGAACTCATTGCAAAAGACAATGCCAAAATCAAATACAGCACAGTCCAGAACTGGTATGCGGGCGACCCAGACACAGGTGAAGGTGGTGTGTATAATTTCGTTACCAAACGCGGAAAATGCGCTGGGAAAAATAGTCACATCAGTTGGACACAAGTAGAAACAGGGAGTGCCATTACCTGGAAATACCCAAGTTGTATTCTTCAAGGTGACAATTCCTCTGGCGAATTTTATTCAGTTGCTCTCACCAATGGAAAAATGCAAGCCGACACCGGCACCAAAATGATTCACATTGGTAAAAATACAAAGAGCACAATCATCAGCAAAGGAATTAGCGCCGATTATTCAAGCAATGCCTACCGTGGCTTAGTTGACATTCGTAAAATGGCAGACGGAGCAAGAAACTACACACAATGCGATAGCATGCTTGTCGGGACAAAAAGCGCTGCCCACACATTCCCTTACATAACAGTCGCAAATCCTTCTGCCAAAACCGAACACGAAGCCACTACAAGTCGCATCAGCGAAGACCAATTATTTTACTTTGAAAGCCGAGGCATTAAACGCGAAGACGCCATACAAACAATGGTCAGCGGATTTTGCAAAGATGTTTTCCAAGAACTACCTGGTGAGTTTGCCTCCGAAGCAAGACAACTCCTGACTCTCAAACTCGAGCATAGCGTCGGTTAAATTTTATGGGGTTCCCCGCGCAAAGCGCGGGTCGGGCTCTCGCGGTATCTCGTGCCGCCAGGTTTTAACTTTTAAATCCTTGCGCGGCACTCGTCCGTTCAGCCTTGCGGCAAGCCACAAGTCCGAACCATTTAGGCATCGATCCCTACCCCACTTGTATCTTATCCCTTACAAAAAAAACTTACTTGCAAGTTATCACTTACAAAAGACTTGTGGACAAGTTTATTATCGCTTACAATAGACTTAGCCCACAAGTAGTCTTTGTTCAGCACTTGTACACGATTTATCTTTTCAATTTCTAAAAAAGTGAAGCAATCTATTTGCCAATTAGCTGCAGATGACAATCTCGTCAAAAAGACATCTCGCTATAAAAACTGTTTCTATACTTGCACAGCTTATGGCGAACAACTTCTAGTTATTGCAAGCAAACTAATTAGCGAGCAACAATCTGTTCGCGAATAGTTTCTCTTAAAGAAACATCTCCAAGAAGAGCAATACATTCAAGTGCAAATTCTTCTGCAGTACCTGCCCCGCGACTTGTTAAAACCTTGCCATCAAGAACCACTCTCTCTTCAGAAAATTCACGACAAAGCATATCACTTTCACAACCTGGAAAACACGTTGCTTTTAAATTCGCAAGAATCCCTGCTTTTGACAAAACAAGCGGAGCCGCACAAATGGCAAAAATGAAACGGTCACTTTCAAAAAATTCAAGAACTGTTTTTTCAACAGGTTCAGAAGCCAAAAGATTTTTAAACCCAGGATTTCCACCAGGCAATAAAACCGCATCATATTGAGAAAGCTCGGCATTTTCTAAAAGAATATCCACTTCTATTTTTAAACCATGTGCTCCAATAACACTTGTATTCCCTGAAATAGATGCAAGAACCACATTAAAGCCAGCGCGTTGCAAATAATCAAAAGGAGTTACAAATTCGGTTTCTTCAAACCCATCAGCCATTAAAAAAAGAATTGTTTTCATAGCAAACAAGATAACAATTCTATATTTGGGGCATGATTGAAAAAGACAGAATTATCCGTGCAACTGGTGCCAAGGCTCCCATGCGCTTGGTCGTTATTGATTTAACACGTGCTGCAAACGAAATGGCTAGTCGTTTAGGTGCCAAATCTTACCCAGCAAAACTTCTTGCTGAAACAGCCATTGCTTCTTTATTTTTATCCAATAGCTTAAAATTCCGCGGAACAATAAGCACGTTTTTCAAATTTTCTGGAGACATTTCTCAAATTCAAGCCGATAGTACGCCAGAAGGGCTAGTCCGCGCAACGATTTCTCACAATGAACTCGTTAATATGAACCAAGCAGAACCTTCTTTGTTGCCTAAAAATTTTGAAGTCATCAAGACAAACGAAGAAGGTAAAAGAATCCAACAAAGTATCATTGATGCCGTTCAAGGGACTGTAAGCCAGAACTTAGCCTCTTACTTATTACAATCTGAACAAGTGCGTTCCGCCGTTGGAATTGAAGCAAAAGTCAATGAAGAAGACCCTTCTAAATTAGACTATGCAATTGGTTTTATGGTTGAAGCTTACCCGGACCTTTCTGAAAAAGATTTAGCCATTATGGAACAAGTGGTATTGACACTTCCAGAGCTTAATTCTTTCTATAAAGACGGAAACTACGATTTAGATGGTTTACTTGATCTTCTCCGTGGCCCTTACGAAATAGAAATTATCAAAGAACAAAATCCTGTATTCTTCTGCCCTTGTACCGAAGAACGCATTTTAAAATCTCTCGCTACACTACCAGAAAGAGATTTAAAAGATTTAGCTTCTGAAACAAAACCATTAGAAATTATTTGTGATTTCTGCAGAACAGCTTACCACATTTCTCCAGAAAAATTCAAAGAACTTCTCACTGAAAAAAAAGGCATTAATTAAAATGTTTTCCAAACAAACTATTGTCACACTTGATTTAGAAGGCGTTCTTGCTCCAGAAATTTGGATTGCTGTTGCAGAAAAAACTGGCATCGCCGATTTACGTCTCACCACAAGAGACATTCCTGATTATGATGTTTTAATGCAAGGCCGTTTGAAAATACTTGAACGCGAAAACATTACGCTTTCGACCATTCAAAAAATCATTGCAGACCTTGGACTTCTTGAGGGAGCAAAAGATTTTTTAGATAGTTTACGCGATGAAACGCAAGTGATTATTCTTTCCGATACATTCCAAGAATTTGCTTACCCAATTATGAAAAATCTTGGATTCCCGACTATTTTTTGCCACAACCTTATCGTAGAAAATGATAAAATTGTATCCTACCAACTTCGCATGCAAGACCAAAAAACAAAAGTCGTAAACGCTCTACGAGCCCTTAATTACAATGTTTTCTCTGCAGGCGATTCATTTAACGATACTGGTATGCTTCTTGCTGCTCACAAAGGCGTTTTCTTTAACGCTCCAGAATCTATTGAAAAGCAATTCCCGACTCTTGAAAGCACTCACTCTTATAACGAGCTTTTACAAAAATTCAGGATTTTTTCAGAAACTCTTGGCTCTCGGTAATAACAAGTTGTCATCGCGAACGCAGTGTGGCGATCTGTTGACAAGGAGATTGCTTCTGTCACTACGTTCCATCGCAATGACAATTTCAGGGTTGTCATCGCGAACGTAGTGTGGCTCGTGGCATAGATTTAATGATAAAATTTCATTTAAAACTTTTATCTACAAAAAGTCCCGAGCAAAGCTCGGGACTTTTTGCCTTTACCTTTAACAAAATTAAACTTGTTTTTCTTCAGAAGATTCTTCTTTTGCAGGAGGTTCGGAAAATTCAGCACCGCAACAACCGCAAGGTTCATCATCTTCAAAAGTTTCACCTTCAGACATGCAATCACATTCTAATTTACGACCGCGAACCACATGATAAAGCCCAAGTGCTGCAGCTGCTGCGGCCAAAGCCACCAAAAAATATTTTACGATTTTTCCCATATTTTTAACTCCTCAACAAACAAATTAAAAGTTGAAAAAACATTCTTCCTTTAATTTAAGCTATTCAAACCATAAAAACAAGAGTTTCCTAAAAAAATCTACACTCTTGATTTTTCAACTACAAGACAAATCGCAGGCAACGCCTTCATAGCAACCGATTCACTCACAATAATTTCAGAAGAGAGAATCTTACAAGGCAAATCTTGCAAAAGAAATTCAATTCGATTTCTGTCAAAACCAAGCCAAATATGACCATGAGTTTCACGCAATTCTTCTTCATTATGCTGAGCTAAATCTAAAAGCGCTAAAATTCCACCGGGGCGTAAAATACGAACCGCTTCACGTAAAGCATCTCCAGGAGAAGGAGCATGGTGTAAAACCTGACTCATCAAAACTAAATCTGCTGAATTATCTGGCAACGGGATATCTTGCATGTTCGCACAAAGTGGTACTACATTTGTAATCCCCTTTTCCCTTAAAACAACTTTCAAATCACGAATTACTTCTTTCTGAATATCAACAGCCGTCACTTTTTCGCAACGTCCGGCAAGTAAAATACTTAAATCAGCGCCTTCCCCACAACCAACATCAACCACATGACCATAAGGTTGAAGCAAATGAGAAAGCAAAGAGATTTGAGCTTTTAAACTACCACCCGTTTCATCTAACTTATGAAATTTACGAGCGTTATTAACTCTTCTTTCATTTAAAACCGTTTTGATTCTACTTTTCACCAACTGAAGGTCTGGCAAATTTTTATAAGCCAAACGAATCATGTCTAAAACTGTCGGGCTCATATACAAATCGTCACTCAATCCATAATAAGATTTCGTGCTTTCGCGCCTATCTTTTAAAAGTCCACAAGCTGAAAGTTTAGAAAGATGCCTACTGGCATTCGATTGGTGAATACAAAGAATATCTTTTAACTCATTTACTGTAAATTCAGAAACATCTAAAATCATCATGATTTTTAGCCGCATTTCATCTGCAAGAGCATTAAAAAGCTCTGTATTTGGCTGTAATGGTTCTGTTTTTTTCATTTTGTTCACAAGAACTCCAAAAATTCTTTGAATAACGTTCCTTTTAAATATAGGATTTATTTTATCAGTATTTAGGACTATTTTTATCCATTTTTAATTTTTAAATTTGATTTTGATGTATAAAAATGGGCTTTTTATTGCGCTACTAACCATACTTATTTGTCAAAGTTCACTCTTTGCAAAAGAGTCTTTATTTTATGCAAGTAAAATTCTTGATATACCTCTTGCCATTATTTCTGCAAGCACGGCTTTAACCGGACTTTATTTCATTAAAGACTCAGAAGTTCCCAATTCTATCAAAGACAAATCATCTCTTTTACCTTGGGACAAACCTTTTGCCGGAACTTATTCAGAAAATGCTGATTTATGGAGTGATATTTTAAACGTTGGTCTGCTTTTTCCAATAGCAATAAGCGGGACAGCCCTAGCCCAAAATGACATTCAAAAAAATGATTTTTGGAAAGTCCTTTTAATGTATTCAGAAGCTTTAGCTTTACAAAGTGGGTTAAATCTTTTAACACGTTCTTTTCAACTTTGGCCTAGACCTTACCTTTACAAAACAGGTAAAGCCGAAAAAGCAAAAGGCGAAGCTTATGGTTCTTTTTATTCTGGTCATGTTTCAGCCGCATTTACTTCTGCTGTTTTTACTTCTTACCTTTTTCATAAAATTTATCCTAATTCTAAATACAAAACTTGGGTCTCAACAGGTTCTTTTACTATTGCTTCTGCCATTGCTATTTTACGCGTTGCTGCAGGAAAACACTACCCTACTGATGTGATTGTCGGAGCATTAGCTGGTTCTGGAATAAGTCTTGGCGTTATCGCTTTACATGAACAATTCAAGTCCGATGTTTCCGTTTCTGCAGCACCTGGTTTTGCGGTTGTTAGCTTTTCATTTTAATTCTAAAAACGAAATCTCTTGCCAATTTATTAAAGAAAAGCTATACTTTTTTTGCATTCGGGGATATAGCTCAGTTGGTAGAGCGATACGTTCGCAATGTATAGGCCAGGGGTTCGACTCCCCTTATCTCCATTCAATACTTTAATAATGTAAAGGTAAGACAAAAAATCAAAGTAAAAGGCTAGCGAATGCTAGCCTTTTGTATTATTACAAGTGAACTTTTAGAAATTTTTGCATTGACCATTCCAACGACCTTGTGTTCCGTTCGCTACATAAATAGGTCCATCAATATATTTACCGGTTGAACCTACAAAATCTGCCTTACGGAAATCTTCTCCACCAAGGTGCCAACGCATCCAAGCAACAGTTGCAGGAATGCCATCCCATGCGCCAGAGCCGTGCCCCCAACCGCATTCCCCATTATAGCATTCAGTTCCGTTTCCGCCAGTCATTTTAATAAGGCAAGCCGGGGCTTTCACACCATTATTGTGATAATCTGCTTCTGCATTAGGCCGTTCCATACCACCTTCACCATAAACAATGGCAATCGTTTTATTTGTTGGAACCTGAGCCATAGCAGAATGGCCTAAATCACCACTATTGTTAAGTAATGCAGTAATAACACGACTATCTTTAATAAGCATTTGTTCTGATTCAAGACCTCCCATAGAATGCCCAGAGCAACCTACTTTAGTCATATCTAATTTAGCATACAATGGGTCGCCTGGAGTATTGTTTTTATTTTCAAGCCAATCAAGGGCTTTTTTCCCTTGAGATGCATCACCTGGAGATTCTCGAAGAGCAATCACCACAAAACCATGAGAAGCAAGACGACGAATCATGCCGCCATAAGCACCAGGTTCTGTACCACCACCAGGTCCCCACATCACAACAGCATGCTTTTTAGTTTCTGAAAGTCGTTTTGGATGAGCAAGAATTCCACCGCCATCCCAACCAGTGTTAGTGATGTATTCTACTTCCATTTCGTCACCATTTTCATTGGTGCCATTAGCTAAGAAAATACCTCCTTCTTCTGCAACAGAGCTAGAACTCGGTTCTTCTACAACAGGTTCACTTGAACTAGATTCCGGAACAAGCATTTCACTAGAACTAGATTCAACAACATCACCGACATTTGGGTTGCTTGAAGAATCTGGAGTTGGAGGAATTAAAATTGTGGCAGAATCAAAAGGATTTTCTGGATTATCTGGTGTTACTATTGGTTGGTTCGGGTCAATATTCACATCTGGATTTAATGAATCTACTGGCAAATTACCAATCTGATCCTGAAGTTGATCTTCTGCATCAGAGATAGCTGAGTTTACTTTATCTGTAGCTTCTGAACAATTTAAGAAAGCTAAAGAAACACCCAATAAACAAACCCCTTTCACTAAACTTTTAAAGTTAATGGTTTTCATTTTTACTCCTTTAATAACGGATTTATCTAAAGATACCTTGAGTAAAAAAGAAAAATGATTTATCCATTAAGGATTTTATGGATAAATAGTCAACATGGATAAATAATCCATATAAAAAAACAACCCGCCGGCAAATGCCGGCGGGAAGTATACTTTCAGAATTCGCTAAGAATTAGAAACTAAAGACAGTTTCAACACCAAACTTGAGAGTTGTGTCGTCTTCGTTATCACCCATAGCAATGTCGACCATACCAAATGCAGTAAGTTCGAGATTTTCTACTGGAGAAATGTACACACGACCACCAACATCAAGAGTTTCTTGAGTTGAATCATCGTCGTCAAGAGTATTGGTGTGGTATTCTACAGGAATTCCGAGCTTGATGAATTCAGCCAACTTGAGAGCTGGTTCTGCATACAAGAAGAAGTATTCTGGAATTTCACCACTATAGAGGTCCAAATTACCAGCATCGCCTTCGTCAATAAATGCATAGAAAGCTGTTGTTTTAATCTGGAACATTGCCACTTCAAAGCTTGGTTCTGCCAAAACAGTGTGAGCTGTTGAAGTCCAATCTTGCCCCTTAACCATATCTTCATCGTCCATGAGATAATCCGCATGGAATCCATAAACTGCACGGAAAGCAAAACCGCCAATGGAAACACCGGCATCTACACCTGCATGCAATTCATTATGTTGTAATGTCTGGTAGCTCTTATAATCGAAATATGGGCGCAAATGTTGACCAGCATAATCAAATTCATAAGCTACATGAGCATCATAGTTTTTACCAGATTCTTCTACGCAATTGTCTCCAGCGTAACAAATTCCACGAGTATCGTTTTCGCCACGACCAAAGCCAAATCCGAGTTCCAAACCAGCAAGAGTAATTTGAATACCACGAATATCATGTTCTTTCATACCTGCTGCATTGTAAGCAGGATCATCATAACCATAATAAGACTTGAATGCGCCTTCAGAGAAAGTCAAATCACCGACTTTAACATTGAAGAAATCAGCTGGTTTATATTGGATATATGCTCCATTATAAATTGCTGCTGGAGAAGCAGATTCACCATCAGCTTCTAAACCAACAAATGCAGACCACTTATCATTGAATTGAACATCAACATTCAAATCAAAGGTCGATGCATAAGAATGATTCAAATCGGCATCGTTAATAACGTCACCGGTATAAACGTCAAATTCTACTTCACCAGAGAAATTAACTTTCATTTCTGCTTTAGAAGTTGCTTCATTCATGCTAGCTTTGAGTAAATCAAGAGCGTTTCCAGCAGCAGCTGAAACTTCGCCCTTTTCTTCTGCCTTTGGTGCTTCAGCAGCTGGCTTTGTTTCTTCTACTTTCTTAGCTTCTGGTTCTGCCTTAGCTGTTTCTGCCTTTGGTGCTTCGGCTGCTGGCTTTGCTTCTTCTACTTTCTTTGCTTCTGGTGCAGCCTTAGCTGTTTCTGCCTTTGGTGCTTCAGCTACTGGCTTTGCTTCTTCAACTTTCTTGGCTTCTGCGGCTGGCTTAGCGGCTTCTGCCTTTGGTGCTTCAGCAGCTGGCTTTGCTTCTTCTACTTTCTTTGCTTCTGGTGCAGCCTTAGCTGCTTCTGCCTTTGGTGCTTCAGCAGCTGGCTTTGCTTCTTCTACTTTCTTTGCTTCTGGTGCAGCCTTAGCTGCTTCTGCCTTTGGTGCTTCGGCTGCTGGCTTTGCTTCTTCAACTTTCTTTGCTTCGGCTGCTGGCTTAGCGGCTTCTGCCTTTGGAGCTTCGGCGGCTGGCTTTGCTTCTTCTACTTTCTTTGCTTCTGCTGCTGGCTTAGCGGCTTCTGCCTTTGGAGCTTCGGCTACTGGCTTTGCAGGTTGTTCTGCTGGCTTTGCTGCAGGAGCTGTAGCCTGTGCAAAAACACTAGCAGCCGCAAAGCTTAAAAGCATTGCAGAAAATTTCATTTTTTTCATATTTTCTCCTTTAGAGTTTTTTTGTTTGAATTTGGGTAGGTCAAAACATAATTAAATTAGTGTGCTTTATCACATTTTTCTTACAGTTTTAAGACTAAATGGTTGTTTTTTTACGATGTTTACTTTTGAAAATTCATTTTTTACACATAATAAAAAGCTTTTATGCTGTAAATATTTTTAAACATTTGAAACCGATATAATTCTCTTTACCCCAGAACACAAATTTTATCCGTTTTTATTTTTGCACACTTATAAAAAAGTTCTATTTAAAATTTTTGTAAGATAAAGTCCTTTTTTTTAATGATATATTTCTTTAAAATTATTCTTTTAGGTACTTTATGATTTTTCTTAAAACGCAAAAAATCTTTATCATTTTATTTTTCTTTTTAATCTCTTTCGCCTATTCTGCTGAATTAGTAAAACAAAATTTGGATTATACCGATCATATCCAAACGTTTTACAACCCAGACAGAGGATTTTATGTTCCTCAAGTAATTCATTTTAAACCAACTGGGGCAAGTGCTAACCCTTGGAGTCGCTTTTTACACTTACGGGCTGAAATTTCAGAATTTTCTAGCAATGCCGTGTGGGATACTTGTGCAACATGTCATGGGACAACACAAGATTTAACAACTGCTATGCTAGATTCTCTCAAAGCTTTTTTAAATAAAATCCGAGAAAAAAATGGGACCGTTGTTTTACGATTTTGCTATGACCCTTGGTTTGAAGGGAAAGCCAACATGGAACCCGAACAAGAAATTATTCTAAGACATGTCCGACAGCTTTCAAAAATTTATTCTGAATACGACGATGTAATTACTTTTGTTGAACTTGGAATGTATGGCCCTTATGGAGAAAATCACTCTAGTAAAATCGCCACGGCAGAGAATTCAGGTTACGCTCTACGTGAAATGATATTAAATACATCCAAAAATGTAGATATTGGTGCTAGAACAGCCCCTGTTGTTGCTAGAGCTTTTGGTTTTTCTCCGACAACAATTTTAGATACTCTTTCTAAAGAACCTCTCAAATTAGGCGATACACTTGCTTGGAATTATGGTGTTTCTTTTGATATAAACCACCCTTATTTCAAACAAAAAGCCGATTCCATTGGCGAAGATATTTTTCGTGTAGGTCTTTTTAACGATGGTTATCTTGGAACAGAATACGATTACGGAACTTGGGGTGCTGATTGTAAAACTAGTATTTGTCGAGATCGCGGAACGGACTGGCTTGAAAAATATGGTAAACACGTTCCTTATGGTGGCGAAGCTCTCACTACAGCCTCTGGATACAAAAAAATAAATACACCAGCATTCCTTGCTTACGAAGGCTTTCGTACTCACACCAGTTATTTAAATATCCAATGGAATTACAATTTAATCAACGAATGGAAAGAAACTCCGTTTACGCCAAGACATGATATAGATTCCGCATATAAATCCTATGAAAGAAATGATACTCTTTTTAATAGTGGTTTTAAATATATTGAAGACCATTTAGGGTATCGTTATGTGTTAAAAGAATCGAATATGTTTGATTCTCTTGGTACCGGAAGTCTTTTAAAAATCAAACTAAAAATTCAAAATGTCGGCTTTGGAAATATGACAAAAAAACGCCCTGTTACCATAATGTTGCGTTCGCACCAAATGATTGATTCCTCTTACACATTAAATGATAAAACCATTGATACTCTGGTTTACGCTAAACGCATAGAACTCAAACTAGAAAATGATTTTGACCCACAAACTATTTATTCTAGAACTATGACAAAAGATACAATCGTCACTTTTGATAGAACTAATGAATTTGAAATAACGACTCAACTTCCTGAAAATTTACCAGATGACTCTTATGATGTTTTTTTACGTATTTCTCAATACGGAAATTGGCCTAGCGATAAAAACTATTCTACAATCCGTTTTGCAAACGATTCAACTTATTTTGATAATATAACTGGAGCAAATTTAATAGGCAGTTTTGTACTAAGTAAAAAAGCACCAGTTATCTCAAGAATACCACAAGAAAATTCACTCCAATCTAAGTTTAATTTTCATATCCACGAAAAGAACCTCTATATAAATAACGCAACGTCTATCGAAATATTTAATATAAAAGGCGTTCTTTTATATTCTCAAAAACTTTCTTCAATGCAATCAGTCATTGCTTTAAACCCATTACCTAAAGGTTTATTAGTAGTAAAAATCTATAATCCAAACAAAAGTTTCTCTCAAATTATCCGAAATCAATAAATACCACAAAAATAAATGGAGAAACGTACTTAACAAATGTTTATTTTTTTTAAATTTGCTGAAAGCTTTTTGAGGTTTTTATGATTGGCAACTTTTTTTCTACTTATTGGCCTGTTTTAGTCATTCTTCTTGTGGTGGTTGTAGTCCTTGCTATTTTCCGCGCTGTTCGCCGTTTTTTAAAAGAAGGTGGTGGAGCATTCCGTTTAGAAACCGCTCGTAAATGTTCTGAACCCAATATGTTATTTTTAACGCAATGTTCAAAAGCTGTTCTCGCCGACGCTGACATTGTTTGTAAATACAAAGGTGAATTTGTTACACCAACAAAAGATGATATGCGCATTTTGCGTTCGGCTGTTAAAAAGAAATACCAATGCATGCCGTTTCTTGTTCCAAATACAGAATTTGTGGCTTACTTTTTCTGCAAGTCAGAAGCTGGTTTTAAACGCCGCATGAGCAATTTATTGCCAAATGACAAACGCAAAAGTCATAAATGGCCTTATAACGATGTAGAAACTGGTAAAAAATTAAAATATTCAATGGATTCTTAAGAGTCTTTTTAAATTCACGCCATGTCTGGTGGATTTTCTCATTTAGCGCTTTCTAGATTCGTCCCCGATTTAGAGAAAGCGCTTTTTTCAAATAAAAACATTTTACTTTCAGCGCCAACAGGGAGTGGGAAATCTATATATTTCCCTTATTTTCTTTCAGAACGTTTTTCTGGTAAAATTGTCATTCTTGAACCAAGGCGTTTAGTAGCTAAAGAACTTGCCCGCTATATGGCAAAATGTCTTGGAGAACCTTGCGGTAAAACGGTCGGTTATAAATTTCGATTAGAGCAATGTAAAAGCGAACAGACAAGAATCATTTTTCAAACTTATGGCAATTACCTTCAAGAAATTTTACACCACGAAGAAAATGCGGATTGGATTTTGTTTGATGAATTCCACGAACGCAAAGCCGAAATGGATTTATTGCTTGCCTATTACGTTCAAAAGCAAAAACAAAATTCTCATTTGCGCCTGGCTGTTATGTCAGCAAAATTAAATAGCACGCCTATTGCTGAATTTTTAAATACAGAACTTTTAGAAACTGGTATTCCTCTCTACCCTGTTCAAATTATTCATCAAGCTTCTGCACAAAAAAAATCACTTGAAGACTCTATTTGTCAAGCTCTTAGAACTTTACAAATAAATGGTATCTGGAAAACTACTCTTGTTTTTCTTCCTGGAAAAGCCGAAATTAAAAAAGCAAAAGAAACTGTCGAAGAATCTTTTGGAAAATCAACTGAAACTTTTGAACTTTATAGCGGTCAATCAGATGAAATACAAGAAAAAATTTTCACTCCTTCTGCAAGCCCACGAGTTGTTTTTACAACCAATATCGCAGAAACGTCTTTGACTGTTCCTGATGTAAGTGGCGTTATTGATTCTGGTTATGAACGGCTACTTGAACATTCTAAAGATTCAAGTATTCCGGTCTTACGGATTTCTAGAATCACTTTACAAAACGCAATACAACGCACTGGTCGTGCAGGCCGTTTAGAACAAGGAACTTGTATTCGTTTATGGAGTAAAGAAGAAGAAAAGTCATTTCAAGAAAATATTATTCCAGAAATTTTACGAATAAATCCACAAGAATTTTTTCTAAAAAAAATAGCTCTTGCAGAAAAGCTTTCCATAAAAGCTAGC
Source organism: Fibrobacteraceae bacterium (assembly GCA_017631885.1). Lineage (GTDB taxonomy): Bacteria > Fibrobacterota > Fibrobacteria > Fibrobacterales > Fibrobacteraceae > UBA1765. The sequence goes on from JAGBSH010000015.1 coordinate 22,265, forward strand.
GAACTACCATTGCTTACAGAAATTCCAAAAGAGAAAAAGGATGCTTGTCAATTTATTTTAGAAAAGTCGGGTTTTATCCAACAAGAAACCCTTACAGAATTAGGAAAAGAATCTTTAGAAGTGCCTCTTGAAAACATTAAACTACTAGAAGTATTCCTAAAAGTTCGTTCGCAAAATCCGTTGTTTATTGCTATGTTAGCCTGGTTAGATGCTGGCAATGAATTTTTCTTTCGGTCTAAAGAAACCTTTTCGTTAAAAAATTTAGCCGAAACATCAGTGGAAAATTCTAAAAGCGTTCCCCGAGAAGTTGAATATACTTTTCGAAAACTTTTAAAGTTCGCTCAAAGCAAAAACTTTAAAAACCTTTTTACAGAAGATATTCCTAAAACGATGCTTGAATTTTTCCCAGAAAATCTAGCCATTCGTAATGGTGAATCATTTAAGCTACAAGACAAACAAATGTTGCGGTTAAAAATTGAGTCAGCAAAAGCAATTCTCGCTTTTGCACTTGTACGAACTGGCAATATAAATTCTTCTGAATTACGAACAGGTGCTTATTTAGAAATTCCAGAATCTCTTATTTATAGCAAAGAAGATGTTCTTCATTACAAATTACTATGGCAAAATTCAAAAGAACGATTTATAGGCATAGCTATTAGAGAAAGCCATGGTAAAGAAATTGCTCGAACAGAAATAATTCCACAAGAAACTGATGAAAATACAAGAAAAAATCTAACATCTCTTTGCAGTTCTTATTGGAAAGAAAAAAATTCTAAAGAAAACCTTTCTCACCTGTGGTTATCAGCAGAAAATCAAATTCTATTTTGCAAAATGAAATTAGCTGCCAAATATTTCCCTGAATACAACCTTCCTTTGTGGAATGAGGAAGATATGGATTTAATTGCAGAGGTCTTTTTTGATTCCATTTTTTTAAAGAAAGATCTTACACCAGAACGTTACCGAAATATTATTGAAGATTATTTTGGAAAATCAATGATTTCTTGGTTGCATAAAAATTTTCCGGATAACACTACCCTTTCAAATGGTAAACGAGCTAAGTATATATACCAAGAAGACGTTGTAGAAATTTCTGCTAGACTAGGTGATTTTATTGGAACGCGAGGCAAACATTTCATTGCTGAAAATAAAGTTCCTGTTCGTTATGATATTTTAGCCCCTAATTACCGCTCTGTTCAAAAGACTTGGGATTTAGATAGTTTTTGGATAAACACCTACCCAGAAATCAGAAAAGAACTCAGAGGGCGCTACCCCAAACACCCTTGGCCAGAAAAAATTCTTTAAAATTTTATTTTCCAAAGCTATAACGAATCTCTTGAATTCTAAAAGCAAGATCTTCATTATTTTCTAGCATAGTCATTACAGAGTTACAACTCGCTATTACTGTAGAATAATTGCGCCCAAAAAATTCCCCTATCGCCTGTAAAGATTCGCCAGTATCTTCTCTACAAATAAACATGGCTATTTTCCGTACAAATGAAATTTTTTCTATCCGAGAAGGAGATAATAAAGATTCGCATTCAACACCATACGCTGCTGCCGTTGCGGCTGTTATTGCTTCAAGCGTTCTGCCCGATTGCCTAGGCAATAAAAATAGCCGCACCGAATTTAAAGTTAGCGTTTTACGCTGTAACTCATATTCCGCTTGTAAACGCTTGATTTTTCCAATTAATGTACGGAAATTATCGACAGCTGGCGTTGCTATCCAACGGCAAATTTCATGGCGTTCTTTTTCTAAAAATGGAAATTCAAGCGTAGCGCGTTCCACAACACCTAAACGCGTTTTGGAATCTGGCATTTCTAATTTCAAAGCAATACATTCTTCTAAACGGTTCAAAAATTTTGCTTTAAAATACCTTTGATCCATTTCTGTCGGGAGTCTATCACTTGAAAAAACAGTTTGTCTACCATGAAGTCTACGGCGTTCAATAACATTTAAAAGAGCTAATTGTACGCCACTTCTTTTTGCTAAAAACTGCACGTCGTCTAACAACAAAAGATCTACTTGTTCATAAGTTTCTCTAAAATCATTTTCCGCTGCTTCTTTATTTTTAGCATTTCCTTCAAAACACTTAAGAAAATCTTCTAAAAAGCGAATCCCAGAAGTGTATTTTACACTAACATTTCTTTTGGATTCTTTTATTGCATAGGCTATTGCTTGCAGCAAGTGGGTTTTACCTAAACCAGATTTGCCATAGATATAAAGCAATAAAGCATCTGAACGACATGGCTCTTCAGCCACTTTTTTACACATTGAAAGTGCTTCGCGATTACAAAGGCCTTCCACAAAATTCTGGAATGTATTTTCTACATAACCCAAAACTTCATATTGTTTTTTCTGAACAAGATGTTCTTTTCGTTTAATTTGAACTGGCGATAAAGCAATACTTGGAACTTCTAAAAAACGGCGTTCATTTTGAGCTATTTTCAAACTTAAGTTTTCTATGGTAGAATCAATAGAGACAAGAATTTTTAAAATACGTTTGGAAAAATGTTTTTCGGCCCAATCACGCGTAAATTTATTTTGAGTTTCAAGAATACAAATGCCTTTTTCAACCCCAACGAAATGCAACGTTTTTACAAAATTAATCTCAACATTTGTAAAGCCAGAAGTCCCCAATACAGAAATAACAGTCTCCCAAAGAGAACTTACCGAACGTTCAGCACAAGAATCTATAAAAGTCAAAATACACCCAATTTTAAAGTCAGAATTTTTCGTTCCAAATTTAAATCAAGAGACTAAAGATTTCTCCGAAATTCTGCTTTTTTTTAAGATTTTGGCTTTTTTTGCTTAAAACCGCAATAAAAAAATAACCAACGATTAAACACTTTTAATAACCAAAGTATTAAGAGACTAATTACTTATTTATTACAAAGTTGTATACCACTTATCAACAACTATTTTTAGAAAAATACTTGACAAACAATATATTACATTATAAACCTAATTTTAGATTTATAACAAATTAATGTTTCAAAAATATACTAGGAACAAACAATTTTAAAAATCGCTTAAAAAATGGCAGAGAAAAACTAGCCAATTCAGGAAATCGTTTTAACGCTTCTTTTGGATTTGAGTAAGCAAGACGTGAAAACCAATGTGATTTCCAGATATTTAAAGCTTTTTTGTACAAAGGATGACTTTGGTAACGTTCTAATACTCGTATAAAAGTCCCATACATTAATGTATTATCTAAAGACATATTTTTACCATGTTCTCGGTAATAACAACAAACAGTAGATAATACTGGCAAAGAGCCATATTTTTCTAACATAGAAAGCCAAAGCGGAAAATCTTCAAATGGGAATTCTTGGTCATACCCACCATTTGCTTTAAATTCTTCTAATCGAATCATTTCTGTGCAACCATGAAGTTCTTTTTTTCCTAAGAAAAATTCTTCAAAAGAAACTTCTGGAATGGAGTGGAGGTATCTAGGGTCTGGCATAAGAGCCCGATTTCCATCTTTATCCATTTTAACAATTTGTCCAAAACACGCTATTTTTTCAGGGTGAGCTATTAAGTAATCCGCTTGGGCTTTTAAACGCCCCATTGGCATTATATCATCAGATGCAAATGTGCAAAAAAAGGTCCCTTTGGCTAAACCTATAAGCTCTGAAAGGGTTGCCATTACACCTTTATTTTCACGATGTTTATAAACAAATCCTAATTCTTGTGCTAGCTTTTCCAATATTTCTGGCGAAGAATCTCTACTCCCATCATCTATTACAATTAATTCAAAAGAAACACCTTTCTGAGACATTACTGAACGCACAGAAGCTTCGATATAAGCTTCATGATTATAACTTGCAAGTAATACCGATACTAAAGGGTTTTCCATGAAATTTTCCTAACAAATAAAAGAGCAATTATAAAATACAAAAGATTTTCAATCGCATAAGTAATAACCGGCGAATAAGCACCAAGTTTAGAAAGTAAGCTCCAGGTACAACAAACAAAAAAGACTTGAAAAAATATTTCTAGAAAAAGAAATTTCTTTGTTTCCCTTTTAGCCATTAAAACCATTCCACAACACCAGCCCCCCGCATGAAAAAAATCTCCTAATAATTGCCAAGGGAGTAAAAGAGAGGCTTCAGAAAATGATTCTGAAAGAAAAAACAAAATCGTTTCTTGTTTAAAAAAATATAAGCATAGAGAAACTATTCCAGCTATTCCTAAAACACGTAATAATAAAGGATAAAATATTTTAGAAAAATCTTTCTTTGAAAGTTTTTCTGAAATTTTAGGTAAAAGTATGATTCCTAGAATCGAAGAAATGCCTACATTAAAAAAATCAGATATTTTAGAAATTCCTTGCCAAAGCCCAGCTATTTCTAATCCTTGAGAAAAATGTAACATTTGACGCACAAGCGTTAAAACAATTGGGGTTAAAAGCATTGGAACTAAACCCATTGCCACAAAAGGGAGCCAAACTTTTTTATTTTCCGCTAAACGTGCAGAAGTACTTTTTAAAAGAGAAAAAGAAAAGCCTGCACGAGAAGCTATTGGTATAGCTATTGCCACAGAAAGTATAGATTGAGTAGCGATAATTGAGAGAAGAGAAAGTGATTTTGTATAAACTAAAATAATTACCCAAAGCGTTTGTATTGCACTAATAGACAACGCTATTATTGCATAACGATGGTAACGCTCTAAACCATTCATTACAGATAAACAAATTGATGCAATGTTACTAGCCGCAATTCCAGGGAGAGCAAATAAAATTGCTGCTTGGATATTTCTGTGCGGCATTCCTGGAAACATTTCTTCAAGCGGTGCTATAAAAAGAAAAACAACAGCAACAACCACTAAAACAAACATTCCAAAAATATTTAAGCGCAATCCTCCACGCCAAATGCCATGCAAAGACTTTTCATTTTTATACCTAGCCGTTAAACTAACCCACCCATTCTGGAGGGCTAGTGATGAAATTCCTTGTCCAATAGAAAGAAAATTTTGAAATTGTCCAACACAAGCAAATACAGATGGTCCTAAAATAACTGCTAAAAATTTATGCAATACAAAAGAACAAACCGTTCTAAATAAAGTAATAAAAGCCGAGCCGCAAAATAATTTCCAAAAAGACTTCAAAGTAAACCCCTAAAGAGACGGAGAAAATGAATTAACAGCATCTATCACTTGTAAAATTTCTGATTCTTCCATTACTGGGAAAAGTGGCAAACTCAACGTTTCTTTTGATTGTTTTTCAGCTACAGGAAATTCTCCAAAATGACAATCAAGAAAAGCGCCTTGCAAATGAGGCGGTAAGGGATAATGGACTAAAGTTTCAACGCCTAATTTTTGTAAATGTTCTTGCAATTCATTTCGATACTTTGTATGCACTGCAAAAATATGAAACACATGCTCATTCGTATTTGTAATACAAGGTAATTTTAAAAAAGGATTGTTGATTTTTTCACTATAAATTTTTGCAATTTCTATACGACGATGATTATCGTTTTCTAAACGTTTTAATTTTAATGATAAAATCGCTGCTTGGATTTCATCTAATCTTGAATTTTCTCCAGCAAGTTCATGAACATACTTTTTTGAAGAACCATAATTTCCCATTTTACGAACAGTATCAGCTAGTTTAGAATCTGAAGTGACAACAGCGCCTGCATCGCCCAAAGCACCAAGATTCTTTGTTGGGTAAAAACTAAAAGCGCTTGCGTTGCCAAAAGACCCTGCTTTACGCCCGTTTCGAGAGGCCCCATGTGCTTGAGCGGCATCTTCAATTAACACAAAATTTTTTTCTTTTGAAAAATTTTCAAATTCTTCCATATCGGCCAAAAGCCCATACAAATGCACAACTATAACGGCTTTTATATTTTCATCCCAAGCTAAACGCAATTTTTCTACTGTCAAAAGAGAAGATTTTTCATCGACATCAACAGGATAAGGTTCTAGCCCCGCATTTTTTACAGCAAGCCATGTGGCAATAAATGTATTAGCCGGCACAACAACCTTATCGTTTTTTTTCAAAATTCCAAGCGCAATATAAGATTTCAAAATCAAAGAAAGAGCATCTAAACCATTCCCCACGCCAATACAATATTTCACACCACAAAAATCAGCGAATTCTTTTTCAAAAGAATTATTCTGATTTCCTCGTATAAACCAGCCAGAATTAAAAACAGAAGAAAAAATATTCTGGGCAGAAGCAGTATAAACAGCATTTATTCTATCAAGCGGATAATAAGGAACTTTACGCATACAAGGAAATTAGAAAAATGAGAAAAGATAAATGTGAAATAAAAGTTTTTTTAATTGAATTTTTCTAACATTATTATATGCTTGAAATTTTGCCTTACTCTCCAGAACAAAAAACACGTTTTGATTCTTTTGTTTTAAATGATTCCATAAACGGGACCTTTTTACAAACGCAAAATTTCTTAGAATACCACCCCAAAGATCGTTTTCAAGATGCTTCTTTATTTTGTCACAATAGTGGTACTCTTTGCGCTGTAATTTCTGGCGCTAAAATCGGAGAAGAATTTATATCACACCCTGGCTCTACTTTTGGTGGGCCAGTTATTTCTTTAAATTGTTATTCTGGAAAAAGAATTTTTGACATTTTAAAAACATTTGACCATTATTTTTCAGAAAATTATAAAAGTGTCAAATTAAAAATCACTCCAGCACTATTTTCACAACAACCTACAGACCTTTTAGAATATGCATTAGAACGACTTGGTTACCAAAGGCACACCGAACTTAGTTCTTACATTCCTTTGAAAAAAGAAACTGACCCAATAGAATTCTGTAATCAAGAATGCCGTAGAATCATTCGAAAAATTGATACAGAAACTTTAGAATACAGAGACTTTAAAACAGCTGAAGATTTTGAATGTTTTTTTCATTTTTTAAAAATATCTAAAGCCAAATATGGTGTTTCTCCAGTGCATACTTTAGATGAATTATTGGATTTAAAAAACAATCGAATTCCTGATAACATCAGATTCCGCGGGCTTTGGCAAAATGGCGCTTTTGTTTCTGCTATTATGTTTTTCATTTTTCAAAAAACAAAGTGTATTCATGCCCAATACATTGCCACTAACCCAGATTTTAAAATACTCCAACCAGGCACTGCTATTTACATTCACACCATAAGAGAAGCAACAAAAGAAGGTTTCCAAAATATTTCTTTTGGAATTTCTACTGAAAACCACGGCGAATATTTAAATCAAAATCTTTTACATTTCAAAGAATCTTTTGGTGCCAAACATTCTGTCAATGCTTTCTACACCAAAAATTTCTAATTCGATTTTCTTAAAACCAAAAACGCATATTCAAAAGAACCTGGATCTTCTTCCAAGTAAATTTTCCCGACAGTTCCCGGGTGTAAACGGTCTGCCTTTTCCCCGCGGAAGTTTTCAACGTATTTGATTTTACATGGTTTCATTCCAGATGGACTCATCCATTCCAAGGTATCAGTTTCTGGAGAAAACGCATTTTTCACATCAACAATAAAAGCATTTTCCTCTTTACCAGAAATAAGGCCAGCCACACAACCTACTTCTGAATGAACTTGTGTTGATTCATAATTTTGCGGTAATTTATCACCATAACCAAATCCTAACATACGCCCACGACTATCTGTTAAAGAAATGGCATCAAAAGCTTTTTCAGGGACATCGCCGCCTGCTAAAACAGAATCTATTGCTTGTCTATAAGCAGAAACTACTTGACTTAAATAATAAACTGAACGCGTTCTACCTTCTATTTTAAAAGAAGCAATACCCGCATTGACTAAATCTTTTAAAAGCGGTAAAGCGCAAAGATCTCGGCTACTCATAAAGTAAGTACCCCAACGATCTTCATCTAAAGCAATAGGAGCTAACTCTGGTTTATCAGGCCGCGATAAGAAAAAATCTCCAACATGTTCTCTATAGCCATCTGACTGAACATCCTGATTTGCATAAAGTGCATAAGGCATACGACAGGAATTATTGCAAATACCTTGGTTTGCATCTCGATGCGAAACCCAATTACTTAACATACAACGCCCTGACATAGACATGCAAATGTTACCATGCACAAAAACTTCTAGTTCTAAATCAGGCAAACGTTCTTGTATTTCAAGAACTTCTTTTAACGAAAGTTCCCGAGAAAGGATTATTCGCTTCACCCCAAGGTCAGCCCAAAAAGCAGCCGTTAACCAATTTGTTGTATTCGCCTGTACCGAAAGATGCACTTCCATTTCTGGTATTTCTTTTCGTAAAAAACCAACCACACCTGGGTCTGCGACAATAACCGCATCCGGGCCTAAAGCAGCGGCTTCTAAAAGTGTTTTACAGAAAGGTTCTACTTTACCATTACGAGCAATGACATTACTTGTCAAATAAAATTTTTTGCCTTGTTCGCGACAAATAGCAATTCCTTCTGCTATATCATCTAACGAACGAAAACCATTTTCTCTAGCTCTTAAAGAAAATGCAGGTTGACCAGCATAAACAGCATCAGCACCATATGCCAAAGCATAACGCAAACGATTCAAGTCTCCAGCAGGAGCAAGTAATTCAGGTTTTCTTACCATTTAAAGCCAAGCCTCGTATAAAATTTACGGTCATCAATAAAAGTCCATTCCAAAGCAAAGAAGGTATACTGTCCTTCATAAGCAAGTGAAGGTGTTATTGAATATTGCATCTTTGCACCTTCCAAAAATGATTTAGGGTATTTCATGTGATTATTAGGGGTTGTATCATTTAATGCACTCCCATAATCAGTACCTTTCCAAAACCAGGTTTGTCTAAGTCCAACATTCCAATGTTTATTCAATCTTCCATATACAAGCCAATCAATGGTTTGACTATTTGGTCCACCTTGGTTTCCAAGAGGTTTTCCTAAATGAGCTAACTGAGCTGTATTTTCAATAAAATGAGTATAGACATAGGGTTCAACTCTTGCATATTCTGCTAAAGTTCCCACTTCTAAAAAATGTTTTCCTATTTGAAAATCCTTACCAAATTGCAAACCGCCAAGAAAAGCCCATTTTGCTTCAGCATTATCGTTTCGAATCAAGCTTATCGGGCTTTCCATATCATCTAAGAAAAATTCTGTATAAAGACGAAACATTTCAAGAAAACGATAGTTGGCGTCAAATGAGAGGGCTCCATTATTGCTGCGCTCTGAAAAATTTCCCTTTTCCATAAAAAGCGGAACAATCGGGACAAAAAGCCATGCATTATTATTATCATAAACTGCTTGGATTTCACTCATTCCAAGGGTTAAATTTCCTAAGTCCAATTCGTAACGATGGCCATACAAATGACGTTGGTCTTTATTTTTAATACTCATGCTATTTTTATAAATCCGCAAATCACCATAAAAAGAAATTACAGAAAGTGGACCAACCTGCAATTCAAACGTGAGCGAATTAAATGGCAATGCAAATTGGTTTAAAGTCAAGTTATTATAATAACCTGGTCCCCAATGCATGACATCTCGACCAAAGTCTAGGCGGCCAAAGCCCATATTCAACGCTAAATGCCCACGATACCTTGCATAACTTGCGTATTCAACCCCAGAATTATCTTCTTCTTTTTGAAATTCAACAAATTCACCATCAAAAGAAGACGGGCGTTCAGCACTATGACTTTCGACATAAATTCTTGCATCAAGCATAAATTCAAGAGAATCAATAAAACCTCTCAAATAAACGCCACCATCTGCCGCCGGGAAAATCGTATCACGAATAGCTTCGCCACCGCGATAATCCAAACCACCAATCAAACTTGCCGCAATAGAAGATTTCGGGTGAGAAAATTTTAAAAGAGCATCTTTTTCTTCTTCATTATAGTTACGTCGCCAGGCGGAATCTCTTTGTGGAAAATAAAAACGTTGCCGATAATCTGTTGTTGTAAATTTATGGAATTCAAACAACAACGGAGAAGCTTCCAAAGTTTTCAAATTACGGCTACGTTCCCCTGCTAATACTGGAGAAGCATTAAGTGATGAAACAGAAAATAACACCAACAAAAACAAATAAATCATTTTCTTCATTGGATACAAAATAGCAAAATATCAATCACCATTTTTTGAAAAGCTCTTCATTATTTACAAAAAAACATAATATCAATCATCGCTTTTTTTAAAAGACCTTTGAAAAAACATTCAAATAAAATCAAAATATTAAATTTCTGCCGTTGGGTGTTTATTCGTAATAAAAATGGTCAAAAAAGGAGAGAATTTATGACCTGTTTTAAAATATTATTCGCTTTTTCCATTTCTATTTCTATAATAGCTTGTGGAGATAATTCATCAAATTCATCGAGTACAGATTCTTGTTCTTACGACGCAATAAGCAACACCTATTTTTGTAAAGACGAAAATGGCGATTATGCTTATGCTATTTTACCTGATGGAACAAAACAAGAAATAACTACTCTACCAGACTCACAACCAGATTCATTAAATGATTCTACAGCACAATTAACTTGTACAGACTTATTACCATCATTTATCTTAAACGACATCCATTACTATGTAGAAAATGAAAAAACCTTTTATTTTGATGAATCTTGTAACCAGATTTTCTTAACCGGAACAGAAGTTCCATCATCTGCTGACAATGCTTATTCTAGTCAAGAAACTATTTCTTCTTCAAGCCAAACAGTTGCTATTTCTTCTAGCTCTGTAGCTATCTCTTACAACCCAAATGGGACTGAAAAACAAATTATCTTTTCTAATGCGGGAATAGAAATAACGAATGATTCCTGCGTAGAAATTACAAATACAACTGTAAAAATAACTTGTGCTGGACAATACTATTTAAGCGGAAACTCTGACAATTTCCAAATTATGGTCAGTGCAAATGACTCAGACAAAGTTTATTTATACTTAAACAATCTCACGCTTTCAAGTACAGACGCTCCTATCTATGTTCAAAATGCAGACAAGACATTCCTTATGCTCATTGATGGAACCACAAATACATTGGCAGATGCTTCTTCAAGAACAACAACTTATACAAAAACTGATGGAACGCCTGACACCACCAACGCTTGCATTTATTCCAAAGATGATTTGACATTTAAAGGAAACGGAAGTCTCATAATTTATGGGAATTACAAAAATGGGATTCAATCTTCTAACGACATTAAAATTAAAGATTTTCCACAAGTGACAATTACTGCAACCAATCATGGCATTAAAGGTAAGGGATCTGTAGAAATTGAAGGCGGTAATTTCACAATAAACACAACAAATGGTGATGCTATCAAATCCGATGAAGGTGAAGACGAAGGTTATATCGCTGATAAAGGCTATGTACAAATTACTGGTGGTAACTTTAATATTACTGCAGGCGATGATGGCATTCAAGCATATAACTATGTATTCATTGCCGATTCTAACGCAGTTCCTTCTTTTGAAATTAAAACCGGAACAGGAGCCTCTGCACAAACAAATTCTGGTTCTATGGGAGGTTTGTGGGGCGAAACTTCGGCAACGACTACTGATTCTACTAGTCTGAAAGCGATTAAAGCCGACTCATTGGTTCTTATTAATGCAGGAATCTTTACTATCAATTCTGCTGATGATGCAATCCATTCTAACGGAACTGTTCGTATAAATGGTGGGGATATAACAATTGCAGCAACTGATGACGCAATACATGGCGATGTTTTATTCCAATTAAATGGTGGAAAAATTTCTGTTTCTCAATGTTATGAAGGTTTTGAAGCTTATGAACTTGAAATAAATGGTGGAGAAACTTCCGTATCAGCAAGTGACGATGCTTGGAATGCTGCTGGTGGAACAGATAATACCTCTTCTGGCGATAGTTTCCGCCCTGGACAATCTAATTCAACAAGTTCTGGCGTTATCCATATCAAAGGAGGCTATCACTATGTAAAAACAGGCTCTGGAGATACAGATGGTATTGATTCCAATGGTGATATCAATATTACAGGTGGCGTTCTTGTAATTGAAGCTGGTGGCAATATCATTGATAATAATGGTTCTGTTAATTACACTGCAGGCATTCTACTTGGAATGGGAAAGCAAATTGAAGGCATTCCTTCTAGTGGCAATCCAAAATGTTTCAGTAGCTTGAGTGCCAATACTCGTTTCTCTGTTATGAGCAACGGAACGGTTCTTTCAACATTTACGGCAACACAATCTGCGTCAACTGGCATTTATGTAAATTCTACTACTGGTGATTTCTACACAGGTGGTACTTATTCTAACCCAACCATTGAAACATTCTTTGGGTACGGTGAAGGCGGTTCTCTTTCTGGCCAAAACCAGTTAAGCGCTAATACTTGTTCTTCTTCAGGAATGGGTGGTTGGTAATTTAACCTAAACCTAAAAGTTTAAAAAGTCTCAAATTTTAAAAAATTTGAGACTTTTTTCGTTTTTCTAGTAAAAAAAAGCTTTTCTTTCGTAAATTCTCATTTAATTATGTCAACATTAGTCATATTATTTGTATTTTTTTGAAAATTATGAGGAATCTTATGAAAAAATTACTTCTTTTGTCTGCTGCATGTGCAGCAATGTTTTCTCTCTCAGCATGTAGTGAAGAGAGCAGTCCAAGCCGCGCAGAAGCTTGTGCAGAACTTTCTACAGATTGCTTAAAAGGAAAATGGTCTGTAGCATCTCTTGAAGGGTCTAGCATTAGTTTTGCAGGTACCGGGACTCTTAAATTTACAGGTTCTGAATTTTCATACACTCCGGCTATTGCAGATTTAGCTCATACTTATTGCCCAGGTACAGAACTTGAAGGCACTTATGACATTATTTCTCCAACCCAAATTAAACTTACTGTTGGCGGCATTCGTCTTTACGACTGTTTCATTGGAAAAAAAGAAATTATTGTTAATGCTATTGCTTCAGAAAACGAACTCCGTTTGACTGGAATAGAACAATCTCCATTTGTTCCTAATGATGAAGCAGCAGTAACCGAAGTTTACTCAAGACTTTAATTGCTTTCAACTTTTATGTTTTACACAACTCCCGCACGTTCCGTGCGGGAGTTGTTTTTATGCAAAAAAATTAATGTTTAGAATGGCAATGAGAATGATCATGATCTGAAAGCACTCGATGTCCAACAACACCATGCGCAATAAGGTCTATTTCGCACCCATAGGCTTCATGCAAAGATTCTCCGGTAAGACCATTGCCTGGGTGATAATGCACACAACGATTCACACATAAAACACTTTTTACATATTTTGAAATAGCCATCAAATCATGACTCACCAAAACAATAGTCATATCTTGATTCAATTTTGCCAAAAGTTTAAACAAATTTTCTTGGCCTTGCGCATCCATATTACTAGACGGTTCATCTAAAAAAAGTATTTTCGGCTTACAAGCTAAAGCTCTTGCAATTAAAACTTTCTGCCGTTCCCCCCCAGAAAGTTCCCCTAATCGTTTATCAGCAAAATCCTGAACTCCAACTTTTTCTAAAAGTGGTTTTAATTCCGAAAGATTCTCTTTTCCTTTAACAAATCCGGTTGCCACACATTGAGTCACTGTTATCGGAAATTCCAAATTAGCATTTGTATTTTGCGGGACATAACCAACAGGAATTTTGCGACAAGGAACATTTTCTCCAAATATTTGTACAGTTCCTGTTGCTGGTTTCAAAAGACCAAGAAGCAATTTTAAAAGAGTTGTTTTTCCTCCCCCGTTTGGCCCTATCAAAGCTAACAAATCTCCTTCAGGGATAGAAAACGAAGTGTTTTCAATAATGGTTGAACGAGAATACCCAAAAGAAAGATTTTTGACTTCAATCGCATTCATTATTGCACCTTAGAGAGAGTTTCCAAAAGAATTTTTATGGCTTTTTCAAAATCATAAGCCAAAGGATTCAAAGTCACTACATTAGCATTCAAAGATTTTGCAATCATTTCTGCAGAACGCTTGCTGAAATTAGGCATAATAAAAATGGATTGAATTTTTGATTTCTTAGCTTCTTGAATCAAATGTTGCAAATCTTTAGGTTTTGGTTCTTTACCATTTGCCTCAATACAAAGTTGCTTAAAACCATAATCTCTCGCAAAATAACCAAATGAAGGGTGAAACACCATAAATGTTTTCTTTTCTTCTGGTAATTTTTTAGAAAGAGATTCTATTGAATCTGATAAAGAAACTAATTCTTCCATATACGTGTTAAAATTTTCTAGGTAAAAGTTTTCCCCTTGTGGATCATACTGCATTAAAACAGCTAACATATTTTTTAAAATAATCTGAACATTCTTAAGAGAGACCCAAAGATGCGGGTCTAAAGCCTCACTTTCATGATGATGGTCGTCTAAACTTTCAAACTGAATTCCGGAATCTAATGCTAAAATTTTAACTTTTGAATTTACACCTTTAAATCGAGGCAACCAATTTTTATCTAATCCAGAGCTATCCGTAAAATAAATTTCTGCTTTCGAAAAATCTTTTAATGTTCCAGGTTTGGGCTCAAAAGTATGTGGGTCAGAGCCTTCTGGAACGAGCACAACAATTTCTATTCTATCCTTTCCTAAACGGGATAGCATTTTGGCGTAAGGTTGCAAAGTGACTGCTACTGTTAAAACAGGAGATGCCAATAATGTTGAAGCTAAAGACAATATCAGAAAAAAATATTTCATATTCCCTTCTGGAAACAAGAATCAAAATCAATATCAGCAACCGTTTCTGCAACAATATCAGGTTGTCTTGCTTGTCTTGCCAAATCACTTCTACTTGTTTCACCACAAAGCGCTAAAGCAAAACGACACCCCGAACGAATAGCTAATTCAAAATCGGTATAAAGTCTATCTCCAACCAACAAAATTTCTTCTGCTGCACAATGATTCAAAACAGGGGCTAACATATCTGGATTCGGTTTTCCAAACGAAAACTCAGGCCTTACATGGTAGGCAGTTTCAAACATTGAAAGAAAAGAACCAATATCTGGAACCGGCCCCATCGCATCAGGACAAACCAAATCGCTATGAGTTACCCAAAAACGAACGCCTCGTTGGATTCGCCAAGAAACTTCACAAAGTTCTTTATAATCAAAAGAATTGTGATAAGCAACCAAAACTAATTCTGTTTCTTTTATAGATGGACGCAAATTCAAAGACGGATCTTGAGCCGCAAACCATTCTGTAACTTCTGGGTTTCCAAAGAAGAAAACATTTTTAATCTTTTCTTGATGAATTTTTTGAAGTGCTAATGTCAAAGCAGAGATAATTGCTGAATCACCTTGCAATGGAAGTCCCATTTTTAAAAGTCGATTTTTATAAAAAACAGGCGATTTACTTGTATTATTACTCAAATAATAAACAGGAACATGTTCTGCGACACGGCATACTGTTTCTACGGCACCAACAAAAGGCTTTCCACTCAGATAAAGTGTACCATCAAGATCAAAGACTACGGCTCGAATAGGTTTTGCAACTCGCTTTTTTTCCATACTCCGTAAAATATAATTAGATTTAGAGCCTATGAAATCCCCAGATACTCGCTTTTTCCTTTCTCCCTTGTTGATTGGCGAACAAATACTCTCTGAAGAAGAAAGTAAACACGCCACAAAAGTTTGTCGTGCGCAAGTTGGCGATATATTACTAGTTTGTGATGGTAAAGGTAAATTAGCTGAAGCTGAAATTTTAGAAGCCAACCCAAAAGCTTGTAAAATCCTTATTAAAAGCATTTCAATCCTTGAAAAAGAGCCTCCTCGCTTACAGTTGGCCATTGCCTGTTTAAAAGATGATGCTAATGAAGAAGTCTCATTTCATGTTGCACAAGCAAATGTTTCTAAAATCATACTTTTACGAACAGAACATTCTCAAGAACCTAAAAATTCTGATTTATCCCGTTTGGTAAGACGCTGTCATTTAAAAAGCCGTGTTAGCTTAAAACAATCTATGAAATCATGGGAAACAGAAATAGAAGGTCCTATTGAATTAAAAGATTGGTTAAAAACCGTTGAAGGAACTCTTGTGCTTTGCGATATAAACGGACAATCTCAATTAGAAAATTTAGATTCAAATGTTCCTACAACGCTTCTCATCGGTCCAGAAGGTGGTTTTTCAGAGAAAGAAATAGAACTGATTAAAAATGTTCCTAATGCCAAAACACAATTATTAAAACTAGGAAACACGCGCTTACGTGCAAGGACTGCCGCTTTATTAGCTTTAGGTAAACTAGTCTAACAAAAGAGAACTTGGTGTAACTATTACCGCATCTAAGTAATCATTCCAATCTTCGTTCAATGTAAAAACGGCATCTGCTCCAGAAACAAAAGCGGTTGCTATTTGAAAAGATTCTCCTAAATCCAAACCATATTTATTTCTAAAACTCGCCGCAACCTGAGCTATTTCGGCATCAATTTCTCTTAGCGCCACGCCAAGAGACCTAGTAAAAAATTCTTTATACTGACGAACTAATAAAGAAGCGTCTTTTTCATAAGCTCGATAAGAAATTTCATGCAAGGTTATCGGGGAAACAACCATCTGCAAATTTTTTTCATAAGCCACATCTAAAACTTTAGAAATCACAGGGAAAATATCCATGTCTGCTTGTAACAACTTTTGAATAGGGCCCGAATCCAAAAATAAGAGTCTTGCTTTTTCAATGCGTTGCATTATTCGTAAATCTCCATATAAGCAGCGTCTTCTCTGTTACCAGCCCGCACCATTTTATAGCGTTCGGCTTTAGGATAATAATACCAAAGCATCCATTCATTGGACATATCTGTGCGTTTTGTTTTCCAAATAATCGGTTTTTCACCATTTAGAAAATCTTTCTTTGCTGGAATCATCCGTTCAAACGGACGATATTTATGCACTCTGTCATCACAGCGCCTTTCAATAACACCTGTACCTCCAGCACTCCAAACAATTTCTACAGTACAATCATCTTCATCTCGAATTTTTTCACATGAAAAAGAGCCTTCCGGACACCAGACAAATTTTTTGAATTTAGCCCTACGTTCTGGTTCATTAAAAACTTCAGCTTTACGACTTCTTTCTGAAAATCTATCATAAACCCCAGCTAAAGTGTAATTTCCATAATTGTACTCAGTACAACCTTGCTGAGCTACGCGTACTTTGCGTTGATAGAGATCTATATCAATTTTACAACCAGGTTCACTATATTGAAACCGTTTGTGTTCTCCGGCATTAATTATTGGAGCATTTCCAAAAGCAATTTCTGCTCTACCATCAAGAGGACCATTTTGGATAGTCACGTTAAATTTACCCGGTGAATTCGGAGACTTTTCTAAAATCACATGCCCAGAAGCCGAAGCGTAACGCCCGCTTAAATCAGAAGCTTTTTCCTTAAAACGAGCAAATTCAGCTCGACGCACAAAACCTTTTCCAAACTTGGTTTTTACAGGAATAAAAGCTGGTGGTTCTTTGGGTGTAAATTCTTCATAAATAACTTTTTTCTTTTTCTTGCCTTTTTTATTTTTCACATAAATTGTTTTTTTCTTTTTCTTTTTTGGAATAGGCAATTCTTCTACAAAATCAGCATAGGTTATAGTTCCTCTGACTTTAGAATTTTCATTTTCTTGAGCATAAATAGTTAAACTCTGCTGCGCTAAAACAAATGCAGGAAAGGTTAATAAAAAGAATAAAACAAAGCAAATTTTTTTCATATTGGAAAGATAACTTAATTTAATCAAAAGAAATATTTATTTATAAAATCTTACAAAAAACCTACATTCTTTTCAAGCAATCACTCTTCTGGATAAGCACAACACCTAAATCCAATAGATGAATTTTTATAAAATGCCGCCACTTTTTTATAAGGTGTATTGCCTCCTAACAAGAAAACCACTTCGATTCTATCCGGTTCATATTCCATATTTCCAGCTAAATTTTTTAACCACTTTTCTCCCCCTTTGCGATATTCTTGTAAAGGAGCATAATCATAACCTACAATTTCTCCTGTTGCAGGATTTTTTACAGCAAAAAATTGCAAAGAATCCTTAAAATCTTTTTGCGTTAACTTTTTATAAAGCGTTCTTGTTGTATCTTCTACTAAACTTGTATCTACAACTGTCCCACTACGATACAAATAAACGATTGTATCTTTTACAAAAGCGCGCCTTGTATAAAATGGAAAGAATCTGTTTGTACAAAGCGCAATAGATTCTCTATCAAGCCCATCATAAGAACGATAACTAGAACCTTTTAGCAATTCCAATGTATCTGCAGAACGTCCTAAAACCCATTCTTGATAATTTCCGGGTAAATCACGCACACCAGAAGCATTCACACATTTATAATTACGAGCTTCTAATGATGCCGCCGAAATAGAATCATTTGTCGCTACATTACAATTAGTGTAAAGGTATTCAGATGCTGAAATATCTTCTTCTACAACTCCATAAGAAGAAATGCCATTTGTCAAACAAACTAACTCCCAATCACGTTCTCCACAAAGAGCTGTTTTAAATCCTGATACAGAAAGAGAACTACAAGCCGCAACCGCTTCTGAATGGAGAACATTTGTCATAAATTCTCCCGAAGAATCTTGATGTTCAAAACGTTCCATACAAAAACGCAAAGAATCACCTAAAGCCACAGGTAAAAATCCTTCTGGACAATTCATATTTGCATTTTCTCCTGGAGAAACATAAATCGTATCTATCAAAGCCCTAGAATAATACCCAGATGAATCTATTGAACGCACTCGTAAAATTAAAGTATCTCCAGGAGAAACCCAACGAATCGTATCTGTAACAAATGTTCCCTTTTCAAAATACTGCATAGAATCTGATTCTATTGCATAATAATCTAAATAGCGTTCCTCTGATTTACCACCAGCCTCACTTAAACGAACCCATTCATCATTCATCCACCTATCTATTTCGTAAGATTCAACACTGCGATAACAGAAAAATTCATAACAAGTATCTGGCACAACTAAAACAGAATCTTCTAATATACCATGATCTTCTTTAAATGGATCTAAACTCCGACTCCAAAAAATCCGTAGTCGATTATTACTATCTAAACGCGCAAGTTCTGGCTTTAAAGAATCTCTCATAAACCATAAAGCCGTAGGCATTGTTGGTGCCACTTTATCAGTTGTAATAAACATTTGATTCATTTCGGCTGACGTTGTTGAACCAGAATAATTTCCAGAAGAATCAAATGCTGTAATCCCAATCGTATAACGTGATTGTGATTTTAATCCAGAAAGAACCAAGCGGAAACGATTTAAAGAATCCGTTTCTGAAAAACCTTCTCCATCAAGAACTGCCAAGCGAAGGTAACGTTTTTCTTCTTTATCAGAAATTTTTTCATCTAACCAGACAGAATCATTACGAGCTCGAAAACGAGCATTTTTTACATAAAGTTCACTTCCTAAAGAATCCGTTTTCAAAGAATGAATAACAGTAACTTTTAAATCTTTGATGCTTTCAGATTCATCTAACGCATAAACAACCACATTATACCCTGCAATCGGCCCAGAAATATTTTCTGGCGTATAAAAATCAGTCTGATCTGTTGGCCTAGACCAATCAAATGCAGCGCCAGTAGCCCATACAGAATCTTGCAAAGAAATAATTGCTGGTGCCATATCATCGCCGAAATGCACAAATACCCGCTGCACTGCTCCAGGGTCTTCACCATCTGTATATTCAGGCCAAATAGCGATTTGTACACTATCTCTATCAGCAAATTCTTTCAATTCTTCTGTCAAATCTAAAGTATCATAATAACCTTTAGGTTCCTTTGGAAAAGGTATTTCCATCGTAGCATTCTTTTTTGCTTCAGAAGAAACAGAACGAGTTGTATCATCAATAACTGTAGTATCTAACCATATTAAAAATTGTTTTAAATCTTCTGTTTCTATTGGATAGCGATAACGCAAACGGAAACAAGAACTTTCTTTTGAATCTGCAGCACAAGTTTTCAAAATACTCATTTCAAGAATTTCTCTATCAAAAAGGTATTCTTCACCATCAGAATCATCAGAACATGCTATGCAAAAAATAGCACAGCACAAAAAAGAAAGTATTAAAAACAATTTCTTTTTCATTAAATACTACCCGACAAAAAACATTTCCCCATAACCAGGCAAAGGCCATTGATTTTCTGGCACAATCAATTCTAACGCATCAGCAGCTTCACGAACTTTTTCCATTGCTTTAACATTTTCCTTTGCAATGTTTTTGCGCAAAGACTTTTCTAACAATTGAATGCCTGCCAAAAGATCATCAACCAAATCAGCGACTTCTTTTGCATATTTAGAAAGTGTATCAGATTCCACCGCATCAGCAGAATCAGCAAGTTCTGTTGCATAAGAAATAGCAGCCGGTAAAATCATTGTCTTAGCAATTCTCAAAGAACATTCCGCTTCAAGAGTAATAATAGTTTCATAATGTTGATTGCCTATCACATAACGGCTCTTTAACTCCTCACGAGAAAGCACATTATATTTTTCAAACAAAGCAACAACGTTTTCATCTAAATAAGCTTTTAAGGCTTCTGGCGTTGTCTGAATATTAGGAAGCCCACGACGTTTGGCTTCTTTAACCCATTCTTCACTATAACCATTGCCATCAAAAATTATTTTATCATGAGCATTAACTTCTTGAGTTAAAAGTTCTTGTAACGCAATATGGAATTCTTTACCACTAGCCAAATCATTTTCTAATTGCGTAAGCATTTCATCTAAAGAAGCTGCACAAATCAAATTCAAAACCGTATTCGCGGTAGCGCAACTTGCAGTCGAACCAACAGCACGCAATTCAAACTTATTACCAGTAAATGCAAACGGACTTGTTCTGTTTCTATCTGTAGCATCTCTAGATAATTTAGGCAAAGAATCAACACCTATTTCCATTGATGTTGATGATTTAGACGACTTAGCCGCTCCAGTCTTTAATTGTTGCACTACATCACTTAATTGATCGCCAAGGAAAATGGAAATAATCGCAGGAGGCGCTTCATTTGCCCCAAGACGATGGTCGTTTCCAGGAGCAGCCACCGCTGCCCGAATCAACCGAGCATGTTCATCTACCGCTTTAATAATAGCCACAAGAATCAAAAGGAACTTTGCATTTTCTTGAGGATTTTTCCCTGGAGATAGCCAATTTTTCCCATCAGGACCAGTGATAGACCAATTATTATGCTTACCAGAACCATTCACTCCAGCAAATGGTTTTTCATGCAATAAGCATACCAGATTATGGCGTGCAGCAACCATCTGGAGAACATCCATAGTAAGCATATTATGGTCAACAGCTAAATTCTGTTCTTCAAAAATAGGAGCTATTTCAAACTGTGCTGGCGCCACTTCATTGTGTCTTGTTTTAGCCGGAATTCCAAGTTTCCAAAGTTCGTTATCCACTTCAGCCATAAAGGAAAGAATCCGAGGCTTAATTTGTCCAAAATAATGGTCATCTAATTGTTGGTGTCTTGCAGGACGCACGCCAAAAAGTGTTCTACCTGTCTGAATCAAATCTGGTCGTTGTGCATAAAGATCCGCATCCACCAAGAAATATTCTTGTTCAGGACCTAATGTAGCGTATGGTCTTTTTGTTTCTGGCAAGCCAAATAATTTTCCCACACGATATAATTGTGAAATCAAAGCTTTTTGAGAACGCAACAATGGTGTTTTTTTATCTAACGCTTGCCCATGATAGCCACAAAAAACAGTAGGGATACAAAGCACGGCCAAACCATCATCTGTTTTCTTAATAAAAGCAGGGCTTGTTGGGTCCCAAGCTGTATAACCTCTC
Organism: Fibrobacteraceae bacterium; assembly: GCA_017631885.1. Taxonomy (GTDB): domain Bacteria; phylum Fibrobacterota; class Fibrobacteria; order Fibrobacterales; family Fibrobacteraceae; genus UBA1765. The sequence goes on from JAGBSH010000015.1 coordinate 43,963, forward strand.
GCTTCAAAAGTAGCTCTCAAACCACCTGATGGAAAACTAGAAGCATCTGGTTCTGCTTGCAATAATTCTTTTCCTGAAAAAGAAAAAATCACTCCACCATCAAAATCAGGATTAATAAAAGCATCGTGTTTTTCAGCAGTAACTCCAGTCAATGGTTGAAACCAATGCGTAAAATGAGTCACACCATGCTCCATAGCCCATGTCTTCATTCCCTCAGCTACTTCATCTGCAATAGAAGCATCTAAAGGCGCAGAACCTTCCATTGTTGATAAAAGACTATGAGTGGTTTTATCCGAAAGATACTTTGTCATAGTTTTAGCATTAAATACTAAACTACCGAACATGTCTTTGACATTCATTATAAAAATCCTTTCAATCCTAATTCATACCTACTTTTAAGGCAATTTGTTATCACTCGAAAAAATAGAAAGAATCAACCATAAATACCAAAAAAAGTCCTCAAAAAGAGGACTTAAAATACCCGGATTGCGACTCGAACGCAAATCGAACCCTTAGGAGGGGCTAGTTTTATCCTGTTAAACTATCCAGGCATTATTACGCTAGCAAATATAATAAAAAAGTCCCTTTGAAAGGGACTTTAAAAATTCTAGGCCAAAGAATGATTATTCTTCAACAACTTCTTCTGATTCTGTGGCAGGCTTTGCCACATTTCCAAGCAAAGCATCAACAGAAATGCTCTGTAAATCCACTAAAGTTTTCACTTGAGTTTTTGGATCTTCAGAAACATTTGCAAATGTAGACACAATGAACAAATCTGAAGTCAAAGAGAATGTACGAGTCTTTTGTGAAATACTATTAGAACCCTTTGTACTTGGAAATGCTTTTGATTCCAAGTCAGCCATTTGCTTAGCGGTCTTTACATTTTGAATAGCATTTGAAGCCAAAGCCCAAAGATCGCGATTTTGTTCAATACCTGAATTCACAAAACCCAAAAGCTGTGAGGAGCCTTTAAAACTTTTAGATGTTGTTTCTTCATAATGACTCTGAGCTTGAGAAATATAATTACCTTTCTGCATAAAAAGCATAATGGCAATCAAAACCGCTAGAACTGTTGCAACAATAGAAATCAATTTAATATTCATTTTCTCATCTCCTATTCAAAACGGAATGGTGCAGGTTCAGCCAATTTAAAATGTTCTGCAGGTACATACTTTTCAAGAGCGCTATAATCTAAAGATTTAAGATTTCCCTTTACAAAGGTGAATGAAATTTTGCAATCTTTTCCACAAGCAACTTCTTTTACACCATTTTCATTTTTCAAAAGAATTGAACCTTCAGCATACCCCAATTCGCTAAATTGCAATTGTGCTTTTTCTGGAATACCTGCTGCAGAATAAAGATGCTGTACTTGACGTTCTCTAGCAGGTTTATCATTTTCAATCGCTTTTAAACGAGCGTCAAAAGATTTTTCTGATTTATCTTTAGAAGACACCGTTTCAAAAACAAGACGCCATGCCATGCCAAACTGGTCTACAGACTTCCATTGTTCATGCAAAATATCATTTGCTTGTTTACGATAAGCATCACGTTGTTCTGTAGCCAATTTCTGAGCCATTTCGCCATATTGACCTTTCAAAACAAACATAACTACAGCAAGAGCCACAATAATTACAATATCAATGGCTAAAAGAATCTTGAATTTTTTCATTTTATCTGGATTCATAAATTCCTCGAAAAAAAGATTTTCCTTAATCTAATTAGATTTCATCAAAAAACAAAGAAAAAACACAACTTTTTTGTTTTTCTTATTAAAATTATCCTACAAACAATCCGAATAAAAGAAAGTTTTTGTAAAAAATACTTATCCGCCAGAAAGTTTTACTTTATAACCTTGTTTTTCCAAAGTCTGCTTAATTAACTCTCTTCTATCGCCTTGAATTTCTATTGTCCAATTTTTTACAGTTCCACCTGTTGCACATTTTCTTTTTAATTCAGAACAAATGCTTTTCAATTCATCTTCAGAAACGTTTAATCCAGAAATAATACTTACAGCCTTATTCCCACCTAAACGTTTTAAAAGAATTCGTACAACACCATCTCCTGACGGTGGTTCTTGCTTAGTTGGTGTTTCTTTAATACGCCCCTGGCCACTTACATAAACTAAAGAAGTACGGTTTTCCATAACTTATCAAATCAATAAATTCAACCTTCACTTGTTGAAAGCAAATAAGCTTCCATAAAAGCTTTTAATTTACCATCAAGCACGCCACCAGTATCAGAAGTTTCTACTCCTGTTCGTAAATCTTTTACCATTTGATAAGGGTGTAAAACATAGCTACGAATTTGAGAGCCCCATTCTACTTTTTTCTTATCAGCCATGCGATCTGCACGTTTTGCTTCTTCTTCTTGGCGATAATGTTCAGCAACCATGGTTTTCAACATTTTCAAAGCCGTTTCTCTGTTTTGTATTTGAGATCGTTCTGTTTGGCAACTAGCTACAATCCCTGTAGGCAAATGGGTCATACGCACCGCAGAATCTGTTTTATTGATATACTGACCACCAGCTCCGCTAGAACGATAAGTATCCACACGAACTTCGCTCATATCCAGTTCAAACTGAATATCTTCATGAACCGGATACAAGTAAACGGCACAAAAACTAGTATGGCGGCGAGCATTGGCATCAAAAGGGCTAATTCGCACTAAACGATGAACACCGATTTCAGAACGAAGCAAGCCATAAGCAAATTCAGAATTCACTTCAATTGTTGCGCTTTTCAAACCGGCTTCATCACCATCTTGTACTTCAACCACACGAAAGTCCATATTTTCTCGTTCTAAAAAACGAACATACATGCGATAAAGCATCAATGCCCAATCTTGCGATTCAGTCCCGCCAGCTCCTGGGTGAATAGACAAGAGTGCTGTACAAGCATCATCAGGTCCATCAAGCATTTTACGGATTTCCATTTCAGCCACTTTTTTTTCAAGTGAAATAAAATCCGAATTAATAGATTCTTCTAATTCAGCAGATTCTTCAGCTTTAGCCATTTCGTAAAGTTCAGCCAAATCATCACAACCAACTGAAACTTCGTTCCAGCGATTAAGTAAATCCCGCAAAGAGCCTATTTTCTTTAATAAAGCTTGTGCTTTTTCTTGGTCATTCCATAAATCAGGATCGGCCGATTGTTTTTCCAATACGGCCAATTCTTCTTCTTTGACTTCTAAGTCAAAGATACCCCCGTAATTTATCGATTCGCTCACGCAAATCGTTCAACCCGACATGGGATGTTTGAATCATTTATTTTCCCCCGATAGCTTCCGGTGGTGTATAATCTTTATTCAAATACTGAACTTTATATTTTTTTGCAAGAGAATCAAGATAAGATTTTAATTTTTTTGCTCTGTCTTGTTCGGCTTGCATACGTAAAATGTATTCAATCTGGTGCTTGTAACTATCATACTTGCCGTCGTTCTTTTCAGTCAACATGAAAATAGCTACTCTATCATCCATTACGATTACATCAGAAATATCACCTACTTTCATTTTATTTACTGCACTTACAAAATTTTTGCCTTTAGATGCTGCAGTAAATTTAGAAATAACGCCACCTGTTTTTTTAGCTTCTTGATCGTCACTATATTGAGCAGCAAGTGTTGCAAAAGGAGCCTTAGCCAAGCGAACCTGAGCTGCAAGTCCCTTCAACAATTCTTTTTTGTCATTAAAGTCTTTGGCACTTGATTTAGTTTTCAAATAAATCCAAGCCCCGCTTATGGTATCGTTAATAGCCACTTTCTTTTTATTAAGTTCCCAATAAGCTTGTTTTTCTTTGTCCGTTGGTGCTGCTGGGTATGGTACTTCTTTTTCAAGAATTTGTTCTGTTAAAAGTTGCTGTTCAATTTTTTCACGGAATTGAGCTTGTGAAATACCACTCTTTTTGAGTTCTTCATTAAACTTTGCATCACTTGGGAACTGGCTCTTGAATAACTTCATTAAGCTATCAACCTTAGCAGCAGCTGCTTTCAAGCCGCGTTTCTTTATTTCTAATTTCAATAATTCTTGGCCAACCAAATTATCTACAACGGCCCAACGTACTTGTTGCATGGCTTCTGGTGGCAACTGACGCCCGCCAGCCTGCTGCTGAGCTAAAATCTGAGCCAAACTATCGACACGTCCTTGAGAAATCCCAGCTTTTTCAACACGAACAACTTCAAAATTCTTGCCACTCATTAATTGAGCAGAAGCAACTCCTGCTACAAGAGCAAGAGAAAGGCATACGCTACGAAAACAAGATGATAAATGCATAATAATCCTATTTTGGTAATAATTTTAGGCAAAATATATAAAATTAAAGATAATCTGCTATAAAACCCTAAAAAAAATGTTCACATATTCTAAGCTTTAAGAACAATTTTTCAAAATCCTTCATTTTTATAAAAATTTTAAAGGCACGGCGAATGTATTCGCCGTGCCTTTAAAAGAAAATCATCTTTTACTTGTATTTATAATAATACGAATAACCTTGGAAACTACCATCATTATAACACTGGTTCATAACAACGGCACGTTTTTCTTGGCCAACCACATCTAACGTTTTAACTGCTTCTTGAATATCTTCAATAGAATCTTTTCTGAATTTAACAACAAGCAAAGCAAAATCTACCAAAGGAGCTATACTTTGAGCATCAGCCACAACATTGATAGGTGGAGCATCAAGTAAAATTACATCGTACTTTTCTTTTATTTGATTTAAAAATCCCTTAAACCCATTAGAGGACAAAAGTTCATTTGGGTTTGCCGTTTTTGCTCCAATTGGCAAGAAATCAAATGTTTCTGAAGAATTCACAACGCAATCTTCTAAAGAAATTTTACCACAAAGAATATCAGAAAGGCCGCGTTGAGAAAGGCCGCGTTTAGAAAGTCTTGATTTTCTCAAGTCAGTGTCAACAAGCAAAACCTTTTTTCCCATTTTAAACAACAAATGAGCTAAATTGACTGAAATAAAGGTCTTACCTGCCCCTGCTGAAACCCCTGTTACTAATAGCGTTTTTCCTTTCTGTTCAAAGAAAGAAAATTCTAATGTTGATCGCAAAAGCCTTATTTGTTCAACCGCTAAATTATCAGAATCTTCTTTAGCTAAAGTAAATAGAGAATTATTTTGAACCTTTGATTCATCATATTTTACCAAAGGCACCTTAGCGTAAACAGAAACATTGGTTTCTCTTTCAACTTCTGACGCAGAAGAAACCCCTCCTTCACGTAATAAGCGTTGTAAGAAAATTAAACCACAACCAAGAGCAAGACCTCCCAAAAGACCACCTAATAAAATAATTTTACGTTTAGGCTTAATCGGTTTTGCCCGAATGCATGCTTTATCGACAATTCGAACGTTTCCAATTTCTCCTGCCCGCACAACACGTAATTGTTGAATATTATTTAAAATAGATGTATAAAGTTCGTTATTTATCTGTACTTCCTGTTGGAGTTTTATAACTTCTTGTTGTGTAGTAGGTAAATCTTTTACTAAAGCTTCTTCTTTAGCTATTTCTCGTTTTAAACGCGTTTGTTGTTGTAAAATAGCCTGCATTGTCGGATGGTCTTCTGTATAAAGTCGTGCGTTTTCTTGTATCTGTTGTTCAACATTTAAAAGCTGTGCTTTCAAATGAACTTGTCTATCCAAAGTTACTTTAGCTTCTGCTGTTAAATCAACAGTTCCTACTTTATGCCTATAATTGGTCAAAACACTTTCAGATGAATCTAATTTAGCTTTAATAGAAGGTAATTGTTCTTCCAAAAATTCTAGTGTTTTTTCAGCTTCTGCACTACGCATTTCTACATTCTGCCGCACATAAGTTTCAATAATAGCATTAAGTATAGAAGCAGCCTTATCTGGATAACGATTTTCTAATGATAATGTTAAAATATTTGTTTTCTTTCCATCTTCAGCAACATTCAATATTTTCTTTAAAGATTCTGCAACTTCTAAAACCGAAGAAGACGCTAACTTAAATTGTTGCCCTGGTTCTGCAAGCATCATAGAAACACAAATGGCAACCGTATCACCAGCAAATGGCACACGATAGGTATTACCAACAGAGCCTTCAATCAAAGTTCCACCCAATGGCGAATTAAGTTTAAATGTTGTTGGGGTCAAAGCTTCGACAATCCATTCATATTCTTCTGTCACCACAGCATCAGGAATCTTAAACAAAGACAATTCCATTCGGCCTTCTTTTCTCGCCAAACGTTCCTTAAAACCAATTGGAGAAGCAGAATAATTCAAATGTTCTTTTTCAACAACTTCCATCAAAACTTGACGACTTTTTATTAAACGAATTTCAGCTTCCGCAGGACTTTCTTGTTCAAAAAGGCTCCCCATATCAACCATTGCAGATGCTTTACTCGATTTTGAATCTAATTGTAACAACGCATCACTAGAATACACATCACGCATCCAACGTGTTAAAAAGACTCCAACACAAAGACCTAAAAAAGAAAAAAGTACAACACTCCACTTTCGTGTCCAAAGTATTTTTGCAATAGCTAATAAATCTATTTCATCATCTTTTGCCATATCTGGCATTGATTGTGTATTTTGAACCATTATTCCCTCAACAAAATTAGACTCCATAAAAATAGTATTTTTAAACTTTTTGATAAAAAAAATCCATCAGAGAACTGATGGATTTTTTATTTAATTAACGTTTTCCACGTTTTTTCTTTGATTTCTTTTTAGAAGATTTTGCCTTTTTATCTTCTTTAGGCTTATCTTCTTCTTTTTTCACTACAGGTGCAGCACTCTGCTGATTACGAACATCACGCAATTTGAATGTTACATTAATTTCTGCAGTCTGGACTTGAGACATAGCACCGCCCTTATCCTGCAATTTAAATGTGAATTCATCAATTCCGCTAAAGCCTTTTTTAGGTTCGTAAACAAAAGAGCCGTCTTTTTCATTCAATTTAACAGAACCATTCTTTGGTTTATTAACCAAAATTACCTTTACAGCTTGTTCATTATCAGGGTCAGAAGATCCATTCATCAAGCCTTCTCTTTCAGAAACATTAAGAGATGTTCCTTCTTGAGTCTGGTAATGTTGAGCTACAGCTACCGGAGGGTTATTTACAGCAATAACAGTAAATTTAGCCGTCTTAAAAACTTTAGCTCCTTCTGGATCGGTTACAGTGAAAGTAATCTTTTCTGGGGCACCTTTCCAATGAGAATATGGTTGTGCAATTGTCATTGTATTCTTGTACTTGTCATGAGTAACTGTCAAATACTTATTCCCAGAGAAAGACCATTTCAATTCATTGAAACGATGATCACGGTCACGAGCCAACTGATTCAATTTCAAAACAGCCAAAACGCCACCATTTTCATTTTCCTTGATTGTGTAATCTGGAATGTCTCTCATTTCAGGAACCGCATTAACATGCTGAATAATAAATTCTGCTGTTGTCTTTGCTGTTATACCTGCTGGGTCACGCACAATGAAGGTAATCTTTTCAGAACCAAACCATTCTGCTTTCTTTGGCTTAATTGTTGCAACTCTAGATCCACTGATCTGCACATCAAGCATGCGGGCACCTGAAACGCTCCACTTCATTTCTGAAGGTTTGTTATCAGGATCTTTTACATACTTATCCAAAGAAATCGTTTTGAATGCTTTGCCTTCAAGAATCTTTTCTCCAGGAATTTCAGAAATTTGTGGAGGGTCATTAACCGGATGTACTACAAAACGTACTTGAGTAGAAGCCTTTTCACCACTAGGGTCAAATGCAACTATCGTAACTGTTTCATTACCATTCCAATTAGGATTTGGAGCAGAAACGGTTAACTTACCATCGCTGAAGGAATAATCCAACTTGCGATCTGTTTTAGGTGCTTTTGCCTTTGTTTTACGGCCACGTTTATCTTTGCCTTCTGGTTCTCCGTCATCACGAGTAAAGTAAAGTTCAGAAATTTTATTATCTGGGTCCTTTACAAACTCAGCAAGATTAATCACAGGGAATTCTTGTTTTTCTTTGATTTCCACTGGCTTCATCTGTTTGAAGAACGGAGGATCATTCACTGCATTTACTTTGAAAGTAACTTTTGTTTCATCAGAAGCACCACTTGGGTCGCTAACCTTGAAAGTCAAAGTTTCTTGACCATACCAATTTGTATTAGGTGTGGTGATATTTGCACGTGTTCCCTTGATTTCAACCTTCAATTCTTTAGCACCAGAAACAGTCCACTTTAATTCAGCAGGCTTATTATCTGGGTCTTTAGCTGCATTTGAAAGATCAATAGGAGCAAAACGTTCTTTTTCTTTAATTGTCTGTGGAGCTATCTTAGCAATTTTTGGAGGGTCATTAACAGGTTGAACTGTGTAAAGAACTTGTTGCGTTGCTTTAGCGCCTTCTGGGTCTGTAACGGTTACAGTAACTTTTTCTGAACCACTCCAGAATTTATCAGCAACAGAAACAACCAATTGATTTTTCTTATCAATTGAAGCTTTCAAATTGCGTGTTTCAGCAACAGAGAATTTCAATGCAGATGTTGGGTGGTCAAGGTCACTAACCAATTCGCCCAAAGCAACTGATTTGAATTTTTCTTTTTCCTTAATTGTCTGTGGAGCAATTGCCTTCAAGACAGGAACATCATTTACAGATTCAACTTCAAATACAGCAGATCTAGAATCCTTAGCACCTTCTGGATCTGTGACAGTAAAGGTTATCTTACGAGCACCATGCCATTGTTCTGAAGGCAACTTGATATAAGCAATGCGATTATTATCAATTGTCACAGTCATATCAGGAGTTTCAACTTTAGGCTCTTCTTTTTGCTTTTTATTTTTCTTACCCTTAGCTTTTTTCGGAGCCTTTTTAGCAGAAGTTTCTGCTTCTACTTTTTCAACTTTTGCAGTCCATACCAATTTTTCTTTTTGATGGTCTGCATCCATTACAAACTGATCCAACTTAATTTCGCGGAATTTTGCTTTTTCTTTAATCTTCTGTCCTTGAATATCCTTCATTTGAGGAGGATTATTTACAGAAGTGATTTCATAGAAAACAGTCATTGTATCTGCATAACCTGCTGGGTCAGCTACACGCAAAGTAATAGGTTGAGAAGGGCACCAGAAGTGTTTATTTTCTGCAGAAACTTGTAATTGACGGCTAGGAGTAATTTCAACTTTTAAACCTTTCTTAATGTCCTTAGCATTCTTGATGGTCCATTTCATTTCAGCTGGTTTATTATCAGAATCCTTTACAAACTGATCTAAACGAACCGCTTCAAACTTTCCACCTTCTTTAATCTTCTGGTTTGCAATCTTTTGAATTTTTGGAGAATCGTTCACCGGAGTCACTTCAAAATTCATACGATGTGTTGCTTTAGCACCTTCTGGGTCTGTGACTGTGAAAGTCAGAGTTTCACGACCATTCCATTCCGAATCTGGAGTAGAAATAGTAACCGTATTATCTTTGTTAATCTTGGCTTTCAAAGCTTTATTGCCAGAAATTGCCCATGTCAACTGTGAGGCAGAATGATCTGCATCACTTGCAAGAGAAGAAAGCAAAACTGATTTGAATTTTTCACCTTCACGAATTTTTTCTCCAGCAGGAGCTTCTTTTGAAATAACCGGAGCATCGTTTACACTCTTAACGGTAAATATTGCAGAAGAAGAAACTGTAGCACCTTCTGGGTCTGTGACAGTAAAGGTTATCTTTGCTGCTCCATTCCAATTCTTATCAGGAATCAAAATAGAAGCTACACCATCTTCTTTAATTCCAACTTGTAATTCAGAAGTTTTAGATTCTGGTTCTTCTTTTTTAGCTTTTTTACCTTTCTTTTTAGCAGGAGCTGCTTGTTCAACATACTTTTCAGCGTTCCAACTCCATTTTAAATCTTCTGGTTTATGGTCAAAATCCTTAACCATATCACGCAAACGAATCTGAGCGAACTGTTTCTTTTCGTCAATCGTCTGATCTTGTATTTGCTTTACAAATTCAGGCTTATCGTTTACAGATTCAACAGTAAATTCAACATCTTGAGTTACTTTAGCACCTTCTGGGTCTGTAACTGTTAATGTTACCTTTTCTGTTCCATTCCAATATTTATTTGGAATAGTTACTTTCAATTGACGTTCACCATTAACAGCCAATTTTAATGTTTTATTGCCTGTAAATGTCCATTTTAATTTAGCAGCCGGGTGATCAGCATCCTTTACAAAGTCATTCAAATCAATAGTTTTGAATTCGCCTTTTTCCTTGATCTTTTGTGCTGGAATTTCTTTTACAAATACAGGTGCATCGTTTACACTCTTAACAGCAAATGTTACAACTTGCTTTGCACTAGCACCTTCTGGGTCTGTAACAGTAAAGGTAACTTTTTCTGTACCATTCCAAAGTTCATTTGGTGCTTTAACAGAAACTGTTCCATCTTTACCAACACTTACTTTCAAGTCTTTATTACCAGAAACAGCAACTTTCAATTTACCAAATTCATGGTCTTCGTCTTTAATAAGTTCTGAAAGATTGAATGCCTTGAATTCTTGTTTTTCTTGGATTTCTTGATTTTCAATTGCCTTCGCAAATACCGGAGCATCATTTACACTCTTAACGGTAAAGGTTGCTTTTGAACTTGCTGTTGCGCCATCTGGGTCA
>JAGBSH010000002.1 GCA_017631885.1 Fibrobacteraceae bacterium
CAAGTTTTCTTGCAATGACAAGGTTCTCGGACAAGTTTTCTCGCAATGACAAGAACCGCGGAGAAGTTATGAGCAAGAACCGCGGGCAAGTTCAGGCTTGTCATCGCGAACGTAGTGCGGCGATCTACTGGCAAAGAGATTGCTTCTGTCACTACGTTCCATCGCAATGACAAGGTTCTCGGGCAAGTTTTCTTGCAATGACAAGGTTCTCGGACAAGTTTTCTCGCAATGACAAGAACCGCGAACAAGTTATGGGCTAGTTCCTTTACAAGTGACAAGAAACTTACGAATCGCTAAATATTTTTATGAAAATAAAAGCTTTTGATTGCCCCGCCGTAGGCGGGACCTTTCCGATAAAAAAACTTTCCTATAAAAATAACTCCTTGAAAAAATCAAGGAGTTATTGCAAACAAGTTTATTCCTAAAAGAATTTTATTGTTTGATTAAATCGCTGAATTTAAAATTTTCTACAGCATCAAATTCATCTGTGATTTCTTTTGAAGGAGCCTTTGTGCAAAGACTTACTGCAACAATTGTTACAAAGCTAAGAACAAAGCCTGGCAAGAGTTCGTAAATACCAAATATGGCATAGGAACTAGCAAAACTTGAAAGGTAGAACTTCCAGACAAATGTGGTGATGCCACCAACTAACATACCGGCAACAGCTCCTGCAAAGTTGGTTCTTTTCCAGAAAAGTGCTAAAAGAACAAGTGGGCCAAATGTGGCACCAAAACCACCCCAGGCAAAACTTACAAGACTCATCACAACATCAAGGAAACTTTTTCCTTTTTGTGCAGTTGCGGCTTCTGGGTTCCCCATCATTGCAAGAAGTGCCGCAAGGACTGCAATTACAATAACCACAATGCGGCTTATCCACATGAGTTCATTGTTAGAAGCTTTTTTACGGATTTTTTTGTAAATGTCATTGCTGAATGCAGATGCCGAAACCAATAACTGAGAGTCAGCTGTGCTCATAATAGCGGCAAGGACCGCTGCAAGTAATATAGCCGCAATTACTGTTGGGAACAAATGCTGGACAAGAACAATGAAAACTTTTTCTGGGTCATCGAGTGTAATGCCATTTTGCATTAAATAGTAACGGCCAAATATGGCGATTAAAACAGAAGCACCAAGAGAAAGGATTACCCAAGTCATAGCAATACGGCGAGAATGTACGATATCTTTTGGGTCTTTAATTGACATAAAACGAACTAGAATATGTGGCATACCAAAGTAGCCTAACCCCCAAGCTAATGAGGAAACAATAGAAATCATTGTGATTGCTTTTCCGGTAGAAGCATTTGTAAATAGGTTCATTAAATATGGGTTTACGCTATTCATTGCATCAATTGTCGGAGCAAAGCCGCCATTTAAAGAACAAATAATGGCAGGAACAAGCATTACAGCTATAAGCATCATGATTCCTTGAACAAAATCAGTCCAACTAACTGCCATAAAGCCACCCATAAAAGTGTAACCAACTACAACTACAACTCCTATCCATAAAGATGTGGAATAACTCCAATCAAAAATGGTAGAAAAGAGTTTAGCACAAGAAACAAATCCTGATGTGGTATAGAAAAGGAAAAAGGCTAAAATAAAGAAAGCAGCTATAAAACGGAGAATCCCCTTTTCATCTCTAAAACGGTTTGAAAAGAAGTCTGGTAAAGTAATGGAGTCTTTACAGAAATGGGTGTATTTGCGAAGGCGTTTTCCAACGATTTTCCAGTTCAAATAAGTACCAACGCCAAGACCAACGGCAATCCACGCTTCTGAAAAACCACTTAAGTAAATAGCACCAGGGAGCCCCATCAAAAGCCAACCACTCATATCAGAAGCTTGGGCAGACATGGCGACTACCCACTTGTTCATACCGCGGTTACCTAAGTAATAGGAATTCAGACTATTTGCTTTTTTAGAAAAATAAAAGCCAATGCCAAGCATCATTAACAAATAAAGAATAAAAACTACTATAGTTGTCATTTTTGCTTCCTTCATTTAGTGAATTTGTTCTAAAAATAAAAAAAAATCTCCATTACATAAGAAGAGGCTTAGAGAATCCAACTCAAGACAGCCTAAAATTCAGAGAATTTATCAGAATTTTCTATCAGAATCGCTGAATTTTAAAATTTTGGCTTGTGAGTATAAGGGATTCGCCTGTAATTTCTATAATAATCATATTCATCGCTTCCGTCACTTATCTGGACTCTTAAATTAGCATTTTCAGAAATTTGATAATCCAATGCTACAAATGGTATGGATAAACGAGGTTTTAAAGTTTCTTCTTGAAAGGGTTTAGGGTGTTTTTCTTGTAACGTTGAATGAAATAGCATAGAAAAACCAATAGCAGCACTGAGAGTTAAAGATGGCGATATATCATAACGTAAAAGACTTAAATAGGTGCCACCACTGCGAGACGTTCCGTCAGAAAAACCTATAATTCCCATAGAAAACAAATAATTGATTGAAAAATGTTCTGGCAAATACGCTTCTTTTTTTAGTAAAATCGCTGGGTCAAAACCATCTCGTTTCCAAGGAATTGATACTTGCTCCCCGGCATTTACTGAAACAGCGAATAAAAAAAGAAAAAGAATACACCATTTAAACATTTCAAATGAAATTTAAAAACTTAAACTCATTCAGAAAAAAGGATTCTGAAGGATTTCCAGAAATTATTCATTTTATGGCATTTTCATCTTTATGTTTCAAAAAGAAACATATTTTTTGATTTTAAGAATTTTTAGGGAAAAAATCCATTTTTAAACTCAAAAGAGAAGCTTTTTCTTGTTTAAATTCATTTTTCTCAATAAAATTCTCATTTTATCCATTTTGGCACGGTTTTTGCTTTATTTTTGGCAAATTCACTTTTTATATAAGGTTTAAAAATGTCTGCAGAAGAAAAAGATCTTTCAGAAGAATTAATTCGCGAAGCTGAAAATATAGCTAATGCCACTTCAACAGAAGAATCTACACAAGAATCATCAGAAAAAGACTCTACACAAACAGCGCAAGAAACTTCAGAATTAGATTCTATTAAAGCAGAACTAATTGCAGCACAAGATAGAAATTTGCGTTTAATGGCTGAATTTGACAATTTCCGCCGTAGAACGGCTAAAGAACAGCTTGATATTATTGAAACAGCTAATGCAAAACTTCTTGAAAAACTTTCTGAAGTTCTTGATAATTTTGAAAGAGCTTTTGCCGCTGAAAACAAAGCTAATGATTTAGAAGCATTTGAAAAAGGAATGCAACTTATTCATTCTCAATTTGCCAAAACGCTTACCGATGCAGGCCTTGAACAAATTGACCCAATCGGGCAAGAATTTGACCCAAATTGCCAAGAAGCTTTGATGCAACAACCTTCTGAAGATATTCCAGAAGGCCATGTCGTTACCGTTTTCCAAAAAGGTTATCGCCTTAAAGGTAAAATTCTAAAAACGGCTAAAGTTATTGTTTCTTCTGGGAAATAAACGCTTTTCAAAATGAAACATTGTTTTAAGAATTGCCGTTTTTCGCTTATTTTTCAACATTTTACAGATTGGCACGGCTTTTGCTTAAAACAAATCGAGAAAATTAAAAAATAGGAGACTCTATTATGAGCAAGATTATAGGTATTGACCTTGGAACTACAAACAGCTGTGTATCCGTTATGGAAGGCGGAAAGCCAGTTGTTATTGCTAATGCTGAAGGTTTTCGCACTACCCCATCTATCGTAGCTTTCTCTAAAGACGGCGAACGTTTAGTCGGTCATGTGGCAAAACGTCAAGCTATTACAAACCCAGAAAAGACCATTTACTCTATTAAGCGCTTTATGGGCCGCACTGCTGGCGAATGTTCCGATGCAGAAAAGAACATGCCTTACAAACTCGTAGGTTCTGGCTCTGATTCTGTTCGCGTTCAAATTGACGACAAGCAATATGCTCCACCAGAAATTTCTGCAATGATTCTTCAGACTATGAAAAAAATCGCTGAAGAATACCTTGGTCAAGAAGTTACTCAAGCTGTTATTACAGTTCCTGCTTACTTTAATGACTCTCAACGCCAAGCTACTAAAGATGCTGGTAAAATTGCCGGTCTTGAAGTGCTTCGTATTGTGAACGAACCAACCGCAGCCGCTCTCGCTTATGGTCTTGATTCCAAGAAGAGCGAAAAAGTAGCTGTTTATGACTTGGGTGGCGGTACTTTTGATATTTCTATTCTTGAAATTGACGAAGGCATGTTCACTGTTAAAGCTACAAATGGCGATACTATGCTCGGTGGTGATAACTTTGATGAAGTTATTATTGACTGGATCAACGAAGAATTCAAAAAAGAAAATCCTGGCATTGATTTGAAGAAAGACAAAATGGCTTTACAACGTTTAAAAGACGCTGCTGAAAAAGCTAAAATTGACCTTTCTGCAACAACAAGCACAAATATCAACTTGCCATTTATCACTGCAGATGCAACTGGTCCAAAGCACCTTGATTTAACACTTTCTCGTGCAAAATTCGAACAATTGACAGCAAGCCTTGTTGAACGTTCCATTGAACCTTGCCGTAAGTGTATCCAAGATTCTGGCTTGAAACTTTCTGAAATCGATGAAGTTATCTTGGTTGGTGGTTCTACCCGTATCCCAGCCGTTCAAGAAGCCGTTAAGAACTTCTTTGGCAAAGAACCTCATAAAGGCGTAAACCCAGATGAAGTAGTTGCCATTGGTGCAGCAGTTCAGGGTGCTGTTCTTGCTGGTGATTCCGCAGTAAAAGATGTGCTTTTGCTTGACGTTACCCCACTTTCTCTTGGTATTGAAACCCTTGGTGGCGTTATGACAAAACTCATTGAACGCAACACCACTGTTCCAACCAAAAAGAGCCAAGTATTCTCCACTGCAGAAGATAACCAACCTGCTGTAACTATTCACGTGCTTCAAGGTGAACGCGAATTTGCTCGCGATAACCGCACTCTTGGCCGCTTTGACTTGCAAGGTATTCCAGCAAAACCACGTGGCGTTCCACAAATCGAAGTAACTTTTGATATTGACGCAAACGGCATTGTACACGTTTCTGCAAAAGACAAAGAAACTGGTAAGGAACAATCCATTAAGATTACTTCTTCAAGTGGCCTTTCTGAAGATGAAATCAATAAAATGGTTAAAGATGCCGAAGCAAACGCCCAAAAGGATAAAGAAGCTCGTGAACTTGTAGATATCAAGAACCAAGCAGAACAAATGGCTTACCAAGCAGAAAGCCAGCTCAAAGAAATCGGTGACAAAATCCCAGCCGATACCAAGAGCCAACTTGAAGCCGCTATCCAAGAAATTAAAGATAAAAAGGATAATGGTTCTAAAGAAGAAATCAAGGCTGCTATGGATAAGCTCCAAAATATGCTCAGTTCTATGGCTCAAGCCGCTGGTGCTGCTGGCGCCGGAGCCGCATCTCCAGAACCAGAAGCTTCTAAGCCACAAGGCGACAATAAGAATGGTCCTATTGACGCTGAGTATGAAGTTGTAGATGATGACAAGAAATAATCTATAACAAATTGAGTTAAACGGGATTTTTCCATAGGAAAAGTCCCGTTTGCCTTATCTGATTTAACAAATCATTTTTAAATTTTTGCCCAAAACGGATTTTTATGGCAGAAAAAAGAGATTATTACGAAGTTTTAGGCGTATCTAAAGACGCAAGCGCTGAAGAGTTAAAGCGTGCTTATAAAAAGTTGGCTATTAAATATCACCCAGACAAAAACCCTGGTGATAAAGTCGCCGAAGAAAAATTTAAAGAAGCCGCGGAAGCTTATGAAGTGCTTTCTGATTCCAATAAGCGCGCCCAATACGATCAATTTGGTCATAACATGCCTGGTGGCGGAGGCTTCGGCGGCGGCGCTGGATTCTCTAGTTTCGAAGATATTTTCAAACATTTTGGAGATATTTTCGGTGGTGGCTTTGGAGGTGGTTTTGGGTCTTCATCATCAAGAAGACGAAGTGGCCCACCTCGTGGAAATGATTTACAAATAAAAGTGGCGCTTTCTTTAAAAGAAATTTTTGAAGGTTGCACTAAAAAAGTAAAAATCAAACGCTATACACCTTGCTCTCATTGTAATGGTAAAGGTGGTGAAAATACCAAAACTTGTTCAGGGTGTAATGGAATGGGCCGTATTCGTCGTGCCTCTGGCGGCTTTTTCAACATGATTACAGAATCGACTTGCCCGCAATGTAATGGCATGGGAGAAGTTGTTTCAAACCCTTGTTCTCATTGTAATGGCGAAGGCCGTAAACATACAGAAGACACTATTCAGGTTAAAATACCTGAAGGCGTAGCCGAAGGCCAATACCTGACGCTTCGCGGTGAAGGAAACTGCGGCCCAAGAGGCGGAGCTTCTGGCGATTTACTTGTTGTCATTACAGAAAAACAAGATGATTTCTATACTCGAGAAGAAAACGACTTGCATTGTGATGTGAAAGTCCCTGTTTACAAGTTAGTTCTTGGCGGTTCTCAACGAATTCCAGGAGTTGATGGCACAGAAATCAACATTAAACTTGCTGCAGGAACTCAATCGGGTTGCACTCTTCGTTTACGCGAACACGGTTTACCTCCTCTTCAAGGACGCGGCCCGCGTGGAAATCTTTTCGTGAACATTGTTGCTGATATTCCAAGAGATCTCTCTTCTCGTGAAAAAGAACTCTATAAAGAATTAGCCGAAATCCGAAAAGACAAAGATACCGCAGAAGAAGAATCTCTTTTTGATAAAATCAAAAATATTTTTTCTTAATTAGAATTCCAAAAAATTAAAAATCCGAGGTTTTCACTCGGATTTTTTTATTTCCCTTTTGTTTAACCAAGCAAGCAAAACTACCCATTTAAAACAGCTTTTGTATTTTCAAGTAATTTCTTGGCTGCTTCTGCGGCATCGCTGAAATTGTACTCGTCAATCCACAACGAAATTTGTTGTAAAGTCGCCGTTGTATTTTTAGGGAACAAGAACTGCTCAACACTTTCTAAATTCTGACGACATTTAGTTGACGAACAATTTTCAATGTTCTGGATTAAGTCTTCTAACATTTCAGCCAATTTCTGGTGTGCTTCAGGAGAAATCTTTTTAGACACATTTGACTGTTGTAATTTATTCTGAAGTTCTGTTACAACCGGAGAAAGTGCATCTAGTAACGCAGAAACATCGTAAGCAAATTTCATCACTTCATCTTTTGGTAATTTGCCTTCATTTTCAAGTTGATTACCCATTTGATAAAGCGTTTCTGAACCAATTGTTCCTACAATGCCTTTTACAGTATGAATACTTCGCAATAATTTTTCACGATTATTGTTCTTCAATAAATCGTCAAAATCAACAACAATTGTAGAATATCCAGTAATAAATGATTTTAAGATTTTAAGGTAAATCCTTGGATTTTTACTTGCTCTAACAAAACCAGTAACTGCCTTGAAATTCGGAATAAAATCAAAGTTTTTCACGAAATCAATATCTTCTGGTGTTTCCACATCTATTTCTATTTCATTCTGCTGGATAATCGGTAAAAATTCTGCCAATTTTTCAAACATCTTCTGCGGTTCAATAGGCTTTGTGATATAAGCATTCATGCCGTTTTCAAGACATCTGTCTATTTCTTCTTTCATAGCAGAAGCACTCATAGCAACAATCGGTAATTTCTGGAAATATTCCCCAGGCATTTCTCTGATTTTTCTTGTTGCCGAAATACCATCTAAAACAGGCATCTGAATATCCATTAGAACTAAATCATAATGATCTTTCTGTAAGGCTCGCAACGCTTCTTGCCCGTTTCCTGCAATAACAATGGTAAGTCCTGCATTAGTCAATAAATAATCTGCTAATTCTTGGTTAGCGGCATCATCTTCAACCAACAAAACAGATGCTTTTTTGAAGATAATCTTCTTTTGCTGTGCATGAGTAGAAATTTCATTACTTTCTTCGCCCCAAGCAACACGCAAAGCATGATTTAAACTAGCTAAATGAACTGGCTTAACCAAACATTCATGAAAACCATTTTCTAATGCCGCAATTCTTTCTTCTTCTTTCATATAAAACGGATGCATTAAAATTTTAAATTGCGGAAGAATCATGTCTTTTTCTGCTTCTTTTATCCAAGATATAACATCCATTTCTCTAAAGTCATAAGAAACAAGCATCAAAAGGAACGGATTTCCATCTTTTTTCGCATTTCGACAAGCTGTTTTTGCAGTAGATAAAGAAGCAAATGTTCTTACTTCAAAGCCTATATACTCAAGATAATTACGCAAAACATGATGAATTTTTGGGTTAGTATCCAAAACTAAAGCCGTCGGATGGTTTCCGTAAATTTCTGAAGAAACTGGTATTGGTTCACTATTTACAGGCATTTCAAAAGTCAAATCAAAATAGAATGTTGTGCCTTCATTCCACTTACTTTCTACTTGAATTTGACCGCCCATAAGTTCAACAAAAGACTTAGCAATAGTCAACCCTAATCCAGAACCACCATACTTTCTTGTTGTAGAACCATCTGCTTGAGAGAATGTCTGGAATAGTCTCCCCAACTGTTCTGGAGTCATTCCAATGCCAGTATCAGAAACCGCAAAATGAATAGCTACTTTGTTTGCTTCCACTTTCTTGGTCCGGATAGTAAGGGTTATATCGCCTTTCTCTGTAAATTTCGTCGCATTATTCACTAAATTCGTTAAAATCTGAGACAAACGCAACGGGTCCCCGAGAATCATTTGTGGTAATTCTGGGTCAATATCTAAAACTAATTCAATCGGGCGATTTTCTAAACGCACTACAGCAAGGGCAGTCACTTCATCAATAACAGAATAAATATTTAACGGAATAATTTCTAATTCTTGCTTTTTAGCTTCTATCTTAGACAAGTCCAAAATATCGTTAATCAGACGAATCAAATTCTTAGCAGCCGTATTTATTCGGTTCACAAATTCACGCTGTCTATTAGAAAGTTCTGTTTCGGCAATTAAATGCGACATGCCTATAATAGCGTTCATAGGTGTTCTGATTTCATGGCTCATATTTGCCAAGAATTCACTCTTTGATTTTGTCGCTCTTTCTGCTTCTTCTTGAGCAAGCACTACTTCTGAAATATCAACTAGAAGCAAAATGTAACCAACAACGCTATCTCTTGTTTTTTGAACAACTGCTTCTCCACGACACCAAAGGCCTTCAACTTCATCTTGTGGCGGTATATAGAAGTTATCAGCCCAGAAAGATGATGATAAAAATGCTTCAGAAACTTTACCCACAACATCTTCTGGTAATTTGTATTTTGAAAGATCTTCTAACGTTAAATGTGTGTTTTCAGTCGGGATATTAAAGAAATCTTCTGCACGTTTAGAAAGGTATTGCAAATTAAAACGCTTATCAAAAATAAAAATCATTGAATTTGAAGATGATAAAAGCGTATCCAAAATGGAAGTTTTCCAAACTTCAGAAGTTTCATCAAAAATACGGAATAAATACCTTAACTCACCCGATTCATCAACAAGTGACTGTACTGAAATAATCCACCAAAAAGTATCACCACGGCCATTTTTTACCTGTAAAGAAATTTTACTTTCTTCTGTGGCAAGTTTTTGCCCCATGGTTTGGACTTTTAGTATAAACTGCCGTAAATCAGGGTTAGATATGAGTTCCCAGATTTTAGAATCCTTATAAAATTCTTCGGCATTAAAAAATTCAATTATAGAATCACTGGCATGTAAAATTTCAAAATCCAAATTCGTTAAAATCAAAGGAGAATCTGGTGATTTTAAAATAGCATCAAAAATGGAATTAGTCTGGATAGAATCATCTAATTCTTTACCTACAATACGATTAAAGAAAAAACGACTCAAAAGATAAATCAATACCAATAAAATCCCAAGACTTATAAGCGAAGCTGTTAATAAGGCCGAAAAATCAGCCTGCCCTAAACCTTGAAGTTTTGAGATTGGTAAAAAATGAATTAATTGAAAAGGATACTTTTGGATAGAAGAGATAAAAACAACAAACTCATCGCCTTCTGCATTAGAGAATTTTCCAATTTGTGTAGAAATGGTTTTTAAAGAATCTACACCAATTGTTTCTTTAGCAAATCGCAATAAAGTTAAAATACTATCAACAGAAATAGTCCCCATATTCGTTTCATACGGGAAATAAGTCAAGACAACGTCATTACGGACAAGAGCCGTCATACCGCCGAATTCTCTTGAAACATTTGTAAAAAGATGTCTAAAAGAATCTAAATCTAAATCTACCGCAAAAACGCCCTGAGGGTGTTTGTTATCATGAGACCATATTGGTTGCGATACCGTCAAAGCATTTTTACTATTCATTTTTAAAACGCGCTTTGGACCGGTATAAACCATATTTTTGTTTTTTATCGCTTCACTATACCATGGTAGTGTTTTGATATTGGGTTGGTGCAGTTGAGTTGACGTGTGTTTATTAATGCTCACATATTGGTTACCGATTGAACCATAATAAACGTTGAGGAAATTTTGCTTTGAAATAAAATCAGAGCGAATTAAAGATTTCAAAGCTAGAGGATTCTTGGCTTGTTGTACCTTTCGTAACATTTCCTGAAAGGCAAAGATATTGTTATCAAAAGCACTTGTTATGTCAAGAGAAGATTGTTCGATA
The DNA here is from genome assembly GCA_017631885.1 of Fibrobacteraceae bacterium. GTDB lineage: Bacteria > Fibrobacterota > Fibrobacteria > Fibrobacterales > Fibrobacteraceae > UBA1765. Next base: position 10,621 of record JAGBSH010000002.1, read on the forward strand.
ACATTTTCACAATTATCATAAATACTGTTTATGATAAAAGATTTGCCAATTATGAGCATGGTACCAAGAAAGGCCGCCGCAAAAATAATCAGCGGAAAGAAAAAAGCTAACGTAATTCTTCTACGTAATGTTTCTCTAGAGCCTTTAGAGGGCATATCCCTTTTCCGTATTTTCGAATTGCTTGTACATATCCGGCAAATCATTTGCAAATGTCAAGAAAGCTTCTACAACATCTGGGTCAAAATGAGAACCACTTTCTTTACAAATAATGCTTACAGCTTCTTCATGGCTTTGAGCCTTTTTATAAATTCTCGGAGAAACAAGAGCATCATAAACATCAGCAACAGCCATTAAGCGGGCTGAAACAGGTATTTCTTCTCCTTTCAAATGCTTGGGGTAGCCAGTTCCATCCCAGCGTTCATGGTGAGCAACTGCTAAATTCGCTGCGATTTCAACCATTTGCCGTGCATCAGTCATGTTATCATCGTCATTTAAATCAGCAGTTGTGTGCTGCAAAACTTCATAACCTAATAAAGTATGAGTTTGCATCAATTCCATTTCTTTTTCATTAAGTTTATCAGGTTTTCTTAAAATATCATCTTGAATGCCTACTTTACCAATATCATGTAAAGGAGCTGCTGTCGCATAAAAATCAATAATTTCTGGAGATGGGAAATCTTCTTTAAATTTTGGGTTTTTACTTAAAACTTCTGCAAGACGCTGAACAATCATTTGAGTTCTGCGGATATGACCGCCAGTTTCATTATCTCGATATTCTGCAAGAGCCGCAAGACTTGTAAGCATTACTTTCAGTGTTTGTCTGAGTGATTTTGTTTTGTTGACCACTTGACTATTTAAAGAATCACGATGCTTTTTAAAGTAAAGTTGATTTTGAACCCGCAATAAAACTAATTTAGGAGAAAATGGTTTAGTGATATAGTCTACAGCCCCTAAAGAAAGACCTTCTTCTTCGCTACTTGAATCTGATTTTGCGGTAAGGAAAATTACGGGTAAATCTTCACTTTCCGGCATTTTTTTAATTTGACGCAACGTCTCATAACCATCCATTTCAGGCATCATTACATCAAGAAGAACTAAATCTGGTTTAATTTTTTGAACAAGTTCAATCGCTTTACGACCATTTAAAGCAACGAATATATCGTAATCTTTTGAAAGGATACCTTCTAAAACTTCAATGTTTGTTTTGGTATCATCTACAACTAAAATTTTAGGGCGTGTATACAACATTCCATAAAACTAACCTATTCTTTTAAAAAAGGACAAAAAAAAAATGATTTTACTCAAATTTTAAACATTCCGTTTACTTTTTTTTGAATTGGCGTTCAGAAAAATATCTTAAAAAAATACGGCTATTTATACAGAAGAATTTGCTTAATGGCAAGTTGGTTTCTTTTAGATAGTTTTTCTCTTTTAAAATCAAGTTTTTTTGTAAAATTTTCTAAATTTTAGCTATCAAAATTAGCTTTTTTGCATTTTCAACTTAGGAAGTTCCTTTGGCTAGTGAAAACAAAAATATCCACAACGCTTTACGGCAAGTAAATCTCAATTTGCCGCATTTTTCACTTAATGGATTTTCAATAAGCGGACTTTCAACTTATTTACAGATTCCAGAACTAGATTTTATGGTGGATATTGGAGAATGCCCACTTTCTGCAGTCCCTATAAACCATCTTTTTTTAACACACGCTCATGGTGACCACGCCCGTTGCTTAATGCGCCATCATAGTTTAAGAAAAATGACTGGTATTGCAAAAGATGCTATTTATTACATTCCAGAACCATTTGTTGAAAAAGCTAAAGCTTGGATAAAAGCAGAAGCTTTGTTTGAAAACGTGCCTGAATATAAATTCCGTTACCCAGAAATCCAGGCTGTTATCCCTAATGAGCGCGTTCATTTAGCCTATAGAAAAGATTTAGCTTTAGAAATTTTCCCTGTCGAACATTCTATTCCTTCGATGGGGTGCACTTTATTTCGCTATAAAAAGAAATTAAAACAAGAACTTCTAAATGCAACTCCAGAAGAACTGATTCAAAAAAGACTTTCCGGAGAAAAAATTACAAACGATATTTATGAGCCTCTCATTTCATTTATGGGAGATTGTAAAACAGAAAGCCTGAAAAACATGCCTTATCTTTTAGATTCTGAAGTTATTGTTATGGAATGCACATTCATTAATGATGAAGACGAAGAAATGGCTCACCTGAAATCGCATTCTCATTTAAATGAAATCGTGCGCATTTTAGAAGAAATTGGCGATTCAGCAAAATGTAAATGTTTGGTACTTAACCATTTTTCAATGAAATACCCTGAAAAGCACATTCTTTCTGTTATGGAAAAGAAAATTCCTGATTCTTGGAAAGAAAAGGTAAAGGTTCTTTTATGAATTCTGAAGTCATTGTCCCAGAATTTTATCGCGATTTAGCTGCTGACAAAAACTTAAATGGCTTGTGGCATTTTACACACCGCCGCTCTGCAGATGATCCTAAAAAACCAGAACGAACCGTTGATGGTTTAGCGCATAAAGAAGCTTTTGACTGGAAAGAAATTTTTCCAAATCATAATGATTGTATTGAAATTGAAGTTGGGTCTGGTCGTGGTGCTTTTTTAGCAGAATACGGAAACCGCCACCCAGAAAAATTTATTCTAGGTAGTGAATGGGATTACACTTGGGCAGCTTTTGCTATGCGAAAAATTTTAAAAAATACGCTTGGTAATACTGCTATGCTCCGCGGTGATATCTTTTACTTTTTACGTGACCGCGTTCCAGATAATTCTGTTGACGCCTTCCACATGTATTTTCCTGACCCATGGCCTAAAGAACGCCACCATAAGAATCGTTTGCTTAAACCTGATTTTTTAAAAGAAGTGGCAAGAACTTTAAAACCTGGTAAACGTAATTTCTTTTGGGGCACAGACCATAAAGAATATAATGAATGGGCTTTGGAATATTTTGATGCTTTCCCTGGTTGCACAGTTACACAAAGAAACGAAGCGGAACCAACCGAAGGAATCATGACAGGATTTGAAGTGAAATACCGAAAAGAAGGCAGACCAATATACCGTAGTGTCATTGTTTTTGAAAAATAAATCTGTTAAATTATCTGTATGCTTAAAGAACTTTCTATTCGTAATTTTACTTTGATTTCTGAAGCAACTATTGCTTTTTCAAATGGTTTTACCGCCATCACAGGTGAAACCGGAGCCGGCAAATCGGTTTTATTAAAAGCTCTTCGAGCAGTTTGTGGTGAAAAAGTTTCAGCAACGGCTATCCGTTCTGGTTCAGACAAAGCAAGTATAGAAGCCTCTTTTGATATTTCCAAAAACAAGAAAGTTCAGGATTTACTGAAAAATTTTGAAATCGATTGTGACGAAGAATTGATTCTTCACAGAGAAATTTCTTCTACTGGAAAATCTAGAGCACGTATAAATGGAGTGCTTGTTCCTATTGCTAATTTACAAACCATTGGCGATGAACTTTTACAATTACATGGGCAAAGTGAACAGCTTTTATTAAGAGATACAAGAACACATACGCAGATATTAGATGCTTATTGTGCCTTACCTGATTTACTTTTAGAGTATAAAAATGCTTACGACTCTTTAGTTTTCATTTCAAAAAAAATAGATAGTGCAAAAGAACAAGCAGAACGCCTTGCAGCAGAAAAAGATTTTATAAAATTCCAATATGAAGAATTGAACGAAGCGGCTTTACGACTTGGTGAAGAAAATGAACTAGATGAAAAAACTACAAATGCAGCAAAAGGTGAAACAGAACGACATTTTCTTGAAGAACTTTCTGAATTAACTGATGGCGAAAACGGGCTGTTAGATAAATTACGTGTTTTAGAATTTAAACTCAGGCATATTTCTTCTAAACTTCCTAAATACGTTTCTTGGCACGAACAAGTTATAGAAACGCTTTCACCTCTTGAAAATACGCTTCAAGAGCTTTTGAGAATTTCTCCTGAAACTTCTATTTCAGAAAGCGAATTAAACCGCATTAATGCTAGACTTGCTAAAATACAACGTTTAAAACGCAAATATAAAACTGATGAAGCGGGCTTAATTGCTCTTTGTGAAAAGCGAAAAGCAGAATTAGAAAGTCTTGAAAATTTTGATTCTGATTTAGAAGAACTTGAAAAAGAATTTAATAACGCCAAAAGACAAGTTCTTGCTTTAGCTAAAGAATTATCTGATGCAAGAAAAACTAAAGCCAAAGATTTAGACCAGGCTGTAGAAAGTGAATTACAAGTTTTAGGGATGGAAGGAGCTCGGTTTAAAACATCTTTTGCAGAAACAGAGCCAACTCCGACAGGAATTGATAAAATCGAATTTCTTTTAGCCCCAAACCGCGGCGAAGGCGAACAAAGCCTTCAAAAAGCAGTTTCTGGTGGTGAACTTTCAAGAGTTCTTTTGGCTTTTAAAACCGTAACTGCAAAAACAGACACTACTCCGCTTTTAATTTTTGACGAAGTAGATTCCGGGATAAGCGGAGAAATCGGCAATAAAATTGGAGATGCTTTGCGTAAACTTGGAAAAACTCATCAAGTTTTAACCATTACGCATTTACATCAGGTCGCTTGCCGGGCTAATTCACAGCTAGCCGTGAAAAAACACGAAGAAAACGGCAGAACTTTTACAGAAATTTCTTTATTGTCTAAAGAAAATCGTATCTTTGAAATTGTGCGCATGTTAGGAGAACCTTCTTCAGAAACAGCAAAAGAACATGCCCAACAATTATTGGAGACTAAATATGAATGAAAAAGAATCTAACAAAGCTCTTCGCCTACGGGGAAGAATTTGGAATTATGTTCAATTCATATTGCTTATAGCTATCAGTTTCTTTATATGGAACGCAATGCTTCCAATGGCAACAGCCTGTACTCTATGCGTATTGATTATTGGTTGGGTCAAACTTTATAAACTTAGAACTCAAGAAGTTGAAAAACCTTATTATCGCCTCTGGCTTAATTTTGTTGATGGGCTTCTTTCTGTATCTGTTCTTGGTAGTATTTTTATTTATGACAAAGTCAAAAACAATGATGTAGAACTTCTTTTAGGAATCGGGGCTATTGTTTTATTTTTACGCTTAATCGCTCATACTATTTTTTCTTTAGCTATTCTACGCGAAGGCAAAATGATTCGTCGCGGAAACTGGGCTAAACTTGCCAATTTGTCAATTATCATTACGATGGGCGTTTATTTGCTTGGGTTAGAACATTACAAGCAAGTTTGTATGGTTTCTTCTCTTTTGCTTATGAGTGCTGCTACTATAGCTTACCTTTATTGGTATTATCGGGATTCAGAACACAGAAAGCCTCTTTCTATTGCAAGCCAAATCACAATGAGTCGCATTATTTTAACGCCTTTCTTTTTGTGGGTCTTTTTTTATGACGGCGACTTGGATTATTCAAACAACACTTTTGCCTTAAAACTTATTGCTTTACTAATGGTTTTAGGTTTTATGCTGACAGACTTTTTAGACGGCTATCTTGCTAGAAAAATGGGAGAAGTGAGTACTTTAGGAAAATACCTGGACCCATTTTCTGATAAAATTTCAAACATGACCATTTTCTTAAGTTTTATTGCTACAGGATATGCTCCTGTTTGGATGGTGGCTCTTATTTATTTCCGCGAAGCAAGTGTTGAAACGTTAAGAACTCTTGCCGCTGCAGAAAACGTTATTATGCCAGCAAGGCGTTCAGGAAAATGGAAAACCGCTTTACAAGGCATTGGTATTGTTATCATATTAACCGGGGCTTTAGACCCTATTCAAAAATTAATCCCAGCTTTAACAGAATCGTGGAATATTATACCTCCAATTATTATGGGAGTTATTACGACCATCACTTTAATTAGTGGTATCGATTACTTTATTTCTTCAAAACATGTGTTAAAAAAATACGTTTAATTATGCAAAAAACAAAAATTTGGACACCTAATTTTTTTCTTATTTGCGTTACTAACTTTTTATTATTCTTTGCGTTTTACGCTTTATTACCCATACTCCCAGAATATTTATTAAACAATTTCAAAGCAGGAAATACAGCGATTGGAGTTACACTTGCTCTATATGCCGTCGGAGCTCTTCTTTGCCGACCATTTGCTGGTTTTTTGGTTGATTCTGTTCCTAGAAAAAAACTTTATTTTATCACTTATTTCGTTTTTGCGTTAATGTTTTGCGGTTATATTTTTGCAGGAACTATTGCTTTAATAGCTCTTGTCCGCTTTTTACATGGACTCTCTTTTGGAATTGTAAGTACTTCTGGAAACACGGTTGCTATTGATATTTTACCAGCAGAACGACGCGGTGAAGGCATTGGCTATTTTGGAGTAACAACGAATTTAGCTTTTGCTCTAGGCCCGATGTTTGGTGTGTTTTTTAAAGAATTTTTTGGTGTGGAACTTCTTTTTCGTACATCTCTGGGAATAGGAATTTTTGGTTTAATCTTACTTACTTTTTTAAAAGTCCCACTTAAAACACCCGCAAAGAAAAATACAGGACTTTCTTTAGACAGATTCTTTTTAACTAGCGCTATTCCTCAATTTATAAGTATTATTTTCGTTGGCTTAGCTTATGGACCTGTTATCAATTACATGAACCTCTATGCTGAAGAAATCAATCTTCAAAGCGGTACTGGTTACTTTTATGCTTTAATTGCTGTCGGAATGATTGCAAGCAGACTTATTACAAGTCCTTATGTAGATAAAGGCTACCTTTTAATTTGCGTTAAAATAGGTTTTGCTATTCTGGTTTTAACTTATGGAGCATTTTCTTTTTTCCATACTCCTGTTGTCTTTTTTGGGGCGGCCCTTTTTGTAGGCATTGCTCATGGCTTTTTATGCCCAGGTTATCAAACCATGTTTGTCAATATGGCAAGACACAACCAACGTGGAACAGCTTCTAGCACTTATCTTTCTGGATGGGATTTAGGTATTGGTGCAGGCGTTTTTATTGGCGGAATTATTGCAGATTATTCTAATTACGCCACTGTATTTTTCGCTGCATCTATTGCAGTTTTATTGGGATTTTTATTGTTCTTATTTGTAGGCGATTCTCATTATAAGAAAAATAAACTAGAAGGCAGCAATTAGTTTTTAGCTTGTAGCAATAAAGACTTTTTGTTTAAGCATTTTACTTGCATAAAATGCTTATTTCATTTTTCCCTGTTTAGGGGTAAAATTTCTATTCTAGATTTAAACTTTTAGGGCGAAATGTTTTTCTATGAACAGGAGAAAGTCCGTATTTTTGCAACGCTTCTAAATGCTTTTTTGTCCCATAGCCAGCATTATTTGAAAAATCATACATGGGAAAACTTTCACCTAGTTTATCCATTAAACGGTCTCTATAAACTTTGGCTAAAATAGAAGCGGCAGATATAGACGCTATTTTTGCATCGCCTTTTACAACAGGAATCTGATATTCTTCTTGAACTTTCCGGATTAATAAATTTCCATCAACAGCAATTAAAAAATTATCTGACGCTTTCAATACCCCATTAGATTCAATAGGTAATTCTGGCAAAGTATGTTCTAAATTCAAAATACCAATTGCAGAAAGTGCGCGCCGCATAGCTAAAAAATTAGCTTCGAGAATATTTAACGCATCAATTTCTTCAACACTTGCACTTGCTATAGCATAACATGCACAAGATTCTTTCACTTGCTCAAAAATTGCCTCTCTTTTTTTTCTTGGTATTTTTTTAGAATCGTTTAAAGAATCGCAAATACAAGAATCTTTAAGAACTACAGCGCAAGCAACTACCGGACCGGCCAAAGGGCCTCTGCCGACTTCATCAACTCCAATAATGATTTTTCCATTTGCATACTCTTTTAAAAGTTTTTCTCCTTCAAATGGATTTTTTACATCTAGTAAAAATTCTGGAGTCTTTTTTTTCATTAGAGAAGTCCCAATGTTTTAGCGTAATTTAAAACCGTATTCCAATAAAGAGAATGTTCTTGCTTTAAAACTCTTGCAGCAAGTTCTTCCGGAGAATCCCCTTCTAAAACTGGTACCGAAGTCTGTGCTAAAATTTTACCTTTATCAATTTCAGAAGAAACAAGGTGGACCGTTGCTCCAGATTCTTTTTCTTGATTTTCAAGAACACCTCTGTGAACGTTTAATCCCCAAAAACCCTTGCCTCCATACTTTGGCAACAGCGAAGGGTGGATATTTAGAATTCTCTCCGGAAGCTTTTCAACAAGAGAATCCGGAATTTTTTTCATATAACCCGCTAACAATAGCAAATCTATCGGATTTTCTTCAAATACCTTAAGCAAAGCTTTTTCATATTCATGTTCATCTGGATGTGTTTTAGAAGAAATATGAAAACAAGGAACGCCGTATTCTTTTGCTATTTGAACAGCACCACAATCCCCATTATTAACTATTAAAAAAAGACATTTTGCTGGCAATAAACCTTCCTTCACTTTAGAGAGCAAGGCTTTAAAATTACTTCCGCCGCCAGAGGCCATAACACCAAATGAAAACATGAGCCCAAATATAATAAACTCTGCTAAAAAATATTTTTTCATTAATATCAAAGTTTCTTTATGATTTTTAAGTCATTTATTAAAAACTAGATACAAATCTTAAAGAAAAATATCTAATTTTGGGACACGTTTCACTTTTATTTCGGGTTAGGATTCTATGAAATTTTCGGATTATCTCCAAAATGCCAAAATTGACAATTCAGTTAAGCACCTTATGACTCCAGGACTTGCTGTTGAATTTATACAACCTTGGTACACTCCTCTTTCAACGACTCCTTCCTCAACAGGTATCGCTGTTGGCGGTATTGGTTCTACATTTACTGTTACGCCTGCCGGAACAACCCCTGTAATGAACCTTGTTCCTGGCATTCAAGTTCGTTCAGAAAATCCAGCCGATATGCGTCTCAACAATTTCTTTTTCAGAGAAGCTGTTGTAGAAAAAGATACCAGACTTAAAATTTTCAATTTTGCTTCATTCCAACAAAAAGATGCTAAATATACTTTGCGTAACGCTAAAGGCGAATCTCTTTTTGCAGGGTTAGTCTTAAAAGAAGCCGAAGAAAAACTTGCAAAAATTGTCAATGACAAAAAATTCTTTGCAAATAACTCAGAGGCTTTTGTCCGTTGGAATACTGAATGGAGCGACAGAACTCAAGCTTTACTGAATAAAGGTGACAAATCTTCTGCCCAATTGAATCGTTTTGTTTTAATTGATTTCTTTGATGGCTGTGTTGGTTTTCCAATTTCATCGTCTTCTGCACTTAGTGCTGCGTGGGGCGAAGAAAACGAATTTTTAGGCGTGCCTGGTTTTGACCCAACAAAAATGAATTATCGCGCACTTTATCCTGTGAGCGAAACAAAATTCTCTTCAAAAAATATAAAGATTGAACGCGAACAATTCAGTTATGTTATCCCTAAAAACGAAAGACTTTCTAGTCTCCCAGTTTCTGCAACCGAATACACTTTAGAAAATACTTCTAAAGAAACTCGAGAAGTGACTATTGTTCAAATGCAAGAATCTTTATGCGGTTATCAAGTCCGTAAAGATCGTCAAGGTGTTCAAGATTCTTCTTTTGTATTAGTTCCTGCCGCAAGAAACCCAAAAGCTGTTCGTTTTGACTTGAAAGCCGATGATGGCAGACTTGTTCGCGGTGTAGAATTCTACAACCAAGAACGTTTAGTGGAAAGCGATTTTGATGGTTGTATGGCAATAAGCGCTGCTTGGAACGAAAAGGACAACCTCAACGTTTCTGTTAAACCAATGTGTTACATTGATGACGAAGCCTCTGTTTTAAAAGAAGCTCTCCAAAGCGGTAGAATTTCAAAAACTTTTGTGAAAAATGTTTATAGTGGCCGCGAAACTATTGCAACAGCTCTCGTAGTAACTGCTGTTTTAAAACCTAAAGCAAAAGTTTCTTTCCAATTCAACATGGTTTTAGACTTCCCTCAGATTAAGTTGAATGGCCTTGAAAGTCAAAAGAAATACACAACATTCTTCCCTGAACCTTTTGGACGCGTTCGTGCGATACTTCTTGAAGCATTAAAAAATGATTCTCTCTTTAGAGATTCCTTGAAAGTTTATCAAGATTTAATCCCTGAAAATGCTTTAAAACGTATTTCTACTTCAAAAGGGGCTATTGATAAAACAAGAAGCTTAGCTTTAAATACTTTGAGTTTCTTAGCAGAAGCAACTGTTTGGGATAAAGAAGATCGTTTTCTTGTTCGTGAATGCGCAGACTACCCTTTCTTTAACTCTTTAGATGTTTATTTCTATGGTAGTTTTGCATTACTCCAATTAATGCCTCGTCTTGATGGCGCTGTAATGCAACGCTTTGCAAAAGCAATTCTCGATGTAGATAACACAAGACGCCGCCATCATGAATATGTAAACCACCCATACGCTGATTTGCCAGATCCAAAATTAGAAGGCCCACGTGCTGTTTATGGTGCTGTTATTCATGACCTTGGCAGTCCATTTGATGCAAAACCAGATGCTTACGATTGGCACAATGTTAAAGAATGGAAAGATTTAGCTCCAAAGTTTGTGCTGATGGTTTTACGCCATTATCGCGTTTCTGGTAACATTTCCATTTTACAAGAATGTAAAGAAGCAGTATATGCTTGCATGGAATACTTAGAACGCATGGTGGGCGAAGGCCAAACCTTCCCATTGACACATGGTACAGATGATACGTTTGATAACCTTTCAAGCCATGGCATTTCAGTTTATTGTGGTTCTCTTTGGATTGCTGGCTTAAGAGCTGCTGCTGCTATTGCTGACATTCTTGGTGATAAAGATAAAGCTGTTGATTGGATTGCTAAATCTGAAATTGCTGCAGAAGATTTCCACAACGCTCTTTGGGATGAAAAAGAAGGTTATTTCCATTTCTTTGCCACTCCACTTGAAATGCAAGATGTGGATTTTGCTCATTTTGAAACTTTACGTAAGAAAACAGCATCAACACTTTCTTTGCCAGAAGATCATGTTCTTGCAGTTTCTGAAATCAACCACTGGTTAAATACTGCAGAAATTCCAGAAGATTTGGATTTATCGCGTAAAGAATACCGCCGTTATAAAAAGGAATGGCTTACTTCTTGTTGTCCAAAAGCATTTAAAGATTCTTGGAAGAAAAAGCTCGACCTTGATAATGATGACGTATTTGCCGACGCTATGCTTGCAGACACTTACCTTAGACTTTTAGATCTTTCTCCAATTACTGACGAAGATAAAGCTCGTAGAACATTGAAGAAAATATTTGAAACGAATTACAAGAAAAATAGTTCCTTAATTGGTTGCGCTAACTTGGTTCATAAAGATGGTTCCCCTCTTGATGAATTTAATTTCCAAGCTCACGATGTTTGGATTGGCATCCAATACAGCATTGCTTCTGCTATGACTCTTCATGGTATGAAATCTGAAGCTGAAGATTTATTGGATAGTATGGTTCGTAACCTTTATGATGAAGCTAGAATTCCATTTGCGGCTCCAGAAGGCTTTAACGGTAGTTGCAAACTCCACTCTGAAACATTGCAAAATGCTTTAAACCTTTCTTCTGCTAATGCAAAGAAATTACACAAAGCTTTGCTTGCCTCTAAAGCTATTCTTGCTGACTCAAGAATTTCGCCAGCTTTACCTCGCACGCTTGCTGCGTTTAATAAAGTTTATGGAAAAGTGGCTAAAGCCAATAAAGTGGAAGCAGAAACTCTTTTCCATCTTTTGCATAGCACTGCTTTAAAATATACTGCTGGAAAATATTTCCGTCCTGGTATGATTTTTGCAGTTCTTCAAGCAGCAGAAAAGCTTCATTAAAAATTATTGCATATTTTTTCAATAAAATTTCCCGAAAGTTTTACTTTCGGGAAATTTTATTTGTCATTTTTCACACTCAAGAAATAGAAATCTACTTTTAAACAGTTAAAAATATATCTTTGGGAAAGTTGTTGGTATTTTTTCCAACACAAACAATAGTGAAGGTTTATGGGACAAATTGATTTCGATTTATGGTGCAAATCACTCCAAGAAAAAGGTCTTGTTGGCTCTTTTTCTGTTAAAATCGGAGACTCTATTGAAGGGGCCGAAATTCTTTTTAGTGGGAATGAAAGCGATAAAAATTTGCATTTAGCTATTTACGATATGGACCCAGAATACGAATGTGCAGCCATTTTACAAGAAGGCTACCCTTTTGAAAAATCAAGGCTCCCCGTTATTTCAAAATTTGACAGCCTTGATGATGCTATTTTATTTGAAGGCATTGGCCACATTAAAGCGTTTCGATTGCAAGAAACTGGCGATGTCGTTTGCTATGCTTATTCATTAAGTGAATTTTTACAAGCAGAACCAAATTAACAAAAAAAAGGCGCTTTAAAAAAGCGCCTTTTTTTTGATTCGATAAAAATTAATAACCTATTTTTTCTGCAAGATAAGCTTCTAAATTTTCAATCGCTACTAATTCTTGTTTCATAGAATCACGTTCGCGAACCGTTACAAAACCAAGTTTAGAAGCATCACTTTCGCCTTCGCCGACTGTATCAAAATCAACTGTAATACAGAATGGTGTGCCAAGTTCATCTTGACGGCGATAACGTTTACCAATAGACTGGGTTTCATCGTATTCCACATTCCAACGCTTAATAAGCTTCTGGAAAATTTCTTCGGCTTTTTCTTTTACCTTGCCTTTTTTAACAAGTGGCAAAACAGCAGCCTTGACAGGAGCTACGCTTGGGTGGAAATGCATAACCGTGCGTTCGTCATTTTCAAGTTGTTCTACATCGTAAGCATCGCAAAGAAGTACAAGCAACAAACGGTCAACGCCAAGAGATGGTTCAACAACAAACGGCACATAGCGTTTGTTATTTACGGCATCATAATATTCTTGTTTAACACGAGAATGTTCTTGGTGTTGTTTTAAATCAAAATCAGTACGGCTAGCAATACCCCAGAGTTCACCCCAACCAAATGGGAATTCGTATTCAACATCACTTGTTCCATTAGAATAATGGGAAAGTTCTTCTTTAGCGTGTTCACGCAAGCGAAGTTTGTTTTCTGTAATGCCAAGTTCTTCTACAAGCCATTTCATGCAGAATTCTTTCCAGTAGTTGTACCATTCAACTTCTGTTCCTGGTTCACAGAAAAATTCAAGTTCCATCTGTTCGAATTCACGAGTTCTGAAAATAAAGTTACCCGGAGTAATTTCGTTACGGAATGATTTACCAATTTGCCCTACACCAAAAGGAATTTTAGGGCGAACGTTATCCATGATATTTTTAAAGTTGATAAAAATACCTTGAGCCGTTTCTGGGCGTAAATAAACCTTGTTACCAGCACCTTCTACAACACCAATTTCTGTCTGGAACATTAAGTTAAATGCTCTTGGTTGTGTCCAATCTGATTTTCCACAACTTGGGCATTCAATAGCATTTTCTTTCATCATGGCATCAATTTCTTCGAAATTTTTACCAGCAGCAGCACCATCCCCTAATTTTTCTTCTAAAAGTTGGTCTGCACGGAAACGTTCACGACAAGCTTTACAATCAACTAATGGATCAGAAAAATTACCAACGTGACCAGAAGCAACCCAAACTTTAGGATTCAAAAGGATAGAACTATCAAGACCTAAAACATCAGGACGAGAAGAAACAAATTTTTTCCACCAAAGATTTTTGATGTTACGTTTTAATTCAATTCCATACGGACCATAATCCCAAGTATTGGCCAAACCATCGTAAATTTCAGAGCCTGGAAAAATAAAACCACGGCGTTTGCAAAGAGAAACGAGGTCTTTTAGTGCGTCTTGAACTTTTTTTGCCATATAAAAATCCTTTAACCTAAAGTTTTACAGACCAAATATAAGTATTCTACTGGAATTTTTGCAAAAATTTTCTATCCTTTAGCCATGTTTTTGCGAATATTGATTTTACTCAATGTACTTTGCATAGCTTTTTCTCTTACCTATGCACACACAGGGAAACGACAAAACGTTTCGCAAAATGAAAATTATACAGAAACTAAATCAGACTCCCCATTTTCATTCTTTCGCAATTTACTTTCTTTAGACAAAACTTCTAGTACTCCGACAAATTCAGACCAACCTAAAATTTTTATTCCAAAACACGAAGTTCTCTTGGAAAAAGAAAATGAAGCAGTTATTGCAGATTCTTTAGAAAATGAAAGCAATCAAGAACTTTACGCCAATGAAACTTCTGATAGCGAACCAGAAAACGCTTTAGACTCTTCTAATTCAGAAAAATTCAACTCGCATTCTTCTCAAACTTTGTTCTTTGAAAACGCTACTCTACCAACAGGGCGAGCTGTTCGAATAACCTCTCCTTATGGCGTTCGTAAATACAGAATGCATAAAGGTATAGATGTAAAAGTTTTTAAAGGCGATTCTATTCTTGCAGCCTTTTCTGGCAAAGTAGTAAAAGCCGCTTATGAACGCCGCGGTTATGGTCATTATGTCGTTTTAGAACACGATAATGGAACAAGAACAGTATATGCTCACCTTTCTAAACGGCTAGTTAAATATGGTGAAAAAGTCTTTTCTGGACAACTCATTGGTTTAGGTGGTAACACGGGTCGTTCTACGGGTTCACACTTGCATTTTGAAATTACATACAAAAAAATGTCTATTGACCCTTCTTTGATTTTTGATTTTGCCGAAGGAATTGTTTTAGCGAATGGTACTGAAATTGCGTTAAAAGATTTAGAAACCGATTACGATTTAATCCAATCTGAACTTTCGAAGTACAGAATTTACCGCGTTCGCAGGGGCGATACTCTTGGAAAAATTGCTCGGATGTATGGGATTTCTGTTCAAAAACTTTGCAAATTGAATGGCCTTCGCCGTAATTCCATTATAAGAGTTGGCCAACGTTTGCGTTGTTCCTAAATCAACTGGCAAAAAGAGAAATAGCAAGAATTGCAAAAACAACTCCGGATAGGCGTTGTAAATAAACTTCAAATCTTGGGTGTTTTTCTAGAAAAGGCCTTAAACTCCCTGCAAGAATAGCTACCCCACCAAAAACTATTAATGTCGAAAGCAAGAACATAAAACCTAAACCTGCTATTTGCCAATGCACCGGTACAGAAAGAGATGGATTTACAGCAGGCGGTAAAAATGAAAGTAAAAAAAGTACTGCTTTTGGGTTTGAAAGATTCATCAACAAGCCTCGGCGATAAAGAGCTAGAGAAGATAAGGCTTCTACCCCTTTAGACGATTTTTCACTTGGAACATAGCGAAAAGAAAGAAAGGCTAAATAAAGAAGATAACAAGCACCTAGACATTGGAGAACAAAAAATGCCTTTGGCGAATGAACAACTAAAAGAGAAAGGCCTGAAATTTGTAAAAGAGTCTGTATTAAAATCCCGGTAGAAATCCCTGCAATAACTAAAAAACCGGCGCGCCTACCAAATGAAGCGCTTTGCATTAAGACAAAAAAATTATCCGGCCCTGGAGCTAAGGCCACGACAAGAGACATAAAGAAAAAAGAAAGCATAGTCTAGTTTAAAAAGGTTTTTATAAATTTTAGAAAAATCTCTCCTTTTATTTTTTTGATTTTAAATAATTTCTGAATTTCTAGGAATACTGACTTTTTCCTATTGAAGTTCTAAACCACAAATATCCTAACATAAAATTTTCTACTTTTATCTAATCTAGAACAGGTTGCATTCAGCATTATAACTCTCTGTGGATGTAATCGGTTCATAATATTTTTTGAGGATTATATGTCATTGCGTTCTGTATTTTTTTGGATGAATACAGCTATTCTTTTTGCTTTTGGAGCCCAGACTCCATTTATCGGTGTTGTGCTTGAAACTGAAACCGACATGCCTATTTCAGATGCTAAAATCACTTACCAATCGGGCAAAGAAATTGGAAAAACTAATGCTCAAGGCCGTTTCGAATTAGAACTTGATTCAAAAAACGCAAAACTTGTTTTTTACAAAGAAGGTTATGACACGCTTTCTATCGCAGCAAACGAATTTGCTGACTATCTAGATGTTATTGTTCAATTAGTTCCAAATGTCCGCGATTTAGGACAAAGTACTATCATTAGTGGCGAAGAAACAAAACGTTTTGAAGCTAAGCGTGAAGTTAAAGTTGAATCTTTAGAAGATGCAGCTGGTATGCGTTTTGATCTCACGGAACACTTAAGCCAAATGCCAGGCATTTCAGGACAAAAAGATTTTTCAAGTGCTCTTTATTACGACGGTTCAAGAGCTAGTGATATCGCTTACCATTTAGGGAAATTACGCGTGCCTAATATGCGGCACTTAGATTTTGGATTTCCAGGAAACTTTTCAGTTGTAAATCCTCATGTTCTTAGTGGGCTTGAATTTCACGATGATTACGGTGAAGGCCCTGTAACAGAGGGGTTAGCAACCGCACTCCAATATATTCCTGATGTAGAAGAAAAAGGCCTTTCCGGAAGAGTTTCTGCTGCCACAACAATGTTTGAAGGAAACATAAGTACACCATTCTTTATATGGAACGAATTAAAAGCTTCTGTCCGCGTTTTAAACCCAGGTATGCTTCAAAATATGGGCGATAAATTTTTCTCTGAATTTTCAAAAAGTGAAGAAGATTGCAGCGACTGCCGTGTATCTTCTTCGGACCCGTATAATATGACTGCCTATGATGGTTATGTGCAATTAACAGGTAACGATTCTACTGGTGACTCTTGGGCTTTGCGTGCTCTTTATAGTAATGATGAATACACAGTCCGGCAAGACACCGCTCAGCGTTTAGACGAAGTCAATAGCGTAAACATTATAAAAGGAACTCAAGAATACATTGTTCTTGGTTTAGAATACAATGCACCTCTAGGAACAAGTTGGCATATTGGTCTTGTTCATGAAAATCTTTCTGATACATTACGCGACACAACCGCTTTCCGAAAAAATGTTTCTGGAGTAGATGCTGCTTTGATTGATGCTTATAATTTTGAACACACCAAACTTACTCTAGGACTTGATAAGAATTTTAAAGGAAATATCCTTAACGCTAATCTAAGTTCTTCTCTTTTATTGGATTATCATTTTCTTGAACGTTCTTACCCAGATAATTTCAATACATCTACCGATATGAGCGCTCCTGTAATCCATTGGGTTTCTCGTTTAAACTGGAATGAAGATTCTTATACTGCTTCTGTTGCTGGTGGTGCGGTATTTGACTTTGATGGAAACGGCGCTCCACTTGCTTCTTTAGATGCTGAAAAACGTTTAGGAGAATCATTTAGATTATTTGGTAACGCCGCCTATCGTAGCGATTGGGAATATTCTGTTGAAGGCGGTGAAATGCATGGCTTAGTAGAATCTGGAACTTCTGCTAAAATTGGTGCAGGTTACCGCACGAAATATTTAGATTTCTCTGCCCATACTTTTGGGAGATATTATCACAACCCGGAACTCCCCACTCCAAAAGCTTTTGCTCATTACAAAGAATTGAGTAATGCTGATTTTGCATGGGTTTCCGGAGCTTCTGCAACGCTTGAATGGAAAACATCTCACCATTTTTCTCTTGGCACAAATCTGGGTTCAACCTATGGCGAATACGAGCTCAAAGACAATCGCTCTATTCCATTTGAATCCAATGCGCGCTTAGATATGGTCACCCATTTCAGATATTATCCTCGTAAAGATTCTTTGTTATCCTTTATCCTTTCTCACCATGCGGCTTGGCATCGCCCACTTTATTATTATGAAGTCAGCTTGCCACAAAAAGAAGGCGATATGGGAACTAGAAAAATCCGTGATTTCAAAGAATTCACAGACTTGTTCAGAACCGATTTCCGAGTGAATTTAGACATTACACGAGACATAAAGTTTATCAACCGCATTCGTTTCTTTGTAGAAGCTGACAATATTTTTGCAAATCTTGATGTGGCGGCACTTAGATTCTTAGGTGGCGAAAATGCAAGAGAGCGCTCGCAAGTTACCAGAAACGTTTCTAAAAATGGTGATATTGAACTCGTTCCACTTATGGCCAAAGGAATGGGACTTTACTTGCAATTCGGTGTAGATATTTTATTTGGTAACTAATCCATGCCAAAAAAATTGACCTTGCTCGTAATTCTTTTTTTCTTTTTGTCGTTCTGTATTGCGCAAAACATAAATACTCCTTTTGTTCCAACGCACCCTAAGGAGCCTAAACGCTTTTGTAAAGAAGCTGAGAAATTCTATGCTTTGATGGAAAAATCTAAAAGCTATGTTGAAATAACTTCTTTAGAAGGACTGGTTTTAGATTTGCGTTATGGGACTTTTGAAAATTTTTCTGGACACGATTTATATTGTGGCGGTAAAAGGGCTTTTTTACACCGCGATGCAGAGAAAAAATTAAAGAAAGCTATCCAAATTTTAAAACAAGACTTTCCTGGTTTTACTTTTGTCATTTTTGATGCAGCGCGGCCATTATACGCACAAGAAGCTTTGCGGAAAACAGTAAGAAACACTCCTTATTCGCATTTTGTTTCAAGCCCAAACCCTGGCGGCATGCATAATTTTGGACTTGCTTTAGATTTGACTTTAAAAGACTCTAATGGTGTTATTCTTGATATGGGAACTGATTTTGATTCTTTTGAAGCGGCGGCTGGTAAACAAGGTGAAAAAGAAGCTCTTAAAACAGGACGCCTTTCAACAGAACAAGTTAAGAATCGTGAAATATTACGCCAGATTATGAAAAAGGCTGGCTTTATTGCTTTACCTTCTGAATGGTGGCATTTTAATGCCTACCCTTCAAAATACGTTCGCGAAAATTACAACAGACTTCCCTTTTAAAAATATTTTAATTTCTATCTTTTAGGCATAATATTGTGGTTTAAAAATAACCAAAATGGTTGAGGTTTTATTTATGAGTAATTCCAAAAAAATGTGGGATGGTCGTTTTGAAAGTGGCATGGCTCAAAGTATGATTGATTTGAGTTTTAGTTTGGCTTTTGACCAAGAACTTATTGAAGAAGATATTCAAGGTTCTATTGCTCACGGAAAAGGACTTGTTGAATCTGGCGTTTTAACAGAAGAAGAATACAGTCAGATTGTTTCTGGTTTGCAAGGGATTCTCGCTGATTATAAAAATGGTGTTGCTTTATGGAACGATGGCGACGAAGATGTGCACATGGCCGTTGAACGCGTTTTAACAGAGAGAATCGGGCAATTAGGCAAAAAAATCCATACTGGCAGAAGCCGTAACGACCAAGTCAGCACCGATTTTAAACTTTATATGCGCCATCGCGCCGAAGAAATTCTTGTTTTAGAAAAAAATCTAGCCAATACCCTTTTAGAACTTTCTAAAAAATATATCGGAAAAATTATGCCGGGTTACACGCATTTGCAACAAGCCCAGCCTATTTATTTCAGCCATTATTTAATGAGTTTTTTCTTTGCCTTAAGTCGCGATATTTGCAGATTAAAAAACTTCCTTGCTTTACATAAAGAGCTTCCTTTAGGTTCTGGCGCTATTGCAGGGAGTGCTTTCCCTTACCGCAGAAAACAAGTTGCAAAAGCTCTTGGTTTTGAAGCCCCAAGCCCAAACAGCATTGATGCCGTTAGCCATCGCGACATGGCATTAGAATTTTTAGCAGACCTTTCTATCGTAGCTTCTACACTTAGTCGTTACGCCGAAGACTTTGTCAACTGGAGTTCTAGCGAATTTTCATTCCTTACATTACACGACGCTTTCAGTAGTGGTTCTTCTATGATGCCGCAAAAGAAAAATCCTGATAGTATGGAATTGATTAGAGGCAAATCTGGCAGAATGATTGGGAACTACACAGCCCTTTTCACATTGGTAAAAGGCGCTCCTCTTTCTTATAGCCGAGACCTTCAAGAAGATAAAGAACCTGTTATTGATTCTGTAAAAACAGTAAAAGTTATTCTTCAGGTTATGCAAGAAGCTCTTGAAACCGCAACATTCAATTTTGATAAAATGGAAAATCGCATGTTGCCGGCATTACTTGCAACCGACTTAGCAGATTTACTTGTAGAATCAGGAATTCCTTTCCGTGATGCTCACCATATTGTAGGTTCTTTAGTTGGCGAAGCGGCAAAACAAAAGAAAGAATTTACAGAACTTTCTGATGAAGAATGGGAAAATGCCGGCGTAAAATCACCAAAAGAAATCAAAGAAAAATTAACCTTTATTTATTCCATTGAAAGGCGTAATATTGAAGGCGGAACTGGTTCAAAATCTCTTCAAGGACAATTTGAAAAAGCTGAAGCCTTTTTGAATTCTTTGTAACGAAAAAACAAAACTTCACACCGGAAAAACCTTGTCTGTAATCTAGTGTGATTTAACGTCAAGTTTATAAAAATTCCCCTTTGCCGTTAATAAGGCAAAGGGGTTTTACTTTGGATTAAAAAATAATACAACTTTGAAGTATTACATTATTCTTCTTCAGAAACGTTTACTTCGTCTGGGTTCAATACTTTGATTTCAATTCGACGATTGGCTTTTCTGCCAGATTCTGTTGCATTATCTGCTTTTGGACGCGTTGGACCATAGCCAACAGCCGTCACCCTATCTGCAGCAATTCCTTTTGAAATCATGTAATTGCGAACACTATTTGCTCTGTCTTCAGAAAGTTTCTGATTCAATTCTTCTGAACCTTCAGAACTTGTATGACCTTCAATTTCTACTTTGGCTTTAGCGTTTCGCTTTAAGCCTTCAATTGAAGCGTTTAACGTTTTCAAAGAACTTGGCACTAATTCAGCACTGCCAGCCTTAAATGTAACACCTACCAATTCTGCACGAGTATCGTCAAATTCTACTGTAATGCCACCAGAACTAGCCTTGAGAGAAACATAAGGCGTTTCTCCACATTCAAACGGGCCGGTTAAACTCTGGCAAAGGATTTTATAAGAATCTTCGCGCGGAATATGGAAAGAAGCTTCGCCATAATTATCGGTGCGCACCGTAATTTTGTTTTTTGGCTTTTTCACACCGACAAAAGTCAATTTTTTATTGCGCTGCGGGACTTCTTCAAAATTGGTGTAAGTCACACTTAAAACAGCGTGCGTTTTATTGGGCTGCAAATCAGCGGCAAATGCTAAAGTTCCTACAATAAAGCAAGAAACCATTGTTTTCTTGATATCCATATATTCTCCAAACCGTAAAATGCAAAAAGTGTTACTTAATTGATTTTACTTTCTAAAGATAGTAAAGAGATTTTTTAAAATGTTCTAAAAATCTTGAATAAAACTTACATTAGGTTAAAAAAATCCTTGCCAAATAAAGAGAGAATGCTAATTTTTCACAAACTTTTTTACCGGAGACATTATGAAACTCAAATTTCTTATTTCTTCTTTACTTGTTTTACTAGGGACAAGCTTTGCTGGTGACAATTATTCCTTGAATTTAAAAGGAAACGTACAGACTCAAGCCACAAAATCTATTGAAGATGAAGACAACAATCTTTCTTCCCTCTGGCTTCGCGCGAACCTTGGCGCTGAATACAAATCCGATGCTTTTGACGCTTTGGTTATGATGCGTATTTTTGCTCCTGAATTCGGTAACAATATCGACGGAAAAAATTACGATAAAATTTTAGCTGATTTATATTGGGTTAATTATAAATGGAAATTAGGCGAAAGCACTCTTTTGAATTTTAAACTTGGTCATTGGAAAACGGACTGGTCTCAATCAACACACTTTGGTACTTACATTGATAAAGACTTGTCTGCTCGAGGTCTTTGGATGCGTGACCAAGCCCACAATGCAATGGAACTCGGGTTTAAGCATGGCTTGTCTCAATTAAATGTTATGCTTGCTACAAGTGACAACAAAGCTAATACTGGTTATGTCCGCGTAGAAGAATCTTTGAAGTTTACATTCCCACTTGAAATGAAATTTGCTTACAGAACAAATGCTATTGATGTTGTCCAAAATACTTCTTATATCACACACCGTGTAGCTACTTACGCTAGTTTTTCCATTATCCCTAATTTAAGACTTTATGGTGAATTAGCTTGTTTCTATACACAAGACGAAGACTTGGTTGAAACTGTTCCTAATTTTGTCAGAAAAGATCCAAGTTATTTAAAACCTGGCGAAGCTTGGCTCCCATTCTATGTTGGTCTTGAAATCCCGACATTTGGTGTTTTAGACAATTTCTTATTTGAAGTGGAATATATTAAAGACCGCGATGAAGTTTCTGCAAAACAACCTAATGCAAGTGAACTTGCTTGGACTGCAGCTTTAGTGAAAAAACTTGGTAAGTCCAAACTCCAATTCAGTGTTTATAGCGAAGAAGAATTAAACGATATCGGGCTTGCCTTCCGCTTGACTTCTACTATCCGATAATTTTTCTTTTAAATTTTGTAGTTAAAAACGCTAGTTTTCTAGCGTTTTTTTATTGTATACAGAAAACTACCGGCTACGCCGGTAGTTCCGTAAAAGCCTTCTGGCGGTCATGAAAAAATCCTTTGACTATTATTGAAATGCGGTCTGCCAACTGCGTAACAATAATCACAAAGGATTTAAAATGAATGATAGAAATAAATCGACAGCACATACCACATGGAATTGCAAGTACCACATCGTGTTTGCACCAAAGTTCAGAAGGAAGATACTCTACAACCAGAAACGGGAAATCGTAGGAAAAATTCTAAGGAAACTTTGTGAATGGAAGGATGTGGAGATAATTGCGGCGGAGGTTTGCCCTGACCATATACATATGCTTGTGGCGATACCGCCCAAACTCTCGGTATCAAGTTTCATGGGATATTTGAAGGGAAAGAGCAGTCTGGAATTGTTTGATACAATCCCAGAACTGAAAAACAAGTACAGGAACCGAGTGTTTTGGTGTCGTGGTTACTATGTTGACACTGCTGGTAAAAACGCAGACCGAATTAAGGCGTATATACGACAACAATTAGAGGAGGATGATAATGCAAGTATTTTTCTGTAAAACTTCGCAAGCGAGTGTCGCGGCAGATGAGCTTGCTCAATCTGACATGACCGAGCGCAGAAAGTTTCTGTAAAATAAAAGAAAAAAACGGGAATTAATTTGTTTTAGTAGAAAGATAAGCATTTTCATTCATCCAATCTTCATTTTTTTCCATAAGGATAGCGCCTATGAGATGTTCGCTAGATTCAATGTTTGGAAAAACGCCTATTATTTGTGTACGCCTTTTTATTTCACGATTTAACCTTTCTATGCAATTAGATGTTCTTATTTTTGACCACCAAAATTCATGAAAATCAAAATATGTTAATGAATCTTCCACGTTTTTTTTCTAGCCAATTTGCAACATCAACAACTGAACCATTAATTCTAACACGCTGGTATTCTGCATCAACAAACAATACAGAATATTCACCCAGAGGCCTGTTTTTAAATAAATTAAGTTCCTCATCAATTCTTTTGGCTGCATTAGATACCTGTGTAGAACTAACTTCTAATCCGCACATTTCTTCTAAAATTTTTGTGACATTACGAGTAGAAACTCCGTGTAAATACATTTCCATCATCGCTATGGTTAATGCTCTTTCAGAACGTAAGCCTTTGCTTAACGATTTAGGATAAAAATCAGAATTTCTAGTTTGTGGTATTGCAAATGTAATAGGTCCCACTCGCGTGTTCAATGTTTTGGGTTTAAAACCATTAGCATAACCATTTCGCTTTTTTGTCCTTTCATAGGCATGAGCGTTCAGAAACTTTGCTCATTCCATTCGCATGGCTTCATTTAATCCAATCCGTAACAATTCCTGAATATAATCAGGTCCATTGTTGATAAGAGTTTCTAAAAGTTCAGAGTTTATATTTATTTCCCAAAAAAATACAATTCATTAATTTACAGAAAAAAATTACACATTCGAGGAGGATAAATTGGGCGAACAACAGTCTATGTTTGACAAGTAGTGCCCGTTTACGGGCGGCCTAGTAAGGACTCTTGCAGGTGGCAGATTGACGTGCGCGCCCTTGCACGCCGCTAGTATTGTAGGGCTACGCCCGTATATGAAGAACCGCCGGCTTCGCCGGCGGGTCACGTTTTTATTGTATAACTACCCCTACAATTGACGAATCTTTATAAGATGAATTGGCGCAAAAAGTCCGAGTTTTTGAAATGTAAGGGTCAGGACACGAAAAAGATATATCGTCGGGTTCTTGATACCATTCAGCAAGTGTAAAGCAAGAATCCTGCAAATCAACATTAAGTAATATAGAATCATGCTGAGCGATAAAGGGTTCAGAATGATATTGTTCATCTATTATAAGACTGCCTCGTTGAATTCTCCATTTGATAAAAATGGAATCTGTTTTTAAAAGGAATTTATGCCATCTTTCGCCTTCAACTGGCATTATATAATAAGAACCAGACATATATTCCATTGTATCCGCTATAATTTCTTTACTGTTTGAATCTGAAAAATGTTCCCATATTTGGGTATAAAAAAACGTTGAATCATCACGTAATTCCAGATTTTCTTTAAAAAAAACATGATGGTAAAAATACTCCATTTTGTTTTTGGATGTATTAAATCTTTCCTCTACGTATAAATGATATTCCCTAAACGAATAATACTTATTTATTCCAACTTCTTTCCCATAATTTCCTGTACTTCCAGCACAATTATCATAAGAATCAATCAAACTACATCCTAAAATTATTATTGAAAGGAAATAAATAATAATTAACCTCATCTCATACCCCCATCCAATTCATAATTTTTGTCCATACAATTTCAATCCATTTTACTACATAATAAATCGTATTAGATGAACCATTCATAATTATTTTTATTCCTTTATACATAAAAATATTTTTCCATCCAATCCGTTTTCAAAGATATTAAGGAATAAAAATCTTGTCAATTTTGTGTGTAAGAATTTTGTGATGTTATTTGTTGGGCTATAGGCTTGTTTTTTAGAAGAGAATTCTTTTGCGTTAGAGATAAAAGCCCGAATGGGTTAGGACTCGCGGGATTTTTTTGTTGGCTTTTTAAGGGAGCGAGGCTGAACGGATAGGTGGCACGCGCCACCTAATAACGCTTTTAGCTCGGGGCCTTTAGGCCAACGCCCAAAAATGTTATAAGAAAAAAGAACTTTTTTAATGAAGAATTTTACGAGCGACTAGAATAATTTTATTTTTGGAATATGACACAGAATATTTTTTATACCATCACTGACGAATCCCCTTTCCTTGCTACTCAATCCCTTTTGCCTATTGTTTCTGCTTTTGCAAAAACGGCTGGTATTGATGTTCTTTCAAAAGATATTTCTCTTGCGGCCCGCATTTGCGCGGCCTTTGCAGATAAGCTTCCAGAAGAAAAACGTTTTTCTGATGACCTGGCTTTTTTAGGCGCTTTGACGCAAGATCCAACTGCAAACATTATTAAGTTGCCTAATATTTCTGCTTCGATTCCTCAATTAAAAGCGACGATTCTTGAATTGCAACAAAAAGGTTTTGCTGTTCCTGATTACCCAGAAAATCCAAGTAATGAACAAGAAAAAGAAATTAAAGCCCGCTATGATAAAGTAAAAGGTTCTGCTGTGAACCCTGTTTTACGCGAAGGTAATTCTGATAGACGCGCTCCAAGAGCTGTTAAAGAATACGCGAAAAAACACCCGCATAAAATGGGTGCATGGTCTTGTGATTCTAAAACCCATGTTGCAAGTATGTCTTGTGGCGATTTTTACGAAACCGAAAAATCTATTACTTTAAATGATAACGATTCGTTCCAAATTGAATGGGTTAAAGAATCTGGCGAAATAGTTGTTCTTAGAAAACAAGCTCCTCTTTTAAAAGGTGAAATTTTAGATGCTGCGGTTTTACGCCGTGATGAACTTGAAAAATTCCTTTCTGAAGAAAAGCAAAAAGCAAAAGCGGAAGGGACTCTTTTTTCTGTTCACTTAAAAGCAACTATGATGAAAGTTTCTGACCCGGTTTTATTTGGTGCTGTGGTTAAAGTTTTCTTTAAAGATGTTTTTGAAAAATACGAAAGCCTTTTTAAAGAATTAGGCGTTGACCCAAATAATGGTCTTGGCGATCTTTACAAGCGTATTGCTTGCCATGAAAAAGAAGCAGAAATTAAAGCCGCTATACAACAAGTGCTTGACGAAGGTCCAGACCTTGCTATGGTTGATTCCGACAAAGGAATTACCAATTTGAACGTTCCTAGTGATGTGATTATTGATGCTTCAATGCCTGCTATGATAAGAAACTCTGGAAAAATGTGGAATAAAAATGGCGATTTGCAAGAGACAAAAGCCGTTATTCCAGACCGTTCTTATGCTTGTATTTACGATGAAGCAATTCTGTTCTGTAAAGAAAACGGAGCTTTTGACCCTGTCACTATGGGAAGCGTTTCTAATGTGGGCTTAATGGCTAAACAAGCAGAAGAATACGGCTCTCACGATAAGACTTTTATTGCTGAAGGTTCTGGCGAAATTCGTGCGGTGAATGAAAAAGGCGAAGTGCTTCTTTCTCAGAAAGTTTCTAAGGGCGATATTTTCCGCATGTGTCAGGCAAAAGATGCTTCGATTAAAGATTGGGTTAAACTCGCCGTCAACCGTTCAAGACTTTCTAATACGCCAGCCTTTTTCTGGCTAGACCCAAATAGAGCACACGATAGAGAAGTGGAGAAAAAAGTTCGTGAATATTTAAAAGACCACGATTTGAATGGTTTGGATATCCGCATTCTTTCTCCAAGAGAAGCTATCAAAGAATCTATGGTTCGTGCTAAAAATGGGCTTGATACGATTTCTGTTACAGGGAACGTTTTGCGCGATTACTTGACCGATTTATTCCCCATTCTTGAAGTCGGTACTTCGGCTAAAATGCTTTCCATTGTTCCTTTAATGAATGGCGGTGGCATGTTTGAAACGGGTGCTGGTGGCAGCGCTCCAAAACAAGTCCAACAGCTTTTGGCAGAAAACTATTTGCGCTGGGATTCACTTGGTGAATATTTTGCGTTAGCGGTTTCTTTTGAACACCTTTCTTTAGTTTCTGAAAATTCAAAGGCAAAAGTTCTTGCTGATACTCTTGATAAAGCTAATGGCATGATTCTTGAAAATAACAAGACGCCTGCTCGTAAAATCGGAGAAATTGATAACCGTGGTTCTCATTTCTATTTAGCGCTTTACTGGGCTAAATGCTTAGCAGAACAAACAGATGACAAAGAATTGCAAGAACGCTTTATTCCTATTGCTCAAAAGCTTTCCGAAAATGAAAGTGTTATTAACAATGATTTGCTGAGTGTTCAAGGGGCTCCGGTTTCTATCGGCGGTTACTACTTGCCAGAAAAAGAACTTCTTGCTAAATGCATGCGTCCTTCAAAGATATTCAACGAAATCATTGATAGTATTTAATGGCGATAGACCAGACTAAACTCCCGGAACGTGCCATTCTCGTTGGCATTTCAACCCCAAAACTCCGGGGGCGTTTGGCTTTGGAACATTTAGAAGAGTTGCGGCGTTTAGCTGAAACGGCTGGAGCTGAAGTTGTTGAAACTTTTATGCAAAATCTTCAGGCGTTTAACCCTTCTACTTTAATTGGTGAAGGTAAAATTGAAGAAATAAGACAAGCACTTGAAAATCAAAAAGTCAAAATGCTTGTTTTTGACGAAGACCTTTCTGGTTCTCAAGTCAGGAACTTGGAAAATCGTTTGCCCGGTATAAAAGTTTTAGACAGAACAGGCCTTATTCTTGATATTTTTGCCAAACACGCTATTACTGCCGAAAGCCGTTTGATGGTTGAAATTGCGCAATTACAATACATTATGCCACGCCTTACAAGAGCATGGACGCATTTATGTAGGCAACATAATGGCGGTATTGGCACAAAAGGTCCGGGCGAAACCCAACTTGAAACGGATAGACGCCTTATCCGCAACAGAATTCGCGATTTAAAAAAGAAATTGCAAAAAATAGAATCCGCACGCGATAGAGCCGCAGAAAAACGTTATGATATTTTTCATGTGGGGATTGTTGGCTATACAAACGCCGGCAAAAGTACTCTTACTAATCGCTTAACTGGTGCAGATGTTTATGTCGAAAATAAACTTTTTGCAACACTTGATTCTACGACTAGAAAACTTTATCTCGGAAACGGAAATTCTATTATCCTTTCTGATACGGTTGGATTTATTAGAAAACTTCCCCACCATTTAGTTGAAACATTCAGAAGCACCCTTGGAATCGCGGCTCACGCCGATTGCCTTTTAGAAGTTGTTGATGCTTCTGCATTAGATTATAAAGAACATTTAGAAGTCACTCAAAAAGTTCTTTCTTCTATTGTTGACGAAACTATTCCAAGAATTCTCGTTTTTAACAAAGCAGAAAGTGCTTCAAAAGAACGCCGTGAAGAATTACTCGCTAACTACCCCGACGCTTTACAAATAAGTGCGCTTGAAAACATCGGCACCGAAGCGCTACGTTTAAAATTTATTGACCTTTGGAATGTTTGGGCAAAAAAGCGCAATTTAAAGCAACAAGAAGAATTAAAAATTGCCGAAGGATGGACTCATGAATAAACCATGGAAAAAAACGGATAAATTTACGTTTTTAATAACCACCTTTTTAGGCTCAGGAACTCTCCCCAAAATGCCTGGAACTTATGGGAGTTTAGCGGCAGCACTTTTAGCCTACCCATTAGCGAAAATATCTTTTATGGGTTGCTTTGCGTTACTTGCTATTTGCGTTTTTTTCTTAGGGATTCCTTTTGCTAAAAAGGCAATGAAAGACACAAATTCAGAAGACCCTGGTTGGATTGTTATCGATGAAGTTTCTGGGCAATGGATGGCATTTGCATTTATTGCACCAGAAATTATTTTGCAATACCCCTGGCTTATTTTAATCGGATTTGCTTTGTTCCGTTTCTTTGATATTTTAAAACCACTCGGTATCAAAAAATTAGAAGCCTTGCCTGGCGCTTTAGGCGTTATGGCCGATGATTTACTTGGCGGAATTTATGCTGGGCTCATTCTTTTTGCTGGTGTTTATTTTATTTTCTAAGAATTTCTAAAAAATTTTCGTGTAAAATACCATTTGAAAAAAGAGCTTGTTCGCCATCAATAAATTGAAGTGGATTTCCGTCTAAACGTGTAGCTTTTCCACCTGCTTCTTCAACAAGTAAAGCAATCCCTGCAATATCCCAAGGATAACTCATAGTCATTACAAAAGCGTCTAAATGCCCTGCTGCTAAAAAACTCCCTTCTGTAACCGCAGAACCAAAGCATTTGACTCGCATACAATTTTTAGCCTCTGCTGAAAAATTCTTTAAATTTTCATTATGAATTTTTTCGACATCGCCAACATTAAAATCGCCATTTGAAACAATCGCTTGTTCCATTACAGACGTTTCACTCACAAAAATTCGTTTGCCATTCAAAAAGCAACCACCGCCTTGATACGCAATAAACATTTCAGAAAGTTTTGGCAAGTAGCAAAGAGCAAGTATTGGTTTTGAATCATAAAGCAAAGCAACAGAAACGCCCCATAAAGGAAGCCCTCGACTAAAATTAACTGTACCATCCAAAGGATCAATTACCCATGTCCACAAAGAAGGATTTTCTTTTTCGATACGCCCGGCTTCTTCTGTCCGAATAGAATGCTCTGGAAATAATTTTGAAATTCCTTCCACAATTATTTTTTCACTTGAAATATCTGCAGATGTCACGACATCTTTTGCACTTTTATAGCGCACATCGGTTAAATTGTCCTGGAGACTTAAAGCAGAAAGCCCTGCTTCTCTAACAATAGGTTCTACAGATAAAAGCATTTCTTTTAATGTTGCTTTGTCCATAATATTCCTTTTTTTAACTTAACTCTGCTAAAAAAGCCTTCCCGAAAGAAGGCTTTAAAAAGCTGATGAAAATTTATTCTTCTGCAGTAGTTTCAGAATCTTCTTGAGCTACTATTTCACTTGAAGAAGAATCTACTGTTTCTTGAAATGATTCTTGTGAAGCAACTGCATCTTGTTCTAAATCTTCAACACTTGGCAAAGCTGTCGCATCTTGAACAGAATCACCTTCTCTTAATGTAATCACTTTTACACCTTGAGAAACACGACCTGTTACACGAACGCCATCGGCTGCAGTTCTAATAACTTGACCTTCGCGGCTAGTAATAATCAAATCGTAATCATCAGCAACGCTTTCTACAAAAACAGCTTCACCTGTTTTTTCTGTGATATTTAAGTTTTTAACACCTTTACCACCACGTCTTGTAATACGATACTCACCAGGTTCCGTACGTTTGCCATAACCATTTTCTGTAAGGGTCAAAACTTTATTTTCTGATTTCAACCAAAGAAGCGAAATCACTTCGTCGCCAGCAGAAAGTTTTATGCCACGAACCCCATGAGTACCTCTGCCCATAGCACGACAAGCTTTTATTGAGAATGTTATTGCCTGACCTTTTTTAGTGGCAAGCATTAACAAATCGTTTCCGATAGGTTGTTTTTCCTTTACAGAATCGTCATTGTCTGAAGAATCATCATCAAGTTCTTCTTCAGAAAGATTATCATCTTCTGTTTCAGAAACATTCTGCTGTGCTTCGTATTCTTCTTGTGTGAAACCAACCAATTGGACTTTTACCAATTCATCATCTTCATCAAGAGAAATAGCATTCACACCACCTTTTCTTGGATTTGAGAAAAGTTTGAGATCCATTTTATTGATAACGCCTTTCTTTGTTGCAAAGACAAGACAGAAATAGCCTTCGAATTTACGAACAGGAACAATGGCAGAAACCTTTTCACCTTCTGTAAGTTCAATGAAGTTTACAATCGGACGACCTTTTCCGTTACGTGTTCCTTCTGGCAAGCGATAAACTTTTGTCCAATAAGCACGACCTTTATTAGAGAATATCAAAAGGTAACTATGTGTACTTGCCGTAAAGATTTGTTCTACGTTATCTTCTTCTTTAAGTTTTGCGCCAATGATTCCTTTACCGCCACGATTTTGTGCTTTAAATGTATCAATTGGCAAACGACGAATATAGCCTTCTTTACTTAAAGTTATAACTTGTTCTTCTTCTGTCAAAAGGTCTTCATAATCAAAATCTTCTACATTATCTTCGATAGAAGTGCGGCGTTCATCGCCATATTTTTGAGTCACTTCATCAAGGCGTTGCAAAAGAATTTCAATTTGGCGTTCGCGTCTTGCAAGAATATCTTCTAATTCTTCAATATAAGCTTGAAGTGTTTTATATTCGTTCTGCAATTTTTCACGTTCCATGCCAGTGAGGGCACCAAGAGTCATATTCACAATAGCTTGAGCCTGAACATCATCTAAGTTAAAACGTTCAATCAAAGCAAGCTTTGCAGCATCTCTTGACTCTGCAGCTCTGATAAGAGAGACAACTTCATCGATATTATCTTGAGCAATAAGCAAGCCTTCAATAATATGCTGGCGATCTTTTGACTTTTTAAGTTCAAACTGAGATTTTCTGATAATGACTTCTACACGGTGTTCAATGTAATGAGAAATCAAATCTTTTAAAGGAAGAACTTTTGGTGTTTTATTTACCAATACAAGGTTATTAATGCTAAATGTATCTTGTAATTGAGTGTACTTGTAAAGGTTATTCAAAACAACTTCAGAATCATAACCTTTTTTAAGTTCAATAACTACGCGAATATCCTTTTTAGATTCATCGCGTAAATCGCTGATTCCTTCTAACTTTTTATCGCGAACAAGTTCTGCTATTTTTTTGACAAGCATTGCTTTGTTCACCATGTAAGGAATTTCTGTAACAATCAAACGGACACGGCCATTTTTGTCTTCTTCTGTAGAAACTTTTGCACGAACGCGAACTTTACCAGAACCTGTTAAATAAGCATCACGAATACCAGCACGGCCACAAATTGTTGCACCTGTAGGGAAATCCGGACCACTTACGTATTGGAGCAATTCTTCTCCTGAAATTTCTGGATTTTCACACACGGCATGAATTGCTTTAGTAATTTCTATCAAGTTGTGTGGAGCCATAGAAGTAGCCATACCCACAGCAATACCTGTAGAACCATTTATCAACAAGTTCGGAAGAACTGACGGCAAGACTTCTGGTTCTTCTAACGAGGCGTCGTAGTTAGGAACCATATCGACTGTATCTTTATCCAAATCTTCAAGCATCAACTCACCAAGAGTTGCCAGTTTGGCTTCGGTATAACGCATTGCTGCTGCACTATCGCCATCAATAGAACCAAAGTTTCCTTGCCCGCGAACAATCGGATAACGCAAGGAGAAATCTTGTGTCATACGCACAAGCGTATCATAAATAGCAGCATCACCATGTGGGTGGTACTTACCCATCACTTCACCGACAATGCGCGCAGACTTCATCGTTTTTGCACTGGAATGTGCACCGACCTTATGCATGCCAAACAAAACGCGGCGGTGAACGGGCTTAAAGCCATCACGAACATCTGGGAGTGCTCTTGCAACAATAACACTCATAGAATAACGCAAGTAAGCATCTTGCATATCCACTTCAATATTTGAAGTATATTGCGAACCGGGTAAATAAGTTTGTTCTGACATTGCTATCCTTCCATTGATAAATTAAAATCGATTTGTTGCAAACGTTCTAATTCTTTAAGAGACGTCTGGTCCACCTGGTGTGGTGTAACTACAATAAAGCCTTTTGAAAGTTTATAATCATCGGAATCTGTTTTTGCGTTTAAGTAATCCTTTTCACCTTCCAAAAAATATTTTCCTTCACGCATTACATAATGGTCTGAAAACATTCCACAACCCATTGTTGTGACAGACACACCAGCAAAAGAAACACTATCCAAAGGGAAATTCACATTCCAAAAAGTCCCTAATGGCATATTTTCAAAAAGTTTTTCTTCAATAACTTTCTTTACAAAAGAAACGACAAGTGGCATACGATTTTCATTTCTTTCAGAAAGCGAAAGAGCTATCGCAGGAACGCCCCAAAGACAAGCTTCTCTAGCCCCTGCCACTGTTCCAGAATAAAGCGAAGAAACACCTGCATTTTCACCTAAATTCACGCCCGAAAGAACTAGCGTTGGCATAGTAGAACATAAATTTTCAGTAATCGCTAATTTAACACAATCTGCCGGTGTGCCAGAAACCGAATACATTACAAAAGGTTCTCTCTGAATGGTGTTAAGTGAAAGCCCTTCGCCACAAGTAAAAGCCTGAGAAATCCCACTACGTTCTCTATCCGGAGCAACTACAACAACTTCAGCAATAGATGATATTTCTTTTGCAAGAGAATACAACGAAGCACTATGAACACCGTCGTCATTTGTAATTAAAATCCGAATTTTTTGGGAATTTTCCATTACTTGAAAAGATAGAAAAATCACAGATTTTTTTCTAAACAAATCCCAGTTTTTTACGTATCAATTCTACATTTTTAGCATGTATCCAGAACACAAATTCAATGCTATGTCACAGACTGCAAAAGCCAAAAGAATGGCAGAACTTTTGCGTGTAATTATTTTACAACTCGGCTCTGATATAGCAAGAGCAAAACGCGAATACGAAACATACGCCACCTACATGAATTACTCTCAAGAAAGGCATCTTGAAGGCAAAAATCAGGCGCAATTAATTGATTTATACAAGACTTTCCGCTCTGAAGCAGGGCTTTCTTTTGAACGCGACGTTTATTTAGAACAAGAACCTGGAGACAGATTAGAAGCAAAAGAAAATTCTATTCCTTTTGCCGTTCTTGCTCACAATTTAAGAAGCGCTTTTAACGTCGGTTCTATAATCCGAAGCACAGATTGTTTTGGCTTAGAAGCTGTTCACTTGAGTGGTTACAGTGCATCGACAGAACATGTAACCGTAAAAAGTGCTGCAAGAGGGTGTCAGGAATGGATTTCTATAAAACGCTGGGAAAGTCCAATGGATTGCATCCGTTTTCATAAAGAAAACGGATATTCTATAATCGCCTTAGAAACAGGCGAAGATATTCCTGACATATCTCATGTAACATGGCCTAAAAAAGGACTAATTATTCTTGGAAACGAAGAACTAGGAATTTCTCCTGAACTTATGGCAGAAGCAGACTTTAAAGTCACTATTCCTATGTGTGGAAGAAAAGCTAGCATGAACGTAGCCGGAGCTTTTGCTATAACTGCATTTTGCATTAGAAGTTGTCAAAAATAAATTCAATAAAATGGATTTAAACAACCCATCTTATAAAAATTTGATGCGTTTTTTTAAAGTTTTTATAGATTCAAAAGAAGGACTCCTTTCGAAAAATTATGGCCTTGATTTCGGGAGATTATTTTGAATTTGCCACAGTCTTTACCTGCTTTGTTTTATAGTGTTTGTAAATCTCCAGACACTTTTTCTTGGCATTATAAAAAAAATGGTGCGTG
The DNA here is from genome assembly GCA_017631885.1 of Fibrobacteraceae bacterium. Lineage (GTDB taxonomy): Bacteria > Fibrobacterota > Fibrobacteria > Fibrobacterales > Fibrobacteraceae > UBA1765. The sequence continues at coordinate 44,937 of JAGBSH010000002.1, forward strand.
GCTAACTTTTTCAAATCAAGAGCTCCTTTTTCGCTTAAAAAACATTTATTTTGCTTTTAAAAATTCAGGCATTTCAAAAGGCATGAATATTGCCTTAATGCTTAAAAATTCTCCGGACTGGATTCTGTGTGATTTAGCTATACAATTATGCGGTGCGATTACCGTTCCTTTTTTCCCAAATTTAGCCGAAGAAAATTTTCTCTACCAGAAACAGGATTCTAATATTGATTTTCTCATTTTAGAATCAGAAGAATTTATTGATTTCGATTTAAGAGAAAAACTTTCATTATTTGCCCAGATAATTCAACTTGAAAAAACAGATTTGGTTCGGCAGAACACACTTTTTTTAGAAGATTTGATTTCTTTGAATACAAATATGGATTCAAAAGAAAAAACTTTAGAATTTGAACAAGCTATAGAATCTATTTTAACAAATTCTCTTTTTTCAATTATTTATACAAGTGGTTCAACAGGATTTCCTAAAGGCGTAGAACTGACTCATGAAAATATGCTTTCTCAATTTGAGTCACTTCAAGAAGTTGTTTCTCTTTCACAAAAAGATAAAGCCTTATCCATTTTACCATTGGCTCATATTTTTGAACGAATGACTATTTACTTTTTGCTTTCTTGCAAAACATCAATTTACTTTGGAGACGACCCAAAACAATTAGCCATTCTTCTCAAAGAATCCACTCCATCTTTAATAACCGTTGTTCCAAGATTATTAGAACGGGTTTACGAAAAAATTCAGAAATTAACTATTACGACCCCATACCCTAAAAAGTTTTTATTAAAAAAAGCTATCCGCTGGGCACAAACACACGACCCACAAAAGCCAACAAATTTTTTAGGAAAAATTTACGACTCTTTAATTTTTAGTAAAATCAGAACGCTTTTCGGTAACAACCTTTCTTATGTCATTTCAGGGAGTTCCGCTTTAAACAAAAATGTTTGTCGCTTCTTTTTAAACGCCGGGATTCCTATTTACGAAGGTTATGGCATGACAGAATGTTCCCCAGTCATCACATTAAATGCCGAAGAAAAAGGCCGGCCTGGCTCTGTGGGGCTACCTTTAAAACATTTAGAATTAAAACTTTCTCCGGAAAATGAAATTCTCGTTAAAGGAAAAAGCGTTTTTAAAGGCTATCACAATCTGCATGATAAAAACAACCTATTCTTTACCGAAGATGGTTTCTTTCATACCGGCGACCAAGGATTTTTGGGCGAAAATGGACAACTTTATTTAACGGGTCGCATTAAAGAAATGCTAAAAACAAGTACCGGTAAATACGTTTCTCCAACACCTATTGAAGAAGACCTCTGCAAAAGTTCTTTAATTACTTCAGCTTGTATTATAGCCAATAATCGTAAATACGTTTCTGCCTTGCTTTTTTTAAACCCAGAAGCAGCTATGGACTTTTTAAAAATACCAAAAGAAGAATTCCAAATAGAAAAAGCTTTGCAATCAAAACGCATTAACGAAAGTCTAAAAAAACTCATTCAAAAAACAAACCATCACTTAAATCATTGGGAACAAATCAGGCGGTGGGTTCTTCTTCCAGACACACTTTCTGCAGAAAGTGGTTTACTCACACCGACCTTAAAAGTAAGACGTCGCGAAATTGAAAAGCAATTTATTGAAGAAATTAATTCACTTTATTTAGAATAAATTTTTAAAAGCGAACAGAAAAATCTATCCCACGTTCTCCTTCTAATCCAATACGCGGAGAAACATCTAAAGATGAAAAACCAGAAGAAGAGGTGGCTCGATAAATACGCATCGTGTTTAAAACAGAAGCTATTCTATTAACGACAAGAGCTCCGACAGCTATTTGAAAAACCATACGCGAAATACGATAATTCCCTAAAAGATCTTTATAATGTTCTTTACGGCTTGTGGTTTCTGGATTATCACTTGAACCCCAATCCCAATCAATAGATGCTTTAAATTCTGAATCTATTGCTTTACCAGCACGTAACATAGCCTGATTATAATTTTCAGAATCATCTGGAGAAGAATTCTGCCCCTTTACACCAGAACGACTTCGATAATCCCCAACTGCATTCAATAAAGACATTTTTTTAGAAGATGTGTTTAAGCCTGCATAACGAGAGGCATAATTATGCGCACTTGTAATATAACGTTCACCAACAATATAAGACACAATGGTTGTCATCCAAAGAGAAGCATCAACCCACACAAATGGGCGCGTATAAGAAGATTCTCCAAGATAAAGTTCCCCCATACCAGGCAAAAGCGCTGAAGCTCCTAAAGCCAGTGGCATACTTTTTCCACTATTTCTTGTTATATCAGAATCAACAGAAACAACAGTTTGTGCACTAAGCAAAACTGGCAACAAGAAAATAAATAGCAATGCCCTACAGGACATTAAAAACTCCAATACGCATTTAAAACGGTTGCTCTTTCTCCACGGAATGGAACTATATAACCTTCAAGGTGCATTTTATCCCACCAGGATAATTTTTCTTCGTAAAGTGTTTTATTGTGAGCGTTTGCTGTTAATGCAGCATCCAATGCAGAAACAAGATGATTTAAAATAATTCCACCAAAGAACCAAGCTTGTAAATCAGCATAATCATTTGCTTTTGAACGCATGGAACGGTATTTTTTCTGAGCAGAAGATTCACCAAGTTTTACAAATTCTGCATTCGGGTCATCTAAATCCAAATCAGATGGCAATGTTTCATTTTCAACATCTATCCAACCAAGAACATATTGTTCTCTAGAAATCTGTTGGTAAAAATCTCCAGCATCATAAAGTTTAATCTTTTCTAAATCTTCTCCAAGTGTTTTACCTGAAGTAAAGCGATTTGTATGGTTTGCATCGTTATAAAACGCTTTATCACTTGTATAACAGCCATTAGAAGTTGCTTTTCCATAAATAGATTCACAATAAACTTCTCTTGAATTCAAATAACGCAAGCGGAATGCATCTTCTTCTTCGGCTCCATCAAGTGCATAAAAAATATCATGCATTTTTTGTTCGTATGTTCCTATAGAGAAATTTTTCTTTGCAAATTTTTTGTACTTAGAAACCTGGTCATTATATTTATGCACTGAATAATAATACCAACCACCCCAAAGTGCAGCTTCTAAAGCAAGATAAACGCCACCACGTACATTGGTAAAAGTTTTTCCGCCAACATAAAGTTGCCCTGTTCCTGGGAGAACAAGTGACATAAACAATGCTTTACGCGGGCTCTTATAGCGGCCTTTGATTTCATCCATGCCATAAACTTTTGAAACTTTTACTGGACCTAAAATATCACGCCGGGAAACAGAAGACGAACTAGCAACACTAGAACTACTCAAAGTAGCTACTTGAATAGCAGAATCTACACTTGCAGAAGACGTTTCTAGAGAACTACTTGAAAGCGAATCAAGAACACTTGAAGAAGAAACTTGGCTACTTGAAGAAACTGCTTCTGAAGAACTAGAAACTAAAACTGAGGAACTTGATTCAAGAACACTTGAAGAAGAAACTTGACTACTTGAAGAAAATACTTCTGAAGAACTAGAAACTAAAGCTGATGAACTTGATTCAAGAACACTTGAAGAAGAAATCTGGCTACTTGAAGAAACTACTTCTGAAGAACTAGATACCAAAACTGAGGAACTTGATTCAAGAACACTTGAAGAAGAAATCTGGCTACTTGAAGAAACTACTTCTGAAGAACTAGAAACTAAAACTGAGGAACTTGATTCAAGAACACTTGAAGAAGAAACTTGACTACTTGAAGAAACCTCGGCCGCATTTGCTTCGGCTTCAAATTCAGCAAATAAATCACGAACTTGAGCAAAGGAAACTACGGCAAATAAAAAACTAAAAAACGCAATATTTCGCAACATGCCCTAAATTTAGCAAAAACAAACTTTCTAAAAAACAACAAAAAGAAAAAAGAAGAGGCTTAAACAGCCTCTCCCCTTTTTTAAGTCCGTTTCAGAAAAAATTAATTTTCAGCAACAACCCAGACTTTTACAGTAGCTGTAATGTCGCTAAAAACATTTACTGTTACAGAATAAACACCAAGTTGCTTAATAGGTTCTTCTAATTGAACCTGGCCGCGAGAAATCTTGATGCCTTGTAAAGTAATAGCTTCTGCAATATCAGCAGCGGAAACCGAACCATAAAGGCGTTCACCTTCTACAACGCGACGAGTCATATTAACTGTTACGAGAGAAAGTTTAGCAGCCATATCGCCAGCAGCAGCAAGTTCTTTTTGGAACTGAGCTTCCATAGCAGCACGGTTGCGTTCGATTTCTTTCTTTGCTTCCGGAGTTGCACGAATAGCAAGTTTTTTCGGGAAAAGGTAATTGCGAGCATAGCCGTCTTTTACTTTGACTACGTCCAACATTTTACCTAAATACGGAACGTTCGCTTTAAGAATAATTTCCATCGTAATACTCCTTAGCGTAAGCTATCTGCAACAAATGGAAGAATAGCCATTTGACGAGCGCGCTTAATAGCTTCGTTCAACATACGTTGATACTTTGCACTCGTGCCGGAAATACGGCGAGGAATGATTTTACCGCGTTCATTGATAAAACGACGAAGAGTCTTTTCATCTTTGTAATCAATAAAAGCGATTTTATTTTCAGTAAACCAGCAAGTTTTCTTGCGGCGAACGCGCGGTCCTTGTTTCTTTTCTTCGAAAGACATTATTCAACCTCCGCATCTTCTGCATCAATCGGAGTGATTTCTTCCGAAGTCTGCACTTGATTTTGGTCATAAACGATTTCAGACATTGGATAGTCAACAAGAGTCATCCAACGGAGAACGTTATCGTTTAACTTAAATGCTGCTTCCAAGGTAGAAACCACAGAGGATTCTGCCTTATAGTAGAAAATAACATAGAAGCCGTGAGTTTTTTTATTGATTTGGTAAGCCATTTTACGCTTGCCCCAATCGTCGCGACGGAGAATTTCGCCAGAAGCAACAATAGTGTCATTGATCTTTTGGATTTCTGCTTGAATAGCGTCGTCCGAGATCATAGCGTCGATGATTACCATCGTTTCGTATTGTCTCATTTTTAGTCCCTTTGGTCTATCGCCCGATAGCACCACGCTACCGGGAGGGGCTTAAGGAGTCCTTAAGCGTTGCTAAATTTAGCAAAACAAAAAATAATCGTCAATATAAGAGTCAGACATTAAAGTGCTAGATTTATACCAAAAAGGAAATTTCTTGCCGTTCTATCCCATTTTTTTTGCAAATAACGCCTAAAAGAACCTTCAAAAGAAAGCCAAACTGCATTAAAATTTTCTTGTAAAAAAGAAAAATGCTCGCGAATGTCATAGGCAAAACCAAAAGACGAATTCACAAGCACAGACGTAGAAAATGATTTTTCAAATGTCACATTACCTGTAAGACCTAAATTTCCGATAAATTTCCAGCCAAATCCTAATTCTCCTCCTAGAGCAAAGCCATTTTGTTCAGGAGCATTTTCATAAACACCTGTTACTGAAGAAGCTGGTTTCTTTTCTACCCATTCCGATTCCACACCTTCTTCGTGAACAATATCATCATGAATACTTTCAATATCTGTATTTTCAAACCATAACAATGGAGCTATGTAAAAAGAAAACTTATCATGAAGTTTACAGTGAATACGCCCATGCACACGATACCTAGCAAATAAAATCATAGTATGTGAATCAATATTACCGCCATAAATCCACACATTTCCGCCAGCACTAAAATGCGTCCCATAAAAATATTCAAAAACGCCATTCCAAGCGGCTAAAACATCATCTTCGCCCGAAAGAGGGTGAATTGTCCCTAAACCTAACCCTAAAGAAATTCCTTTTCCAACATAAGATAATTGTCCTGGAAGAGGTATTGACTCCATTTGCGAAACTGAAGTCTTTGCAAAAGAAAGACTTGCACAAATCAGCAAAAGTATAAAAGTTCTGTAAATCATAGAATTTCTCTAAATCTATAAAATTGACAAACTCACTACGATAGGAATTATTATTTTTTTACGCATGCTACAAAAAATTTATATCAAACACCTAAATGATTATATTGACCAGTCTGTTACTTTAGCTGGTTGGGTTTTACGCGTAAGAGATAATGGAAAAATATGTTTCTTACAATTCAGAGATGGCACAGGTTTTATTCAAGTAATAGCCTCCAAAGAAGATGTTTCCACAGAAACTTTTGAAATCATGCGCCACCTTGAAAGAGAATCTTCTGTAAAAATTCAAGGAAAAGTCGTCAAAAATCCAAAATCCCCTTCTGGACTTGAAATCATCGCTGAAAATGTAATTCCCGTTTCAGAAAGCAAATCCTACCCCATTACCCCAAAAGAACACGGTACCGATTTTTTGATGGATTTAAGACACTTATGGATAAGAGCTCCAAGACAAAATGCCATTTTAAAAATCCGTCACCAAATCGTTAGTGCTATAAGACAATATTTTGATGATTTAGATTTTACTCTTATCGACGCTCCTCTTTTTACAGCCAATGAATGCGAAGGCTCTAGTACTCTTTTTAAAACTCCGTATTTTGGTGAAGAAGCTTATTTATCACAAAGCGGACAACTTTATATGGAAGCCGCTTGTGAAGCTTTTGGCAGGGCTTATTGTTTTGGTCCGACTTTCAGAGCTGAAAATTCAAACACAAGACGCCATTTAACAGAATTCTGGATGGTAGAGCCAGAAGTCGCTTATATGGATTTAGAAGGCGATATGGAACTTGCCGAAGGTTTAGTGCAAGCCATTGTCAAAAGAGTTCTTGAAAAATGCAAATTAGAATTACAAATTCTTGAACGTGATTGTGCTCCTTTAGAAAATGTCATTAGTGGAAATTTTCCAAGAATCAGTTATACTGAAGCCGTTGAAATCATTCAAAAATCAGGAGTTAATTTTAATTGGGGTGATGATTTTGGTGGTGGCGATGAAACCATTATTGGTAGCGCTTTTAACCGACCTGTGATTGTTTATGGTTACCCAAAAGAAATCAAACCTTTCTATATGAAAACCGACCCAGAAAATCCAAAAATTGTCCGCAATATGGACATTCTTGCACCAGAAGGTTATGGTGAAATTATCGGTGGCGGTCAACGCGAAGAAGATTATAATACTTTGATTGAAGCTATTAAAGCACAAGGATTAGCAGAAAGTAGTTACCAATGGTACACCGATTTAAGAAAATATGGTTCTGTACCTCATGCTGGTTTTGGCCTTGGTGTAGAACGTTGTGTGGCTTGGATTTGTGGATTACCACATGTTCGTGAAACTGGTGCTTTCCCAAGACTCCCTAGAAGATTAAAACCTTAATCTTTTAGCATTGCTTCTATTTCAGGAACAATCCACTCTGCCTCTTCGTCAAGAAACTGGCATTGGCGTTCTATGGCTTTGTCTCTTAAATCTTCTGCATAAAGACGAATCCATTCTGAAACCGCCGCTTGGCGTTCTTCGGGCGTTAAAGATTTTTCACCTAACCGAGAACATATAAATTCTCTTTGCGCCATCATATAATGGCGCATATCAAAAGGCATTTTACGTTCACGCAAAAACATTTTTAAAAGAGAAAGTGTAGAAATTGGGTCAGCTGAAGAAGCCCTTCGTTCAAAAAAGAATTGTTTAAGTTCTCCGATATGTCGTTGAAAAAAAGGAATAGCATGCTCTGCTAAACCAGCAAAGACAGTAGCAGGAATATGACTTGTTGTTTCTATTTTTATCTTTTTAACCACGTCCGAGTCTCCCGCACAAGTGCGAATTCCCAAACATCTACATCTAGAAATATAATAATTATCAAAAAAGAAAATTATTGTAGGTAAAAAAGAATATTTATGGGATTCAAAGTTTTTTCAATTTCTTTTCGGGAACTAATGTTTCTGCATAACGGAAAAGTTCTGAATACAATTCCAAAAAGTCTTCGACCCAGATAGGGTCACGTTCACCAACAAGAGCAAAAACATTTTCCAATGTCTGGTGAGAATTGTATAAACCCACCATTGCCGATGGCGATAAAACAAACGCTTGAGTATCTGTCCCAATTCTTGGTAAAATGGCTGAACGAGCCCGATAAGACCTTTTAAGGCGAGCCACAAGGCCACTTCGCAATGAAAGGATTTCTTCGTGCAATCTATAAATATCACCTTCAACAAGCCGCTTGCGTAAACGTTCTATATGGCGTTCTGTTGATTCCCTTTCTGGTGCAGGAATTAGCATTCGTTTACGTGAAATTTGTTCAGAGATAAAATTCAAAAGTTGTTCAAGATATTCTTTATCAAAAGCCTGGATTGGCGGTAATTTCTTTTGAAACTTTTTGACTTTTGGAATTTGGCGTTCCATCCATTTTTCCAAACGCTTCATACAAAGTTCTGCTTCTTGCAAAAGACCTACTTGCAAATATTCTCCAGAACGAGTCCACAAACTTTCTCCATAAGAAAGATTCCAATAACCAATCTTCCCTGATTTGCGAAGATTGTCTAATGAGACTCTCAATTCTGACAAACGAACTTGCATTAACGAACATTCTCCATTTTTCGTATTGGAGTAACGCCAATTTCTACACGACGATTTAACTTGCGGTTTTCTTCAGAAGTATTTGGAACTTTAGGGTGGAATTCTCCAAAGCCTGCTGCAAAAAGTCTTTCTGCCGGAAATCCTAAACTAATTAAAGTTTTAACCACATTCACAGCTCGTTCTGCAGACAAATTCCAGTTGGTATAAATTTCTGATTTAATAGGAGTATCATCTGTAAATCCAGAAACCATAATCACATCACCAGAATCTAAAACATCTAATAACCCCTTAGAAATAGCTTTTATAACGGTTTTACCTTCGGCCGTAAGTTCAGCGCCATTCAATGGAAAGAGAAGAGCCGCTTGAATATGGATATTTCCATTATCAAGCGCAATCAAACCTTTTTCAATAGAGGTTTTCAATGATTGAGAAAGAAGGGCGTTTCTTTCTGAAGCAATCTTTCGCATTTCTTCTTGACAACTTAAAACTTCTTCTTCGGTGCGTGTTAAATCTTCTGCTTTTTGTTCTTTTAATGTAGCCATCGCTACAAAAGCAAGAATAAACAAAGACAACAAAGCAACAGTCAAGTCCGTAAAAGCGTGCCAAGGAGAATTTTCTTCACGATTTTTACGAAAAAGCATCAGGCCTCCGTTTTCTTTTCATTCTTTTCAGAGAAATGAACGGCTCGTTGTGATTGTTCTAAAATTTCTAAAAGTATTTCTTGTGTTTTTACAGCATTTTCTACAAGAATTTCACTGGCTCTTTCATGGAAAATTTCCAAAGAACGACGAATCTGGTCAAGGAACCCTTCTTCTTCTTTTTCTTCTGTTTCACCAGAAAGTTTTTCAAACAAAGCTTCAAGACCTTTATTAAACATTTCTAAGCCCGCCGCAAATTCAGACTGATTAACCCGCATAAGAGTTGCGGCTTCAGAAATACCTTCTGCAAGAGAGGAAGAAGCTTCATTTTCACGAACCACACGATTTTCTATTTCTTCAATCAAGCGTTTCTGAGTTTCAACTAATGAAGAAGAAGCTTCGGCAAGACTTGCAAAAGAAGTTTGAACTTTTGAAGAAAGTTCTTCAATCTGAAGAGAAACTGTTGAAGAAAGTTCTAAAGAACCGGCTTGTGCTTTTTCAGCCACTTGAGAAGCCACATCTGCAAGAGTTCTAATACTTTCACGCTGGACGTTTTCTGTTTCTTCAGTTTTTTGTGAAAGCTTTTGCATAAATTCATTCCACTGCGAAATGCTCGATTCCAAAAGCGTTTTAATCTGAGAATCTAAATTTTTTGAAAGCGTAATAAATGTTTCATTTAAAGAAACACCAACACCTTGCAATTCTTTTCCAAGAGTTTCTGAAAGGCTTTCAGAAGATTCTTGTAATGCTTTTAATTTGGCATCTTGTGATGTTAACCCGGCATCGGCTATATCAGAGAAACGCTTTAACATAGCATTCCATTCAACACTTGCATTATTGGCTTGCTCTTTAAGAGAATTGGAAATATTACCCGTTAAAGTCACAATCGATTCTTGCATTTTTTGTGCTTGAGAATCAATAACAGAAGAAAAACGATTTTCTAAAAGAGAAATACTCTTTTCAAAAGATTCTGTTAAACGAGTTCCTGTTTTTTCAATGGCACTACCCACTTGATTCCAGAGTTTATCTTCATCTGATAAAGTTCCTTCTTTTTCAGAAGCAAACATTGGAAACAATTTTGAAATAGTCCAAAGGTCTAAATCAGAAGCAAAAATTTCTGCTCGGCGTTCTAATCGAGAATGGATAAAAGCAAGAATCAATGATGCAAAAATACCACAAAGGCTTGTCCCAAAAATACCTTTCATATTAGAAAAGATTGCCTGTATGGAATTCATTGTCGCTACACTTGAAGAATTATCAATTGTACTACCAGCTGTAGAAACGGAAAGCATTAAACCAAAAAAGGTTCCCATAAGGCCAAGTAAAATGACAACTCCACTTGCACTTTTTCCGCAATGTAAAGAAAGGCGAGCGTTCAACAATTCAAGAGAAACTTGAGAAGAAAGAGATTGTAAAGATTTTCCAAGTGCATTAACAGCTTTAAAACGCTCTGCGACAAACCCCACCGAAAGTGAACTGTAATTTTCTGATTTTTCACATTCTTCAAGAATGCTAGCTTCTACTTCTAAAGAACGCAAAAGGCGATAATCACGAACAGCCGTTCCTATGAAAATGGCAAAGATACAAGCAATAATCAGCCAGCCAAATAAAGGGGCTCCAAAATACAATGAGGCAAGAGCCAACAAAATGACACTAGCAACAATCAATAAAAGAACTAAACCGGAATCTTTTTTCATGCTTCTGTTCCTGTTTTTTGAAGTGAACCAAATAAATCCAATTGACCGCGAGAAAAGCCACGTAAAAAGAGAGACCATTTATCACGATACCATTCTGCCATCAAGAGACAAAGCCCAACAGCATAATCACAAAAATCTTCTAAATATGCTAAAAATGCATTTTCGTATGCAAAGTTCGGGTCCCATAGACGCCCAACCGAACGCACACAAGCATAAGATGTAGAGTACCCACGCGTTTTTTGTCGTGTGGAAAATGCCGAAGAGAAACGTTCTTTTGCAACACTTGCCAGAGTAGCTCGCAAATCAGTCATAAGAGTTTCTTCGCGCTTTCTAAAAGAGGCTTCAAGACAAGGTAAAATTTTAGACACTGCATCAAGAGCACTTTCTTCATGCCAATATTTACTGAAACGCTCTTGCAAATGCAATACGCGAGAAGAAAGCATCACAAATAATTTTTCTGCATCACCAACCATCAAATGAACAGTGGATAAATAAAAGTTGTTTATTTCTGTTTTATTGCTTTTTATAGCCAACGACCAACCATTTTCATTTTCAACAACCCAATTCCCTTGCAAAAGCATGCGATGCAATTCATCTGTTGAAAAACGCTGTTTCCATTTTAAACGGAATTCGTCAAATTTTTCTCTTGTCTCTTCGAGTAATTTTGGAAAATCTCTTTCAATTAACTTCCAGGCCGATGGGCTATAAGAAATCATTTCTGGTCCGCTCATTGCTGTTTCTGGCTCAGAAGATACGGCATCTAAATGTTCAAAAAGTGCAATAGACCAATTCGCCGACATGGACTGCGCAAGAGTAGCTTCTAGCTTGCTCCTGTTTGGACGCACACCAAGTCGCAGCAAACTACGACCTGTCATTTTCCGTATAGCTCGACGAAAAGACTCTTCCACCATTCCTCCTAAAAAGCAGTCTCCACTCGTTGCCAAACAGATAGCGGAACTCGTTCTTTACCACTTGCAACAGAGCCATAGCGAACATCGTCTTCTAAATTATCAACAATCCCTTCCTTAGAACCGCGAAAATCAACTTGTCCTTCAAGGTAAAGACCAAAAACATTTTTGCGAACAGAAAGGTTTTGTGCATCTATAGTTGAAGAAGCCACAGAAATAGCAAAACGATTTCTTTCAAATGAACAATTGCGCAACAAAGTCAATGGCGAAGATTGGATACGGACTCCATAATAATTATCTATGAATGTTGTATTTTCAAAAACGCCTTCTGCGTTTGATACTGTATTTCTAAAAGCTTTTTCTAACACTAGGTATTTCACAGAAAATGGCGAAGAAGTGGCGATAAAATGAATGCCATTCCAACTTTCTGTCGAATCAACAGGAATGAAACGCACTGGAAAATCTACCGTCCCTGAAATTTCTGTCGTACCATTCAAAAGTAACTTGGCTAAGCTTCCCATTTTTACGGTAACACCTGCTTCAATTTTAAGAGTATCCGAAGCGCCAAGAACAAAGTTATCTTCAAGAAGATAAGGACTTTTTGATTTTTGTAAAACCACATTCCCTTTTGATTTTAATGGGAACGGAGTGCTGGCAAATGCTATTAATGCAAAGCTTAAAACCCATGCCAAACTTCTACCCATGGTCCCCCCTGCGTTCTAGCTTAAGAACCTGGTGCATTTTTAATTCTGGAACTTGGGCATTATTCAATTTATCGGCTACATTCAAATTACCAGTGAATTCTAAATGTATTGAATACACTTGACCATTCACCAAATCAAAAAGCATAGTGCCTTTGCCTACAAGAAAATCAGTACTTTCAAGCTTTATAGAAGCATCTTCTTCAAGTTGTTTATAACGGACCCCGAGATTCAGTTTGGCTAATTTTAAGCCATCATGATAAAAAATATCTTCTACACGAAATGTTTTATAAACTGTTGTCAAAGAACCTTTGTTATTAAAAGAATGATGGCGTTCCCAAGAATCACCAACACCCACTTTATGATCTGGAAGCACTGGCTGGATTTTAGCAAATAAACGAGGTATTTCTAATTCATTTATTCCATCTACTGCAACAAAATTCTCCATTGGAAAAATTGTATCCATTGTTCCATTTGACGCTATTTTATATTGGAAATTCTGGGTTTGCAAATATTTTTCCATATAAGCCAGTTCTTCTACAGAACGCTTGTTCGAAGAATAGTCAACAGAATCCACTTGCATTTCATAACGAGCAGAACCATCATCATAAACTTCTAGCTGAGTTAATGTCGAAAAAACTTTCAATTTGGTTTGCATGCTTTCTGGTTCTAAAGAATCTTCACCAGCCAAAGCTAAAACATCAAGATTTGCTTCTAATACATACTCCTGATTGTTAAGAACTGTTCCAAATGCCAGTTCTACCTTGTCTGAATTACAAGCGGTTAAAACAAGAAATAAAATGCAGACTAAAAACTTCATTTTGTAAAAATAACTTTCGAATTCTTTTTCGGCTTGATTTTAATTGTTTAAAGGGACAGAATCGGGCTTTTTACCAGAATCTCCCTTTTTAGCACGCATTTCTTGGAAAAAATGTTGGATTAAACCAAGAGATTCTTCGGCCAAAATGCCGCCTTCGACCAAAACAGGCCTAGAAAGAGCATTACCCGTCAAAACATCGCTTCTTGTGCCACAAGCACCAAAACGAGAATCTTTTGATCCATAAACTACTCTAGAAATTCTAGAATTAAGAATTGCACCCGCACACATTGGACAAGGTTCTAAAGTAACATAAAGCGTGCAGCCATCTAAACGCCAGTTTTCAAGTTTAGAAGCAGCAGCTCCGATTGCTAAAATTTCTGCATGAGCCGTTGCATCTTTTAAAGATTCTACCTGGTTATAACCTTTTCCTAAAACATGTCCATCTTTAACAATCACACAACCAATAGGAACTTCGCCAAGTTCATAAGCATCCATCGCTGATTGCAAAGCCATTTCCATCCATTTTTCATCTTCGTTCATAAAAACAAAAATAAAAAATTTACACCTATTTTTTCAAACTCTGCATCAGTTCATTAGCCATATTTTTCAAACCTGTATAATCCCATTTACCACTTCCAAGTTTAGGCAAAGCTTCTACTGCAAAAACACTGCCAGGGAGCATAAGTGGTGGTATTCCAGAATGGCGAAGTGCTTTAGCCACTTCATCGGGATTTTTATCGCCGACAAACAATAAAACGATACGTTCACCTTTGACCAAATCAGCAACAGAAACCGTCAAGTATTCCATACCAGCCAAGATTCCGGTTTCATTAATTCTCTGTTCAACTGCACCAAGTGAAATCATTTCACCGCCTAGTTTTGCAAAGCGACTATAACGGTCTAATAAAATCAAAAACCCATCTTGATCTATTTTGCCTTTATCCCCTGTTCTGTACCAACGTTTACCTTCACGAATCACAATAGAAGAAGCTGTTCTCGTTTCATCGTTTAAATAGCCTTTCATCACCTGTGGCCCACCAACAAGTACCATACCTTCTGAACCAATCGGTAAGAATTCATTTGTTTCAGGGTCTGCTATACAAATTCTTGTACCAGGAACAGGGAGTCCAACACTTTCACGATTAGAACACTTTTCCATTGTTAAAAAATCATCAAGCAAAACATTGGGAGAATTCATAGTAGCCATTGGAGCAGTTTCAGTGCAACCATAGACTTCAAAAATTTCTTTTCCAAATTTCATTCTAAATGATTCTCGCATTTCTGGACGCAATTTTTCGGCACCAGCACCTACAAAGCGAATGTAATCTAAACACATCGGGTGAACCCAACGATTCACAGAAAAGGCGCGTAAAAATGTCGGAGTTCCAAACAAAATAGTCGCTTTATATTCAGCACATGCCCGAGCCATCGTTTTAATATCTGTAGGGTCTGGGCAAAGGACCATTGGAATTCCATCAAGTAAAGAAAGCAAAATGTTTCCAGTAACGCCAAAAGAATGGAACATAGGTAATTCAGCTAGCATCACATCATTATTTTTCAATCGAACCACAGAATCTATTTGCTGGGTATTAGCTATCAGATTTTTATGAGAAAGCATAATCCCTTTCGGAACACCTTCAGAACCTGAGCTAAATAAAATAACAGCCGTATCAGATAATTTTTTAGTTGCTGAAAAACAGAACTCTATTAAAAATTTTGGCGATAAAATTGTAAAAAGACTTACAATAAAATGAGTCACTTTACTTATATCATTTTCTTCTTTATCAATAAAGAAGAATTTTACTTTTTCTTTCAATTCAGAAAAGTTTGGATTTTTCTGACAAAGTTTTTCGTAAAAGTTTTCACTTGTTACTACTGTTTTTACTTTGGCATTTTTAATACAACCCATTACTACATCTGCAGGCGATGTATAATTCAAATTCACACTGGTTTTGCCAAGCGAAAGAATGCTTAAAAATCCTAAAACACCTTCACGACTTGAAGGCAAAAGAAAGCCTAAATTAGACTCTTGTTGGGTAATCCTACTCAAACGTCTTGAAAGCAATAAAACCAGACGTATCATTTTATACGCACTGACATGGCGCCCATTTTTCGGGTCAATCAGAATTGTTTTAAACTTTCTACGACGCATTACCCGAAGCCACATCGGGACAATTGTATGGTAATAAGAAATAGCGGTTTCCCAAGTATCAATAGCTAAATCTCGCAACTGTATTCTGATATTTTCTTCAGAAGATTGTGCCGGAATAAGCGAGCCAAAACCAACGCTTACAATTCTTGTTGAAGCAGGTCCAAACATGATACTATCTTCTGCATGGCTATAAGGACCGCCAAAAAGTCCTTGAATATAAAATGGTAAAATTTTTGATTCTGTATCTTTTATCGCAGAAGAATAATCTATAGAAAAACGCGATATGTGTGGCGTTTTAGAAACTTCCCCTTCTGGGAAAATGACAACAGCTTCGCCTTGCATTAAAGCTTCGCGAATCGCTTGCATAGCCGGTTCTGGATTTCTACGATCAATTTGAATAAGGAATTTAGAATAACGTAACCAACGCTGGTACCATGCATTAGATTTATTTCGATTACTAGCCATTTTTAACGGGCGTGGACTAGCCATTTGTAAAACCGCCCAATCAATAAAACTATAATGAGAACCCACTAATAAAACAGGTCCTGTTTCTGGAATATTTTCTCCTCCAAAAATTTTCAATCGATAACGGAATACAAAGGCAAATAAAAAGCGCAAAACCGTTCTCAAAAGAGCTTGTGGCGTTTGTCTTAATGTTAAAGCAAAACAAATTGTAAGAACAACAGCTAAAATCAAGAAAAAATCTTTGACTTCAATTGATGTAAAGATAAGCAAAAGGCTTTGTACACCAAGAAATAAAAACAATACGCTCATTTGAATCATATTGGCTACTGCCAAAACACGCCCAGAAGAATCCGGCCTACTATAATGCTGGATAACCGTTTTCAATACAATAAAATTGGCTCCAGCAAAAATTCCAAGCAAAGCATAAAAAATAGCTGTCAATACAATAGAATCTACAAAGAATAAACAAACCATTGAAACTGCTGCACCCACGGCAGCAACTGGCACAAGGCCGATTTCTACAAATTGTTCAGATGCTTTTGCGGCAATAAAAGAGCCAACCACAATCCCAATCGCTGCAAAAATCAAAGACCCTTGAAAAACGCTAACCAATTGTTCACCAGATATATCTTGCGAAAGAACGACAAACATCTGGGCAATTCCCCAGAAAATAGCTAGGCCTAAAATAGACATCCTGATTAAAGGAACAGACCAAGTTGCCTGCAAATTCCTTTTAGGCGAACGCATTTTTATTGATGGTCTGATTTTACCGCCATGAATAAAAAACGAAAAAATAGTGCCTAAAAAACTCACTCCAAGAAAAATGTAAGGTAAAATTTCATAATGCAACAAAGAATCTTCGCCTGGGTTAATGCTAATTGTTAAAAAAGAGACTAAAACCATTCCAAGAATGGCAAAAAATGACTGCCAGGCATTTGCCTTCGCTAAATTTTCATCGCCAAAAATTTCTTTTAAAATCCCAAGTTTTGCAGGGCTATGAATAGAAAGAAATATTCCAAATAAAAGCATTAAACCAAACGCCACCCAACCAATATCTAAACCAAATAAAACAGCAATAGCTACAAGCGTTAATGTCATTCCAAAAGAAGACCACGCCATAACTCTCCCTTTAGGGAATCGGCAAGAAAAGAAACTTGCTGGAGCAACCATAAAAATACAAGGAACAAACAAAGAGAATTGCAAAAGCATACTTCTCCAAAAAAAGCTAGCTCCGGTAAACGAAAAAGAAAGCCAGCGTTGGAAAAGAATAAAAAGTCCCATTTGTACAAAGCTAGAGAGGAACACCGCAATAAAATACGGCACTGCGCCTCGGGCAAACCAACATTGCATACACTAAAATCCTTAAAATTTTATGAAATTTTAGCTTTTGCAAAAAAAGAAATGCTCAAAAAAGCAAATTCTCTTAAAAAGCAAAGATTTTTTTTGAAATAATTGAAACGCATTTCACTAACTGAATAAGAAATGAGCAAAACACCGCTAAGCCTTTAATTTATTGAATTTTCATTCAACTATAAAAGTATTTATTCAAGACTTGTTCACGACTTTTCATTGCAAGCGAACTACCCCACACCTCTTGTCATTGCAAACCCCAACAAGATGTTTTTGCGAAGCCTAAATGTGAGCCTGCCACGAGCCACATTTGTGGCGTGGTGGACGCAATCTCCTTGCCAGTTCTACACTTGTCGCGGTTCTTGGCTGCAATTCTTGTCATTGCTATGAAATGCGCAAGCACTTCTTGTCATTGCGAGACGTGTAGAATACACGGCGCGGCAATCTACTCCCACGCGGTTCTTGTCACTCGCGAAGAAACGTAGTGACAGAAGCAATCTCCTTGCAAGCAACACTTGTTTTTTGGATTACTTCGCTATGCTCGTAATGACAAAAAACAAGATCGCCACACTGCGTTCGCGATGACAATTCGAACTGCGTTCGCGATGACAATTCGCACAGCATTTACCATTAACAAGTTCATTTACAAAAAAAAGCTTGGCATAAGCCAAACTTTTTTAGTGGAGGTGAGGAGAGTCGAACTCCTGTCCAAAACCGCATCCCTGCGAGCTACTACATGCTTTCCCTTCATTTTAAAGCTCAAACTTTTCTCGCCTGCGAAGGTCGGCTAGAAAAAGCCCAAAGCCTAGTAAAATTTCAGAACTCTGCCCCAGGCATACAAAATTCCAAGTCCGGTTTATCGAGCGGACTTTTCACCCTCCGGACAAGAGTTCAAGCCCGCCGCAGCTCAAAGATTAGGCTGCGAGTGCGTATTCTTCGTTAGCACTTATGTTTTTCCGGTTTTTTTACGAGGCCAACCAGACCCTCGGCATGCAACCAACACTTCAACAGCCCTGTCGAAACCAGAGCACCCCCAAAGTATTTTGCCCCACAAATATAATTTAAGAATCAAAATAAAACAAGAGAATTTTCAGACATTTCAAAAGCCGAAAACTAGCATTAGATATATGCGAAAAAATCTTTTGTGATACATTTTCTAAAAAAAAGTATTTTTAGACAAATTAAAGGAATCTCCAATGCAAAAAAACAGAACCCAGTTAAAAGACGAAGTCTACACCGCGATGATGCTTGCGCAAGCAAAACTTTCTAAAGACGAAAACACCCAAATGGGTGCCATACTTGTTTCTAAAGAAGGTCGTGTTATTAGCACTGGTTATAATGGAGCACCAGCCAGTTTTGATGATTCTACTATTCCATACACAAGACACAAACAAATGCTTGCCTATGATTTACTTGATGCTGACACCGATGAATTCATTTCGCACCACGAATTTGAAGCCAATAAATACCCATTTATGGTTCATGCAGAAATAAATGCCTTGCATTACGCACGTGGCAAAGTCCCAGAAGGTTCAAAGCTTTATGTTATTGGGTTTCCTTGTGAACGTTGCGCTTTAGATATTTCTCTTGCCGGCGTTTCTGAAGTTTTTGTCACAAAAGACGATTATGATGCTAAATCTTCGTTAAATAATAGCCGTGATACCGCTTATTATATGTTTGCCGAAGCAGGCATTGTAGTTACATTATGCGGCAAGCGCCTTCGCCCAATCATTTCAAGGCCAAAAAACAATGATTAAAACTATTCAAAAAAAGGAAATAAAAAAACTGGATTCCATTTGGAATCCAGTCTTTTCTGAACTAAGAAGGACTCGAACCTTCGACCCACGCCTTAAAAGGGCGTTGCTCTACCAACTGAGCTATTAGTCCAACGCACCCAATATTAGTAAATCTTTTTTATTTTGTAAATTGTAATTATGAAAAATTTTCACTTTTTTTCAAAAATATTCATTTTTTTAGTGCTATTCAGTAGCATTTCTTACTCTTATTTCAAACAAAATGACGCTGGACAAGAAGTTTTTTCATTTGTTTCCCTTTTTCAAAGCCCACGAAATATTGCTTTAGAAAATGCAAACGCTGCAGAACCATCCACCGATCCTGGAATAAGTTTTTTAAATCCAGCCGCACTACGGGTGCCAGAAGGGCAAAAAAACAACCTTGCTTTTTATTGGAACACAGGTGATTTATCAGAAAACCAAGGCCTTATTACTTATGTTCGAGCATTAAACCCACTTATTCTCCAAGCAAGTTATGGCTGGATTTCTTATGGTGACATTGAAGAAATTGATGAAAATGCCGAAGAAACTGGTAAAACACACTCACCGCTGAGTCAATTGTTTGCTGTTTCGGCGTTTATCCCGTTTAAACACATACAAGTCGGCGTTACAAGTAAATTAATTACCGACAAATTAACAGATGATTCAGGCGACAGAACAGCTTTAGGCCTTGCTTTTGATTGGGGCATTTCTTGGATTTCTTCTTCTGCACGTTATGGATTCTCTTTAAGTGCAAGAGATTTCGGAGCTATGCTTCGGGACTATTCTGACAACGATGAAAATTCAAGTTACGCCATGAGCGAAACATTCGCTCTTTCTGCATTTTTAAAACCAAGACCAATTCCTCGCCTTGCTTTATATGGAGAAACCACATTCCCCCGCTATAGCGAAAGCGCTTTACGCCTCGGGGCCGAATACACTCTTAGCCAATATTTCTTTTTAAGGGCTGGTTTTTCAAGAACTTGGTTAGATATCAGCCGAGATTTCAAAGAACTCTTTTCTTCAGCAAGTAGGCCTGGCGAATCAAACGAAGTCCGACTTTTCAGTTTAGGCCTTGGCTACGCTTACTCCAATTTTGCCTTAGATTATGCATTTTCTTACTTAACTCAAGGCATTGGACTTGAACACCGTGTAGGAATCCGCTTTGCATTTTGATTTTATTTTACACTTTCTAAAAGATATCTCGTATTCTTTTAGTATATAATATTGTATATTTTGAAAGTATTTTATGGAGTTATTTATATGAAAAAGATTATTTCTTTAGCATTGCTTTTAATTTTAGCTGGTTTATTTGCTTGTTCAAAAGACTCAAACAACTTTTTTGGCAAATGGTCTGGCGAATCCCTTAGCTTTTCTGTAGAACCTAACGGTGAAAACAAAGTAAAAATTGTTAACGAAAATGGCACGCTCCTTGGCGAAATCAAAGACGGAAAAATCGTTGGCAAAAACGAACTCGGCATGAGTTTTGAAATGACCGTAAAAGGCGACTCCGCTTATTATACTTTTGCAGAAATCACAACTGGCTACAAAAGAGTCAAATAATTTCTGTTCTAATCTTTTAAAAAGTCTACTCTTTTGGGTAGACTTTTCTGTTTGATATTTCTAACTATTAACTTTGTTTTCAATAACTTCAGAAAAAATGACTGCTGGAATTATTTCCATAATGGATTTGTAGTTTTTTTAATAGTGGGTTCATGAACGACCATATTCATTACCGGTTAAGTTAAATATATCCTTTTTTCTTGTTAAGTGGTATACCCTTGTGGTCTAGGCAGCCTGTTTTGACAGCCTATATTCAACCGGAGTCATGTATCCCAGCGAACTATGGAGCCGTTTCCGGTTGTAGAACAGCTCGATGTACCTGAAAACGGCCTCCCGCACGTCTTCGATGTCCTTGAAGTCCCGCCTGTAGGCCATCTCCTTCTTGAAGCTTGCGAAG
>JAGBSH010000016.1 GCA_017631885.1 Fibrobacteraceae bacterium
GCTCGGCAATGCCTGATTGTACAAGAGCTGTTGTCTGTTAATAAGTTGTCATCGCGAACGCAGTGTGAATTGTCATGGCGAGGAGTCTTTTAAGACGACGCGGCCATCTTGCTTTTGTCATTACGAGCGTAGCGAAGTAATCCAAAAACAAGTGCTACTTGTGAGGAGATGGCTTCTGTCACTACGTTCCATCGCGAGTGACAAGTTCAGGATTGTCATGGCGAACGCAGTGTGGCCATCTGTTAGCAAGGAGATTGCTTCCACCACGCCACAAGTGTGGCTCGTGGCAGGCTTACATTTAGGCTTCGCAAAAAAATCTTTTCACTCCATCGCGAGTGACAAGGTTCTCGGGCAAGAATCGTGAGCAAGTTACGGGCAAGAACCGCGAGCAAGTTGCAGGCAAGTTTAAAAAACAAGCTACACTTATTTCTTCTTTTTCCCATTTTCTTTTAACGGAAACGAAAATTTGCCTTCAAGAACGCAACCTTTAGCACCTGGGTCGCATTCTTTGTTGCGTTTTAAGCAGAAAGTTCCAGAAAGATTTTTGCATTCATAACTCATAAATCACCTTTTTTAGCCAATAAATAGCATTTCTGTTAAAGAAAAAAGAAAAATGTAGGCATTTATTCGAAAATAGAATATAATTTTTGGACATGCAATATGGTGATTTATCTTTTTTTCAGACAGGTGTAGCGATACCACTTTTCAGTTTGCGTAGTAAAAATAGTATCGGCACTGGTGATTTTTTAGATTTGATTCCTTTTGGACAATGGGTACGTAGTTGTGAATTAAATGTTATTCAACTATTGCCAGTTAATGACACTGGCTTTGAATCTAGCCCTTATAGCGCTCGCAGTGCTTTTGCTTTAAACCCGATATTTATCAATTTACAAGCATTAGAAGGTTCAAAATCTTTTGAAGATGAAATTCTAAAAGCGCAAGAATCTTTTGAAAAAGAAGCACGAATGGATTATTATAAAGTAGCTTCTTTTAAGCGCGAAATGTTGCGGAAAATTTTTGAAATCCGTTATTCGATGATTTCAACATCAAAAAAGCTTGCTCAATGGATGCTTTTAAATGATTGGGTTCGCCCTTATGCGGCATACGCCGTTTTAAAAACTTTAAACAAAGAAGCTAGTTGGAAAGATTGGGACGATTATCGCGAACCAGAAGAAGCCGATATTGAAAAAATTTGGAAAAAGTACAAGAAAGATGTGCTTTTTCAAGCTTGGATGCAATGGGAAGCTGAAGCTCAATTTTCTAAAGCAGTCTCTGAACTTTCTAAAATGAATGTTCGATTAAAAGGTGATATCCCTATTTTAATCAATGAAGATAGTGCAGACGTTTGGTTCCACCGGGGCTATTTCTCTCTTGCGGATAGAGCTGGCGCTCCTCCTGATATGTATAGTTACAGCGGGCAAAATTGGGGGTTCCCGACTTACCGCTGGGATGTTTTAGAACAAGATGATTTTGCTTGGTGGCGTAAACGTTTAAGACAAGCTGCAAAATTTTATAACGCTTATAGAATTGACCACGTTCTTGGTTTCTTTAGAATCTGGGAAGTCCCGCAAAAAGAAGTTACAGGAATGCTTGGGCGATTTGAACCATCTATTCCATTAAAATGGCAAGATTTACAAGCAGCTGGTTTTTGTCGTGAAAGTTTAGAGTATTTAAAGAATCCGAATTTTGGTAAAGACCAGTTGTGGAATTTCCTTGGGGAATATACCGAAGCGGCGCTTGAAAAATATTTCTGCAATTTGCCAGGAACAACAGACCGTTATATTTTCAGAGAAGAATATTCTTCTGAAAAAGCAATTGTTTCTCTTTTAGAACCACAAGCTTTTAAAGATGCTCTTTTAAAAGTTTATTGGAATCGTGTTTTTGTACCATCTTCAGTAGGTGATGATTATTATCCGTTCTGGTATTGGTATGAACAACCCGTTCTCTTTACGCTTCCTTTAAATGAACAAGAAACACTTCGTCGCTTGATAACAGAAAATGCTTCTGCCCAAGAAGACTTGTGGAAACAAAATGCTTTAAAATTACTCAGTGTGCTTGCAAAAGAAACAGACATGTTGGTTTGTGCTGAAGATTTAGGTGCTGTTCCGCGTTGTGTTCCGTTTGTTTTAGATAAGCTAGATATTTTAAGTCTTCGTGTAGAACGTTGGTGTAGAAACTGGGATTCGCCGTATTCTCCTTATTATGAAATGAGCGATTACCCACGCCTCTCTGTTTGTACTTCTAGTTGCCATGATACTTCTACATTGCGTGGACTTTGGGAAGAACCTGATTTTGATAAAAATCTTTTCTGGGGACATGCTTACCAATCTGGAATGGCCCCGGAAAAACTTTACCCAGATCACGTTCGTGGCATTCTTTCGAATTTACTTTCTGCAAATAGTTTGCTTTGTATTTTACCAATACAAGACTTTTTTGCTTTATCAAACCAATTCTATTCTATCCCTGCTTCTGAAGAACGCATAAACATTCCTGGAACAGTCGGGCCACATAACTGGTCTTATCGTATTCCGCTTAGAGTTGAAGAACTTCAGAATTCTTGGACATTGAATTTTGAAATAAGGAATCTGGTTTCAGAAAGAAAAAATCGAATGATTTGGAAAATTTAATGGTAGCTGATTTTACACATGTGAATAACCTCCCGCAATGGGTTAGGGAAACTGTGTTTTATCAGATTTTTCCAGACAGGTTTGCCAAATCAGAAAATTATAAAGTGCCTGGCGTTTTTGCACCTTGGGGTGAAAAGCCGACTAGAAATAATTTGTGTGGCGGAAACCTTCAAGGGATTATAGAACATTTAGATTACTTAGAAGATTTAGGTATAGGCGCTTTGTACCTTTGCCCGATTTTTAAAAGTAATTCTAACCACCGTTATCATACATACGATTATTTTTCTATTGACCCAGTTCTTGGGAATGATAAAGATTTTGACAACTTGTTAAAAGAAGCGCATGCTCGCGGCATACGTGTTATTTTAGATGGTGTTTTTAACCATTGTTCCAGAGGTTTTTTCCAATTTGACAGTGTTCTTGAGTTAGGTAAAGAATCGCCTTATGCGAATTGGTTTCACATTAAAAATTTTCCTCTTAAAGCTTATAGTGGCGAGCCAAATTATGAATGTTGGTGGAACATGCCGGCACTTCCGAAATTCAATACAGAAAATCCAGAAGTCAGAGAATTTCTTTTTTCTGTGGCAGAGTATTGGACTTCACGCGGTATTGACGGTTGGCGACTAGATGTTCCAAATGAAATTGATGATGATTCTTTTTGGCAAGAATTTCGCCGTCGTGTAAAAGCTATTAATAAAGATGCTTATATTGTTGGCGAAATCTGGGATAATCCGAGTCGTTGGCTTCAAGGAGACCAATTTGACGGTGTGATGAATTATAGATTGCGAAAATTGCTGTTAGATTTTTTCCTTTCTACAAAAGAAAACATTCAAAGTGGTTGGTCAAAATTTTTACAAGAATTGGTAGAATTGTCAAAAACAGGTTTTGGAATACCTTTGAATTTGCTTTCAAGTCACGATACAAGGCGTTTGATATCACAGCCTAATTCTTCTCTAAAAAGAATGAAATTTCTATGGACACTTTTGTTCTTTTTGCCTGGAACTCCTTGTATTTATTATGGCGAAGAAATTGCAATGGAAGGCGGAAAAGACCCCGATAATAGGCGTTGTTTTCCTTGGGGAACATTCCTTTCAGAAGAAAAAAACGAATTTTTCCACTTTTTTAAAGATTTGATTGCCTGGAGAAAAAAAGAAACTGCCCTGATTTATGGAACATTAAACGTGCAATTAGAGCATGACAGTCTCTGTTTACAAAGAATTTATGGCAAAGATTGTATCGAAATGCTCTTACAAAGAGTAAAAAACGGGTTTGATTTTGAATGGGAGATTACCAAAACGGTAAAGACTTGCTAAATTTGCGCTACCTACATTTATGCCTTTTTTAAAGGATTGACAAATGAAGAAAAAAATATTTGGTTTGCGTGAATTTGTGATTCTCGCTGTTATTATAATTGCTTGCTATTCTATATGGCCTTCTATTCAGGTCCATACTAAGTCTGGTGAAGCGAAAAAAACTTTCGTTAAAGAAAATCCAAAGCTTGCTGAAAAATCAGTGAATTTTGGCTTGGATTTGGCTGGTGGAACAAGCATCACTTTAGAAATAGATGCTTCTGACCTTCCAGGAGAAAATGTCAAAGACCTCCAGGAACAGTCTTTGGAAATTGTTCGCAACCGCGTGGACCAGTATGGTCTTTCTGAACCTCAAATTTCTCCACAAGGTGACGATCGAATTGTTGTGGAATTGGCTGGTGTAGACGATTCTACTGCAAAAGAACTTGTTGGTAGCACCGCTAAGCTTGAATTCAAGATAGTTTCTGACAACGAAAAGTTTACTCAAGTT
Organism: Fibrobacteraceae bacterium; assembly: GCA_017631885.1. Classification (GTDB taxonomy): domain Bacteria; phylum Fibrobacterota; class Fibrobacteria; order Fibrobacterales; family Fibrobacteraceae; genus UBA1765. The sequence continues at coordinate 4,428 of JAGBSH010000016.1, forward strand.
GTAAACTTGATTGATTCTTATCTTGGTCGTCAAGCTAACCCAGCTGCAGCAGATTCTGCAAGCCCAGCAGTAGATTCAGTTACTGCTAAAGCAGATTCTTTAAAAGACACAAGTGCAGCTGTTGTTGCCTCTACAACCGATTCTGTTAAGGCTGATTCAAGTGTTACAGAACCAGTAGCACAAGAACAAGCGGTGGCGGTTCCAGCAGATCCATCACTCCCAGTTTCTCTTTCTTCTCTTTTCTTGAGCTTTGGCAATGGCGGTTTTGTTGCTGAAGAATCTGTAGAACAAGTAAAACGCCTTTTAGAATTAGAAGCTGTTCAAAAGCTTATCCCACGCGATGTGATGTTTGCATTCGGTAGCGGTTTAGAAAAAATCAGCCCAGAATCTGCTGTTAAAGCAAAGCGCCTTTACCTCCTTAAACGCCGTGCTGAAATGGATGGTGAAGACATTGCTGATGCAAGACCTTACCGTGTTGGTGATGGTGTTAATATCGGTGAAGTAGCTGTAAATTTAAAGTTCAGCGGTGTTGGTCCAAAGCAGTTCTCTGCTGTAACTGCTGCAAACGTTGGCAAACAAATGGCAATTGTTTTGGATAACCAGGTTATAAGCGCTCCGGTAATTCGTGACCGTATTCCAAATGGTGAAGCTCAAATCACAGGCCTTGATGACATGGCAGAAGCAAACCGCTTGTCTGTTGTTTTGCGCGCTGGTGCTTTGAAAGCTCCAATGAACATTATTGAATCCAGAAACATCGGTGCAACGCTTGGTGAAGACAACATTAAGTCTGGCTTTGGCGCTGGCTTCTGGGGTCTTGTTGCATGTATCGTATTCATGGTGGCTTACTATCGCATTGGTGGTTTAATTGCTTGCTTTGGTATTGTATTGAACGCTGTTGTAACAGCTGCTGTTCTTTCTGTATTCAATGCAACACTTACGCTCCCTGGTATTGTTGGTTTTATCCTTGTACTTGGCATGGCGCTAGATGCAAACGTTATTATTTACGAACGCATCCGTGAAGAAATGAAGGCAGGTTCGCTTGCACGCGCTGCTGTTGCTAAAGGTTATGAACGCGCATTCAGCGCAATCTTTGACTCGAACTTAACAACATTCTTGACTGCGCTTATTCTTTACAAGATTGGTACTGGTTCTGTGAAGGGTTTCGGTCTCACTTTGATGATTGGTATCGCAACGTCTCTCTTCTGTTCTTTGACTGTAACAAGAGCTATTTTCGATTGGCGCCTTGCTAAAAACGATGCGAACAAATTAAGCATTGGTAAAGGTTTCCGTGTAATTGATGAAGCTAATTTGCCAATTATTAAAAAGTCAAAAGTATTTGCTATTTTCTCAGCCATTTTACTTGTAGCAAGCCTTGGTATAATGATTGTTCGTGGCTTTGATTTCAGCATTGACTTCTTGGGTGGTCAAGTTTATACTGTTCAATATTCAGAAGCTGGCGCTCATGAAGAAGACCTTTCTAAAGTGGCTGCTTCTGCTGGGCTTACAAATGCAAAGGTTCGTTCTTATGGTGATCAAGCCAAGAACATGTATCAAATTAGCTTAAAGAAAACAGACGACGCAACCGTTAAAGACCGCTTGCAAAAGGCTTTAGACGATGCTGGTCAAAAAGCTCAAATTATTGCAAGTGACGAAGTTGGGCCAACAATTGGTAAAGAACTTCGCTTTAATGCAATTCTTTCCATTATCTTATCTTGGATTGCAATTTGCTTGTACATTTGGTTTAGATTCGGTAAATTGGGTCTTGGTTTTGGTGTAGGAGCTTTAGTTGGTCTTATACACGATACCATCATTTCAATAGGATTTATTTCTTTAATGGGTCTTTCTGTTGATGGTGCTTTGATTGCTTCTGTGCTTACTTTGATTGGTTACACTATTAACGATAAGATTGTGGTGTTTGACCGTATTCGTGAAAATTCTCAAATTTACGGTCGCTCAAACTTCCCAACGCTTGTAAATAGTTCTATTAACCAATGCTTTAGCAGAACAATCATTACATCTATGACAACTTTATTTGTTTGCCTTATCCTCGCCGTTATGGGTGGTTCTTCTATCCGCGACTTTGGTTTGGTAATGGTTGTAGGTATCATTGTAGGTACTTATTCATCTATTACAATTTCTTCACCATTCGTTGTATGGTGGGCAAAGCGTTTCCGCAGTGGTGTATAATTAAAACAAATTTTAAAAGTTTAAATCCTCCGAGCAATCGGAGGATTTTTTGTAATGATAGTGAATCAGATTGGGAAGAATTAAATACATATAAATTCAATAAAACAGAAAAGACAACAGAATTTCGTGTAGATAGAACTGCCCCAGAATTTTCATTTGAAAATGTTGTAGAGCTTGCATTAGATTCCTTTTCGAGTGAAAATATGCGAGCTTTAAAAGACCTTCTCGAAATGAAGGCTTTATGTATGTTTAGATAATTATTATTTCTATTATTTTGTTCGAAATAGGTGGAAAGAGTTTTAAGGAAAAGAGTATGAAGAATCTGTTGAAAAAGTTTGGATTTCAAAGACTGATTGTGGTTGCCATAACCGCGTTTGCATGCGTATGCATGTGGGGGTGCTCAAGTGTCTGGGATGAAAGTGAAGAGGATGTCTCTAGAACACAGTTAATTGGTTATTCCGGCGATTCTCTTGTTGTTTACATAGAAGAAAAGAAAATAGAGACTTGTCTTGCTAAACCCTTGGGAGATGATTGTTCTACTAGGGAAAAGGGGACAAGAATTGTTGTCGATAATTTTTATAC